>SXMG01000031.1 GCA_005778835.1 Actinomycetota bacterium
GAACTGCCAGAACTCGGGCATGAGGCGCGGGTGCGGATAGCTCGAGAGCCCTCCGCCTTCTCCGGCGTGCGACTTCTCCTGCCGGAAGCCGTCGAGCTGGTGCTCGGTGAGCCGGCCCTCGAGGTCGGCGCGGGCGTACATGCCGGGGGAGGCGTGGCCCTGGTAGAACACCTGATCGCCGCCGGTTGGGTGATCGAGACCGCGGAAGAAGTGGTTGTTGCCGACCTCGTAGAGCGCGGCGCTCGAGGCGTAGGTCGAGATGTGGCCGCCGACGGCGATGCCGGGGCGCTGCGCGCGGTGCACGGTGATCGCGGCGTTCCAGCGGATCCACGCGCGGTAGCGGCGCTCGATCTCCTCGTCGCCCGGAAACTCGGGCTCGTTCTCGGGGGCGATCGTGTTCAAGTAGTCGGTGGTGGGCACCATCGGCACACCGAGGTGCAGTTCTTTCGACCGCTTCAGCAGGCTGAGCATGATCTCGCGACCGCGCTGCGGGCCCCGTTCGTGAACGACCGCATCGAGCGATTCGTTCCATTCGGCGGTTTCTTCCGGATCGGCATCCGTGTGTTCGACCGAATACGGATCCTGGTCGTTGACCGTCACCCTTGACCTCTTCCTGGTGGTAGACAGAGTGTGTCGGCACGATCGGCCCGCCGGGTTGCGGCGGAGGGAATCGCACGAGCGTTGTCGAGTCTAGTCACCCTCGCCGGGCACCTCCGGCGCGGGACCGAGCCTGCCGATCGGGGCATCATGAGCGCCGCCACCCTTCCCGCCGTGGGCACGATCGCCCCTGACTTCACGCTGCGCGACCAGTACGGTCAATTGGTCTCGTTGACGAGCTTCCGGGGCCGTTCGGCGGTCGCCCTCGTGTTCTTCCCGCTGGCGTTCACGGGCACCTGCACGGGCGAGCTGTGCGAGTTGCGCGACAACCTCGCGATGTTCGAGGCGGCCGGCGTGGTGCTGCTCGGCATCTCGGTCGATTCCACCGCCACCCTGCGCGAGTTCGCCGAGCGGGAGCGCTACGAGTTCTCGCTGCTGGCCGACTTCTGGCCCCACGGCGAGGTGGCGCAGCGGTACGGCGCCTTCGTGCCCGAGAAAGGCTTCGCGACGCGCGCGACCGTGCTGGTCGACGCGCAGGGCGTCGTGCGGGCATCCTTCGCCTCGAGCCCGGGAGAAGCGCGTCCGCTGTCGGCCTACCGCGAGGCGCTCGACGCGCTGTGAGCGACGCCGGTAGTCTGACCTCTCCGGGCTCTTAGCTCAGTTGGTAGAGCGCCTCGTTTACACCGAGGATGCCGGGGGTTCGAGTCCCTCAGGGCCCACCGTCGATCGCCAGCAGCGGTGTCAGAACTGCGACCTAGCCTGACAAGCGTGCCGGTCAGTCGTGAGCAGTGGTGGCAGCGTCGTCAGCGCGTCACCGGGCTTGAGGTGCCCTACCCGATTGGTCGCTACCGCGAAGCCTGGGCGCCCTTCACGGCCCTCGTCGAGCAATTCAGGCCCGACCGCAACGGCGAGCTCATGCTCTCGCAGATACCTCCGGCGGCCGAGGTCTACCTCGTGTGGGTCTGCACCGTCGGGCACGAGTTCGTGGCGACGCCGGCCGAGCAGCGCGGGCGCCCCGGCCGTTCGCGCTCGAGCCGTTCGTGGTGCCCGGTCTGCTCGACGCCTTCGCTGCTGCCGAGCGCACCCAAGTGGCCTCGGGCCGCGGCGAGCATCCCGCCCCCCGCCCCTGCGCATCTCCACAATTCAGGAGATGCGCCGGCTGCAGACCGCCGACGGATGCCCGCACGGCGTGTCGCGCCCCCTCACCGGGTCGCACCTCCTGAATTGTGGAGATCGGCGGCGGAGGTGCGGCCGGGCGAAGCCTTCTGCAGCGAACGCGCCCCACGGGCGACCTCGGCGGCCGAGGGTCGACTGCGCGCGCTCATCGCCGCGCGGCTCGACGTCGACCTGGGCTGCACGGCCGTGCGCGTGCGCTCACCGTTCTTCGGGCACCTCGAGGTGTGGCCCGACGTGATCATTCCCGAGCTCGCGATCGCCGTCGAGCTCGACACCGTCGGGCGCAACGCCGACGAGCACGTGGGGCGCCGCGAGCGCGCTGACCGGCGCAAAGACCAGTTGCTGCGCGAGGCAGGCTGGCAGGTGATCCGTCTGCGCTGCCGGCCGTTGCGAGCCCTCGGGCCCGACGATCTGGTCGTTTCGGGCGTGTCGGCGACAGCGGTCGAGGCACTCATCGAGCGCATGGGCGAGACGCGCGGCGCTCTGCTCGTGCAGGCCTACCGGCGCGATACCCGCGCGGGCTAGAGGAACAGAGCCCAGAGCAGGGCGACGAAGACGGCGATGAAGATCGCCGGCCCCACGAAGCGCACGACGTCGACACCGCGGGCGCTCGCGATCACGCGGGCTCCGATCGCCGAGACCGTCGGCAGGGCCCGCAGCTGGGCGATGACGGCGAGGCCCTCCTGCGCTGCGGCGAACTGCGCGGCCGCGCCGAGCACGCCCGATGCCAGCAAGATGCCCGCCGCCGCGAGGCGCACGGGCAGGGGAGTCTCGGCGAGACCCTCGAGGAGCATCCACACGGTCACCGCCAGCAGGAAGGTGGGGGCCAGTTGCGACACAATGATGTGCCAGCGTGCCGTCGTCCAGTGGGCGAGCAGATCGTTCTCGGTCATGCTGACCACTGTACGTCGCACCGTTGAAACAGCCGAGGAGCCGCCCGTGTCGTCCGCTATCTGGGCACTCGTCGCCGCCTGCGTGCTGTGGGGCACGACCGGTACGGCGGCGTCATTCTTCTCTGACGACGTGAGCCCGCTCGCGATCGGCGCGAGCACGATGGTGGTCGGCGGGGCGCTGCTGTTCGCGACGAACCACCGTCGCTCGCTCGCGGTCATCCGCGACAGCGCTGTGCGCCCGTGGCTGCTCGCGGCCGCGGCGGGCATGGTGGCGTACCCCCTGGCGTTCTACGCGGCCATGGACCTCGCGGGCGTCGCGATCGGCAACGTCGTCTCGCTCGGCTCCGGCCCGATCTTCGCGGCGCTGCTGGAATGGCGCTTGCACCGGCAGCGATTGACAGGACGGTGGATGCTGAGCGCGAGCATCGCCATCGCCGGCGTCGCCCTGCTCGTGGTCGGGGGCCACGGCTCGGGGTCACCGGTCGACCCCGCGACGATCCCGGCCGGGGTGGCGCTCGGGCTCGTCGCCGGAGCGGGCTATGCGCTGTTCACGCTCGCGTCGGGCACGATCGTCCGCCGCGGGCACACCGGGCGCGCAACGATGGGGGCTGCGTTCGGCCTGGCCGCCCTTCCTCTCGCCATCGTGCTGCTCGTCGTCGGAGCCCCGCTGCTCGGCAGCCTGCAGAACGTCGGCCTCGCCGCCTACCTCGCGGTCGGCCCGATGTTCCTCGCCTATGTGTTCTTCGGCTGGGGCATCAGGGCCCTGCGCTCGAGCACGGTGACCGTGATCACCCTGCTCGAGCCGCTCGTGGCGACGCTGCTCGCGATCGCCGTGGTCGGCGAGCGGCTCGAGCCGCTCGGCTGGGTCGGGCTCGCGCTGATCTTGCTCGGCGTAGCTGTGCTCTCCTCGGCTCGGCAACCGCGCCCCGCGCCATAGCGCCCCTATCATCGGGGCATGGTCGACGACGAGCAGCCCGCGAACGGGGCCGAATCCGCGCCTGCTGATGGCCCGCGCCGGTCGACGTTCACGCCCCCGCCCGCCGATGTGAGCTACGACCCGGCGACGACGGACGACGACGCCCTCGCGGCTGCGCTCGCCCAGCAGTTCACGCGACCCTCGCCGGTGGTCGAGCCGACGCCTGCGCCGATGTCGCCGCCTGTGCAGAGCCCGGAGCCGGAAGCCGTCGTCACGCCGGGCCCTGATCCTGAGCCGGTCGTCGTGCCGAGCCCCGAGCCGGCGCCTGTGGCGGAACCGAGCCCCTGGGCGCCGCCCGTGAGTCGCGCGACCCCGAGCCCTGAGCCGGTGCCGAGTGCCGAGCTGGCCCCGGGCCTTCCGGCGCCGCCGCAGCGCCAATCGCTCTCCGACGAAGAGCTGCTGGCCGCGGCCGACCTCGATGCCCCCGACCATGACACGAGCTCGCTGCTCGACCTCGTCGAGCGCGAACTGGCCCTGCGGCAGCAGGAGGCGGTCACGCTCGCCCAGTGGGAGCAGCAGGTGCGTCAAGCCGCCGGCCCCGAGGCCGAGCAGCTCGTCTCGGAGGTGCGGTCGCAGTTCACGGGCGTCATCCCCGTGGTCGCATCGAGCGCGGCTGCCGCGCCGCCCGAAGTCGTGGCGCCGCAGCCCGAACCCGTACCGGAACCTGAGCCCGCGCCGACGCCCGAGCCTGTCGTGCCCCCGACCGGGCCCGAACTCGACCTGGCTCTTGCCGACGCGCCGCCGCCTTTCGGTGCGGCCGTCACCGCGGTTCCGCCGCCTCCGGGGTCGGTTCCCGCGCCGCCCGAGCTCGTCGAGCCGACGGCCCCCGAGGGCTCTCCGACGATGGTCAGTGCGCCGACCGCCTTCGAGGCCTTGCTCGCCGCCGCTGATGCCGCGACGGGGGAGACCGCCGCGACGGAGGCCGCTGCCGACGCCGAGCCCGATCTGCCGTGGCGCATGGAGGAGCAGCCCGAGCTCGATGCCGCCGACCTCGAGGCGATGCCGATCGACCCCGCATCGACCGATGCCCCGGTAATCTCGGCGCCCGCCGCGGCCCCGCGTATCGAGCGCATCGGCCTCGAGCCGACGCCCGCCGAGCACCGCACCGGCCGGTCGATCCGCCTCTTCTGGCTCTGGTTCGCGGTCAACGCCTCGGTCGTCAGCGTCGCGCTCGGCGCGGTGCTCCTGGGTCTCGGCATGAGCCTGCGGCAGTCGATTCTCGCCGCCCTCATCGGCGTCGCGGTGTCGTTCCTGCCCCTCGGGCTCGGCACGCTCGCGAGCAAGTGGAGCGGCCAGCCGACGATGGTCGTCTCGCGCGCGACCTTCGGCACCGCCGGCAACGTGATTCCCGCTCTGCTCGCCGTGGTCACGCGATTGGTCTGGGCCGCGGCCCTGCTGTGGATGCTCGGCACCGGTGTCGCCGAAGTGCTCGTCGGCGGCTCCGTCGTCGAGGGCGTCAGCCGACTCGACCTCTCGCTGGCGATCGCCGCGGCCGCTCTCGTCATCGCCGCCGTCATCGCCGGTCTCGGCTTCCGCGCGATCGCGGTGCTCGGGGCGGTCGTCACCGTGCTCGGCGTCATCCTCGTCGGCGGGCTCATCGCGCTCACCCTCCCGTACGTCGACCTCAATACGGCACTCTCGGTGCCCGATGGTCCGTGGATGCTCATGGCGAGCGGCGCAGTACTCGTGTTCAGCGTGGTCGGCCTCGCCTGGGCGAACAGCAGCGGCGACCTGGCGCGCTATCAGGCCAAAGGCACGGCCGGTTCGGCCGCCGTGCTCTTCACGGCGTTCGGGGCGACGATCCCCGCCTTTGCGCTCATCAGCTGGGGAGCTCTGCTGGCCGCGTCGAACCCCTTCGTCGCCGAGGGGCTCGTCGACAACCCCGTCGACATCGTCGCGCGCATGCTTCCGCTCTGGTACCCCGTGCCGCTCGTGCTCGCCGTCGCGCTCGGACTTCTCGCGGCGGCCGTGCTCGCGTTCTACTCGGGCGGTTTCGCGCTGCTCGCGGTGGGCATTCGCACCCCCCGCACGGTCGCCGTCGTGATCGCGGTCGTCCTCGCCGCCGGCGCGACGGTCGCCCTGGCGCTCGTCGTGCCCGACGTGACAGCGCTGTTCCGCGATGTCGTGACGACGCTCGCAGTGCCGGTCGCCGCGTGGGCCGGCATCTTCGGGGCTGAGACCATGATCCGCACGCGCCGGGTGCACTCGCCGTCACTGCTCTCGAGCGGCGGGGTCTACCCACGGGTGCGCTGGGTCAACACCGTCATGCTGCTCGTCGTGACGGGCATCGGCTGGGGGCTGACCACTGCCGCGGTCACCGGCCTGCAGTGGCAGGGGTACCTCTGGCAGCTGCTCGGCGTGCCTCTCGACGACCCTCTAGCCGCTGCCGATCTCGGTGTCGCGATCGCTCTGCTGCTCGGCCTGCTCACGCCGATCGTCGCCGGTATTCCCGCACTGCGCGCCCTCCAGTCGGCCGAGCGCCAGGCGGCGCTGGCCGAGGGCAGCGAGACCGCGACGTCGAGCATCGCCGTCGAGGCGCAGCCCGTCGTCGTGCCGTCGGGTGAGGCTTCCCCTGTCGAGATGCCGGTCGAGCCGCCCGCCGAGGCGCAACCCGCTCCGCCGGCGACACCGTGACGACGGTTGCTGACGTCTCGGCCGCTGCCGAGACCCTCTGGCCGCTCGACGGGGCTGAGGCGTGGGACGCTCCGGGCCTGCTGAGCGGCGATCCCGCGGCCGAGGTGACCCGCATTCTGCTCGCGGTCGACGCCGTCGCCGAGACGGTCGATGAGGCCGTTGCGCTCGATGCCCAGGTGCTGCTTGTTCACCACCCGCTGCTCATGCGCGGCGTCACGACGGTGGCCGAGTCGACCGCGAAGGGCGCGCTGCTCGCCCGGCTGATCCGCGGCGGCTGCGCCCTGTACAGCGCGCACACGAATGCCGACATCGTCGCGACGGGAACGAGCGCGAGGCTCGCCAGCCTGCTGGGGTTGACGGATGCCCTGCCGATCGTCGAGACCGCGCCCGGCATCGGCCTCGGACGAGTGGGGGCGCTGCCCGAGCCGACCACGCTCGGAGCCCTCGCGCGGCGCCTCGCGGGCATCCTGCCGCCCACAGCGACGGGCGTGCGCGTGGCGGGGGAGTTCGACCGGGCCATCACGCGTGTAGCCGTCTGCGGCGGCGCGGGCGACTCGCTGCTCGGCGAGAGCGCGGTGCGCAGTGCCGACGTCTACGTGACCGCCGATCTGCGGCACCACCCCGCGAGCGAGGCCGTCGAGACAGCGCGCGTCACCGGTGGGCCTGCCCTGATCGATGTCTCGCACTGGGCGAGCGAGTGGCTGTGGCTCGAGACGGCGGCCGACGAGCTGCGTTCGGCACTGCCCGGCGTCGAGGTCGTGGTCAGCGAGCTGCGCACCGACCCCTGGGACTTCGTGGTCGTACAGTAGGCCCTGACCGAACGACGAGAACAACCCTGAGGTGACCCCCGCATGGCCTTGACCGCCAGCCCCGAGTCGCAGCGACTGCTGCTCGATGTTCAAGCGCTCGACACGACGCTGCAGCAGCTCTCGCACCGCGAGCGCGCCCTTCCCGAGCGCACCGTGGTCGACGACCTGACCGCCGAGGCCGAGGTGATGCGCGAGTTCGTCGTGCAGCGTCGGGGCGAGCTCGAAGACGCCCGCATCGAGCTCGGCCGGGTCGAGAGCGATGTCGCGCTCGTCGAGGCCCGCATCAGCCGCGACGACGGCCGTCTGCAGCAGAGCTCGTCGGTCAAAGACATCCAGGGGCTCGAGCACGAGCTCGCGTCGCTGAGGGCCCGCCTCGGCGACCTCGAAGAGATCGAGCTCTCGGTCATGGAGAAGGTCGAGACGCTCGAGAGCGAGCTCGAGTCGGCCACGGCCGCGCTCGACGCGCAGCAGGCGAAGGTGGCCGAGGCGATCGCCGCTCGAGACGCCGCACTCGCGGTCATCGCCGACGAGCGGTCTGCGGCGCAGCAGCAGCGCGACGCCGTGGTCGCCCAGGTGCCCGCCGATCTCATCGCTCTCTACGAGAAGCAGCGCGAGCGCTACGGCACGGGCGCCTCGCACTTGCGGGCGCGGGTGTCGAGCGCGAGCGGCGTCGAGCTGACCGGCAGCGATCTCGCCACCGTGCGGTCGGCGGCACCCGATGCCGTGCTGCTGTGCCCTGATTCGAACGCCATCCTCGTGCGCACCGACGAGAGCGGCCTGTGACGCGCGAACTGCTCGTCGAGGCCGATGGCGGCTCGCGCGGCAACCCGGGGCCCGCGGCCGGGGGAGCCGTCGTGATCGATCCCGCGACCGGTGAGGTCATCGCCGAAGTCGGCGTCTGGGTCGGCACCGCGACGAACAACGTGGCCGAGTACAGCGGCATGCTCGCCGGTGTGCGGCGTGCGCTCGAGCTCGACCCTGACGCGTCGCTGACGATCCGCATGGATTCCAAGCTCGTCGTCGAGCAGATGATGGGCCGCTGGAAGATCAAGCACCCCGCCATGGCCGAGCTCGCCGCTGAGGCGCGGCAGGTGCTCACCGGCACTCCGGTGCGCTTCGAGTGGGTGCCCCGCCTGCAGAACTCGCGCGCCGACGCGTGCGCGAATCAGGCGATGGATGCTCGCGCTTCGTTCTCGCGCTGACGCACCCTCCTGACCGGCGGCCCGTCAGTCGAGGTCGAGGAAGTCGATCGCTCCGGAGATGATGTCTTGCGCCACAGCGGTGATCGATCGCTCGCTCGAGATCGCGTAGGCCCGCAGGCGCGCGAAGGCTTCACTCGTCGAGATGTCGAGCTGAGCGCTGAGCATCCCCGTCGCCTGATGCACCTCGCGTCGAATGCCAGGAACGGTCGTGCTGGATTCGGCGGCGCCGTCTCGAGACGCTTCGTGCACGGCGGCGCGCACGGCGGGAACCGTCGCCCACCGGGCGAGGCCGAGAGCGACGCCCACGGCATCGGACTGCAGGGCGCCGACGTCATTGCGATACAAGCCGACGACTCCGACCGTGGCGAGACCCATCGTGAGGGGGAAGGCGAAGAGTGCCCGAACACCCAGGCGCGCGAGTTGTGAGCCGACGACGGGGTTCATCGAGCTTGCCCGCACGTCGCCCACGAGCTGCGGGGCCGATTGCGCCGTCGCGTCGGTGAGCGGGCCGGTGCCGAGCTCGAGTTCGAGCTCGTCCCACCGGGAGGCGACGGGGTCGGTCGAGGCGATCGTCGCGCGGTGGCCGCTGCGATCGACGATCGAGATGACCGCGCCGGTGATGGGCAGTTGGACCATGAACGGTTCGCACAGACCCCACTCACTGGGGTGCCCAGCCTGCGCAGTGTCGGGCGGGTGCTGCTCTGCCACGATGGCTCCCGCCCGGTTAGACCGGCGGAACGCCACCACGATGGGCGAGAGCGTCGGAGAGGCCAGTGTAGGGGCACCGCCCGCAGATCGGTCGAGAAGGGCGTAGACTCGGCCCCATTCGGCGCGCAGACAGGCGTGTCGTGTACCCCGTGCTCAGATCGCCGCCTGGCCCAGGCGGGGCCGTGCATCCTTCATCAAAGGAATCCACATGAGCGAGATCTCGCGGGAACGCCGAGTCGCCGATGCCTTCGTGACGGTCGCCGACACGCTCATCGCTGACTTCGACATCATCGATCTGCTGCACACGCTCGTCACCGAATGCGTCGATCTGCTCGATGTCGACGCCGGCGGCCTCCTGCTCGCCGACGAAGCGGGCGAGCTGCAGCTCGTGGCGTCCACGAGCGAGCAGGCGCAGTTCGTCGAAGTCATCCAGTTGAGCGCCGGCGCCGGGCCGTGCGTCGACAGCTTCCGGCAGGGCATCGCCATCACCGTGCCCGATATGGAGGCCGATGGCGGAGAGTGGCCGAGCTTTCAGGCCGCCGCGCTCGAACAGGGCTTTCGCGCCGTCTTCGCCACGCCCATGCGCCTGCGCGGGCAGGTGCTCGGCGCCATGAACCTCTTCAGCACCGAGGTCGGCGCACCGACCGAGCAGGATGCCCTCATCGCGCAGGCGCTTGCCGACATCGCCACGATCGGCATTCTGCAAGAGCGCAGCATCCGCGAGACCCACATTCTGAACGAGCAGCTGCAGCGTGCTCTCGAGAGTCGCGTGCTCATCGAGCAGGCGAAGGGTGTGCTCGCTGCGGTCGCCTCGCTCGACATGGACGAGGCGTTCAGCGCCTTGCGCAACTACGCGCGGTCGCACCACATGACGCTGCGCGACGTCGCCCAGCAGGTCGCGGCCCGCACGCTCGACGACATCTTCGTGCAGATCAACGCGCAGCGTGCTCAGCGCGAACCTGCTGCGCCGTAGGCTCCCCCGGGCAAGGCCCTCGCATTGACAGTCTGATCGTGACCTGCCGATACCGGTAATCCACTGCGCGCGGCGGTAGCCTGACAACACGCCCGAGACCCCGGCGGCATCTCCATCCGCCCAGGGAAGGTCGTCTGATCGTGTCGTTGCCGTTGAATTCCCATTCTGGGGCGCCGGTTGAATCGGTGCCGGTCGAGGCGTTTCAGACCGAGCAGCACGGTGACACGGTCACCGACCTCAACGACGTCATGCGGCTCTGGATGTCGAGCATCCGCCGCAACTACCGGCGCCCGATTCGGGGCCGATCAACGCTGCTGCTGCCGGGCACTCTGCCCGTGCGGGGGCGACACCGCGCGCCCTAGCCCGAGACGCGCGTATCCTGAGAGCGCAAGTGGGCCGGCCAGACGGCCGCGTCGGAGGCACGCCCCGCGAGGGGAACGACTCCGCCGAGGAACGTCCGGGCTCCGCAGAGCAGGGCGGTGGGTAACACCCACCCGCAGAAATGCGCGAGAAAGTGCAACAGAGAGCAGACCGCCTCCGGCTTCGGCCGGCGGTAAGGGTGAATGGGTGGTGTAAGAGACCACCAGGGGCCCGAGTGATCGGGCTCGCTGGGTAAACCTCGCCCGGAGCAAGGTCAGACAGACACCGTTGACGCTGCTCGCCGAGGTGTCGGGTAGACCGCTAGAGGGCGACGGCAACGTCGTCCCGAGAGAGATGGCCGTCGAAGGGAAGCGATTCCTGGAACAGAACCCGGCGTATCGGCCGACCCACTTGCCTCACC
>SXMG01000032.1 GCA_005778835.1 Actinomycetota bacterium
GTCCAAACATCCCCCGCGGTGTCGTCGGGGGCCGCGTTTGGACACGGCTCCAGCCTACCGACGGCGCGCACCCCGCTCGGCCGGAGGGACGTGTGCACTAACGTCTGCAGAATGCGCGTGCGCAGCACCCTTCTGCTGCCGAGCCACGATCTGCAGACGTTCGTGCACGCCGCGCTAGCCTGACGCGCATGGGCGAGCCGAGCATCCGCATCGTGGCGGCGAACGAGGCGAGCTGGGACGACCTGCAGGCGATCCTCACGGGCACGGCCGGGCGCTGCCAGTGCACGCGTCAGCGCCTCGGCGACCGCGAGTGGTACGCGCTGCCGGTCGAGCAGCGCGCTGCCGTGCTGCGCGATGCGGTCGGGTGCGACTCCCCCGTCGACCCCGCGACCGACCGCACGCCTGCGTCGACGGCGGGCATCGTGGCCTACGTCGACGGTGAACCGGCCGGCTGGGCGGCGGTGGATGCCCGCACCGCCTTCCGCCGCCTGCGCGGTTCGCCCGTGCCCTGGGCCGATCGCACAGAAGACAAGGACGATGACACCGTGTGGGCCGTCGCGTGCCTCGTCGTGCGCCGCGGCTTCCGCGGGCAACGGCTCACCTACGACCTCGTGCGAGCCAGTGTCGACCACGCCCGAGAGCGGGGCGCTCGGGCGATCGAGGGCTACCCGATGCTGACCGGCGGGGCCGAGATCACCTGGGACGAGCTCAGCGTCGGCCCCGTCGGAGCGTTCGTCGCTGCGGGATTCGTCGAGGTCTCGCACCCCACGAAGCGACGGCTCGTGATGCGGCTCGAGCTGCAGCCCTAGACGGCGTCAGGCGTCGGTGCCGACAGGCAGCACGCGGCGCAGAATGTCGGCGAGCGTGACGACCCCGCGCACCCCGTCGGCACCCATGACGATGCCGAGCTGCACGCTCGACTCGCGCATGCGTGCGAGCGCCTCGTACACGGGCGTCTGCGCGTCGAGCACGAAGACGGCGCGAGCCAGCTCGATCGCCGGTCGCGATGCGGGCTCGAGCAGGGTGTCGCGCACGTGCACGACCGACGGCGTCGCGCCGTCATCGCCCACGACCAGAATGCGCAAGTGACCCGACTCGAGGGCGGCGGCCCGCACGTCGGCGACGGTGGCCTCGGGCCGCACCTGCGTCGGAACCGCGTCGGGCACGAGCAGCGCCTCGACCGGCAGGGTTCCGAGGTCGATGAGTCCGGAGATCTGCTGCTGCATCTCGGGCTCGAGCGTGCCGACCTTCGCCGAGTGCTCGACGAGCTGCCGGATGGTCGCGATGTCTTGACCGCCGACCGCCGCGCTCTCGACGGGCTCGACGCCGGTGGCGCGCACGAGACGGTTCGCGATGCTGTTGACCCAGTTGAGCAGCGGGCGCAGCGGCCACACGTAGACGCGCGACACGATGCCGATGGCCATGGCCGACGTCTCCGGATGCGCGATCGCCCACGACTTCGGCGCCATCTCGCCGACCACGAGGTGCAGGAAGGTGACGAAGAAGAGCGACAGGGCGAAGGCGGTCGCGTCTGACGCCCACTCGACGAGCCCCCACGAGGTGAAGAGCGGCCCGAGCCAGGCGTCGACGGCGGGCTTCGTGATGGCACCGAGCGCGAACGTGCACGCCGTAATGCCGAGCTGCGCACCGGCGAGCATGACCGTCAGCTCGTTCATCCCCTTGAGCGCTGCGCGAGCCGAACGGCTCTCGACCGCGCGCTCTTCGAGGCGGTGCCGACGCGCACCGAGCAGCGCGAACTCGATGATGACGAAGATGGCGCTCAAGACGATGAGCGCTCCGGTCGCCACTGTGACGAAGAGCCAGTCGGTCATCGGTCGCCCTCCGTGTCGGCGATCTCGACGAGCCGCACGCGCACCTCGGTGGGCACGTGGCGCTCGACGCGCAGCACATCGACATCGAGGCGGTAGACGACAGGATCGTTCGCGACAAGGTCGGCGGGGTCGACGGGAAGGTCGACGCGCACCGTGTCGCCTTCGACCGGCAAGGCCCCGAGCTCGGAGATGAGCAGACCGGCGATCGTCTCGACGTCGCCGCGCGGCAGGTCGCGACCCAGCGCGCGCTCCACCTCATCGAGGTGCACGTCGCCGTCCATGATCCACACGCCGTCGCCATCGGGCACCACGAGCTCGCCGAACTCGACGTCGTGCTCGTCGGTGATCTCGCCGACGACCTCCTCGGCCAGATCTTCGAGCGTCAGCACCCCCGCGAATCCGCCGTACTCATCGATCACGCAGGCGATCTCGTTCTTCGCGCGGGTCAACTGCGTGAGAGCATCCGGCAGCAGCATCAGGGTCGGCAGCACCGTCGCCGGGCGCATGATCGACGAGACCGAGGCCTCGACGTGCTCGTCGTCCAGCCGGGTCAGCACATCGGTCAGGTGCACGACCCCGACGGGCGCATCGTCGGCATCGATCACCGGGTATCGCGTGTGCGCGCGGGCCATGAGCTCGCGCAACTCGACGAGCGTCGTCTCGGGCCGCACCCAGTCTACCTGCGAGCGGGGAATCATCGCGTGCTCGACGTCGCGCTGCGGAAAGTCGAGAATGCGGTCGATCATGAGGGAGAGCTCGACCGGCAGGTCGCCGCTGTCGCGCGAGTCGGCGATGATGTGCGGCAGGTCGTCGGCCGAGGCGCTCACGTCGAGGTCGTGCACGGGCTCGATGCGCAGCGCACGCAGCAGCAGGTTCGCCGACTTGTCGAAGAAGCTGATGAGCCATCCGAAGACGGTCATGTAGAAGAGGGTCGATCGTGCGAGCGCACGCGAGAGCGGCTCGGGGCTCGCGATGGCGAGGTTCTTCGGGAAGAGCTCGCCGAAGATCATCTGCACGACCGTGGCGATCGCCAGAGTGCCGAACGTGCCGATGGCGATGGCGACGCCCGCTGGCACGCCGATCCCGCCCAAGAGCGCACCGACCGACTCGCCGATCAGCGGCTCGGCGACGAAGCCGACGAGCAGGCCCGTGATGGTGATGCCGAGCTGGGCCCCCGAGAGCATGAAGCTCGTGCGCTTGGTGACCTTCAGGGCTCGCTGGGCGGCCTTATCGCCCTCAGCCGCCCGCGCGGCCAACCGGGTGCGGTCGACCGACATGTAGGCGAACTCTTGCGCGACGAAGTATCCGTTCGCGGCAATAATCGCCAGAATCACGACGACGCCGAGCAGCAGGCTCAGAACGGTCTCGATCATCGGGTGACGCTCACGATGACGACGGTGGTGCGAAATGGTGCGGAACTATGGTCCACAGCGGGTTCGACGCCTCCCAGGGTGCGATAGGTGAATCACGCTACATGCATTCGGGCACTCTCGCCCCCGCACTCAGCGCATCACCAGCGTGCGCCAATGGCTCCCTCAGCGCAACCCGAGCTCGACGCCGAACTCGTCGCGAATGTGCTCCCGCAGCTCGACGAGCTCGGGGTACTGCTCGAAGAACCGCAGTTTCTGGGCGGCGATCCCGGGGCCGTCGAACGACTCCTCGATGACGTAGGTCATGAACGACTCGGCGAAGTCCTCCCCCAGGTTCGTCGCCGCGTAGTCGCTCACGAAGTCGTCCTCATTGTCGAGATAGAACTCCCATGCCGCGTCGGCATCGAGGTTCTCCACGTCGACAGCATCGGTGTAGCCGCTCCAGAAGCGGTCGTAGAACGCATAGAGGTAGCTGTCGGGCGCCGCGCATCCCTCGAACAGATCGAGGGTCGCGCACGACGCGGCTTTCCGGTCGAAATCCTCGTCGTCGAAGCTGAAGACGTGTGCGTACTCATGAATGAGCGTCGCGACCATCAGCTGCGGGTCGTCGGCGGTCGCGAGGTTGACCGCCAGAGTCCAGTACTGCGGGTTCAGGTCTTGGTAGACGTAGGCGAGCAGATCGCTGCGGGGCGCGTCGCCAGCCCGGTACTGCATGATCGAGCCGCCCGCCACGTCGGCCCCCACCATGCGCACGAACTGGTCCCAGACCTCGGCGGCCACTCCCGTCGCGGCCGGCTCGAGCGTGCCGTCGGCGAGCACGTCGAAGACCTGCACCTCGCCGAGGTCGCTGTCGAACTCGGTCGGCCCCTGCGGCCCGTCGGCTCGCTCGGCGCTCGGTTCGAAGAAGCCTTCGTCGAACGACTCGAGCTCATCGGCCGCGAGCTGCACGATCTGCACGAAGAACGGTGCGACCGCAGCGCCGGCCGCGCCCGCGAGCACGCACAGCCCGAGCACGAGCGCGATGAGCGGGGCGAGAACGCGGGCCATGCCGCGAGCCTCGTGCGCGCAACTGACTCGCACACCGCGCGAAGTGGTACCGTGGCATCATGAGTGACACGACTGCAGTTGTGGTGGGAAACAAGGGCCGCATCGTTGTTCCTGCGGCTATTCGTGCGCGTCATCAGTGGGTCGAAGGGTCGGCGCTGGTCGCGCTCGACACAGAGCTTGGCGTGCTGCTCGCTGACCGCACCACTGTCGAACGCCTCGTGCGTGCTCGACTTGCTGGGCACGACTTGCTGGGCGGCTTGCTCAGCGACCGTCGTCGCGACGCCGCGCGTGACGACGAGAGTCAGTCGTTCGTCCCGTGATCGTCGTCGACTCCTCCGCCGTTCTCGCCTATCTGCAGGACGAGCCCGGAGCTGACCTCGTCCGCGCCTCACTTCAGGACGGAGGGGTGATCTCCGCCGTCAATTGGTCAGAGGTTACTCAGAAGGTGCGACGAACTGATGCCTGGGAGCTCGCGCGGACGCTCTTGCTGGGATTCCCTCTCCAGATCGTCTCGGTCACGACAGACGATGCCGAGGCTGCTGCTGCGCTCTGGACGACCGGGTCAACACTGTCGCTCGCCGATCGGTTCTGCATCGCTCTCGGGGCTCGACTGCAACTGCCTGTTCTGAGCGCCGATCGCGAGTGGTTCGAGCGCCCCGAGGTCATCCCCGTCCGCTGAGTCGTCGCGCGCGCTAACCGAGCGAGACGAGCTGGGTCAGGTCGTCGGCAGGCAGGTCGTCGACTACGGCAGTCACGGTGACGTCGTGGAGGGTGACGGCCGCACCATGGGTCGTGAGAAACGCCGTGTCTGAGGCGTCGCGCCCCGAGGCGATGCGCACGAGCGACGACCGCGGAGCGAGTGCCGTGGCATCGACGACGAACCATTGACCATCGATCGCAGCTTCGGCGACGGCGTGGAAGTCCATGGGCTCGAGCCCTGGCGCATAGACCGACACCAGGCGAGCGGGCACGTTCATCGAGCGCAGCAGGGCCACAACGAGGTGGGCGTAGTCGCGGCACACGCCCTGGCGCGCGAGCAGGGTGCGCACGGCTCCGTCGGTCGGCAGGCTCGACCCCGGCACGTACTGCAGGTGCTGCCCCACCCACGAGCTCACCCCGAAGAGCAGCTCGGTCTCGGTGAGCCCGCCGAACTCGCGCGCGGCGGTCGGAGCGAGAGAGTCGGATTCGGCGTAGCGGCTCGGGCGCATGAAGACGATCTCGTCGAGCGGGGTCGCCGTGATCGGCGCCGCGGCGCTGACGACCGTCGCGCGATAGCTCACGTGCGCATCGCCCTCGGTCACGTCGACGAGATGCAGCCGAGCGCCATAGGCGTCGACGATCTCGGTGACGGGCAGCTCAGCACCCTCGAGCGTCACGCTCAGGTGCTCGTCGCTCGTCTCGACCGAACTGTGGGCCGCGATCGACAGCACCATGCGCGCGGGGCCGGCTGCTGTCAGTGAGAGCTCGGCCGAAATCTGTCGTTGCATCGCATGAGCATGGCAGGCCTCGCCCTGCGCGAGCCGTCAGGCTTCAGTCGACGACGACGCCAGTGCGGCGCGCACGACCACCAGCCGCTCGAGAAACGCGCGCTCATCGCGGCGCGTGCGCCGCATCCAGCTCGTCACTTCGCTGTTCGACTTGCTGGCGTTGCACGACCCGCACGCGGGCACGATGTTGTCGAGCGTGTAGCGCCCGCCGCGCGCGATCGGCTGCACGCAGTCGCGCTGCAGGGGTCGATCGATCGCGCCGCAGTAGGCGCAGCCACCCCACAGCTCTTGCAGTCGCGCCCACTCGGCCGGCGTGAGGTCGTTGTCGGCCGCGGCGACCCGCTTGCGGCGTCGGCGGGCCGCCCGTGCCTGGCGGCTGCTGGGGTGCACCACGGCGCCAGAGTACGCCTCTGCGGCCCCGTGCACGCGTAGCCTCGCGGCTGCGGGATGATAAACGCATGACCCGACGTGGATTCATTCTCTTTGCCGCGCTCGGCGTCATCTGGGGCGTGCCCTACTTGTTCATCAAGATCGCCATCGTCGAGCTGAGCCCCGAATTCCTCGTGCTCGCACGGTGCGCCATCGCCGCCGCGCTGCTGCTGCCGATCGCGGCTCGGCGACGTGCCCTCGCGCCCGTGCTGCGGCGCTGGAAGCCGCTGCTCGCGTTCACGATCGTCGAGCTCGTCGTGCCCTGGTATGCGCTCAACGCCGCCGAGCAGAGCCTGCCGAGCTCGACGACGGGGCTGCTGCTGGCGAGCATCCCGATCGTCGCCATCGGCGTGGTGTTCGTGATGGGCGGCAGCGACCGCATCCGGGCTCTCAACGCCGTGGGCATCGTCATCGGCATGGCGGGGGTCGCGGTCGTCGTGGGGTTCGACCTGGGCGGCGGTGATCTGGGCAGCGTCGCCCTGCTCGGTCTCGTCGTGCTCGGCTACTCGTTCGGCCCGGTGATTCTCGCGAAGTGGTTGCACGACGTGCCCGGGGTCGGGGTCATGGCGCTCGCGCTCGGGCTCGCCGCGCTCATCTACCTGCCCGTCGTCGGCATCACCGGGGGCTGGCCCGTCGAGGTGCCGTCGCCGCCCGTGATCACGTCAGTGGTCGTGCTGGCCGTGCTCTGCAGCGCCGTCGCCTTCCTGCTGATGTTCGCCCTCGTCGCCGAGATCGGACCGATCCGCATGTCAGCCATCACGTACGTCAACCCGGCTGTCGCCGTCGTGGCCGGTGCGCTCGTTCTCGGCGAGGCCGTCACGCCGTTCACCCTGCTGGGCTTCGCCCTGATCCTCGTCGGCTGCTGGTTCGTGACCCTGCCCGACCGGCGCGGTGAGGTGCCGGTCACGGCATCGCCTCTTGCCGGTGCGATCGATGCTGAGAGTTTGCCCACTGCGGAACCAGATCGACCTCTCGAGCGTTCTGCTCAGTAGAACCTGTTGCTCGAGAGGAGCCACCATGACCACCGACTACCGCGCCACCCCCGAGGCCATCGACCGCCTCACGCCGATGCAGCGCAAGGTCACGCAGAACGACGGCACCGAGCCGGCCTTCCACAACGAGTACCACGACAACAAGGCCGCAGGCCTCTATGTCGACATCGTCTCGGGGCAGCCCCTGTTCACCTCGCTCGACAAGTCCGACAGCGGCACGGGCTGGCCGAGCTTCACGAAGCCCGTCGAGCCGGGCGCCATCACCACGAAGACCGACCGCGGGTTCTTTATGACGCGCGTCGAGGTGCGGTCATCCGGAGCCGACAGCCACTTGGGCCATGTGTTCGACGACGGACCCCGCGATAAGGGAGGTTTGCGATACTGCATGAACTCGGCCGCATTGCGCTTCATCCCCGTCGACCAGCTCGAGGCCGAAGGCTACGGGCAGTACACCACCCTCTTCACGAAGGACGCATCATGACCGACATCGTCGACATCAGCACCGGTGCCCTCACGCGCACCCCCGGCACAGAGACCGCCGTGCTCGCCGGAGGCTGCTTCTGGGGCATGGAAGACCTGATCAGGCGCCAGCCGGGCGTGCTCAGCACACGCGTCGGCTACACGGGCGGCGCGAACGCGCATGCGACCTACCGCAACCACCCGGGTCACGCTGAAGCGGTCGAGATCGTCTTCGACCCGACAGCCACGACTTATCGCGACATTCTGGCGTTCTTCTTCCAAATTCACGACCCGTCGACGCGCAACCGGCAGGGCAACGACGTCGGCACGAGCTATCGCTCGGCGATCTTCCCGCTCAGCCCCGAGCAAGAGCAGGTCGCGCGCGACACGATCGCCGACGTCGACGCGTCGCACCGGTGGCCGTCGAGGGCGGTCACGACGATCGAGCCCGCGGGTCCGTTCTGGCAGGCCGAGGAGGAGCATCAGGACTACCTGCTGAAGCACCCCAACGGCTATACCTGCCACTACCCGCGCAGAGACTGGGTCTTGCCGAAGCGCGACGACGTCGCGGCCAGCTGACATGACGACCGTTGACGCCCGCGTCTGGCGCTGGTTTCCGCTGCGACCGACCGACACGCCCGTGCGACGCTTCGCCGTGCTGGCGCCGGTCGGGGTCGCGGTGGTCGCCGGGCTGGGCGTGGGCGCCTTCGGGTCGGCCGGTGCCCTCGCCATCGCGGTGGGCATCGGCACCTTCATCACTGCCGCGGGTGTGGCGGCCTGGCAGCTGCGACGTCATCATCCGCACGCACGCCTCGGCTTCGCCAATGCCGTGACGCTGCTGCGCCTCGCCTTCGTGTCCGCTCTGGTGATCCCGCTCGTGGGGCTCGCCCATGCCCCGCTCGCGATCATCGTCATAGCGACGATCTCGCTGAGCCTCGACGGGGTCGACGGCTGGCTCGCCCGACGACAAGGGCTCTCGTCTGACTTCGGCGGACGCTTCGACATGGAGGTCGACTCGGTCTTCGCCCTCGTTCTCGCCCTGCTCGCCGCGCTCGGCGGCGCCCCCTGGCTCGTGATCGCCCTGGGCCTGCCGCGCTACCTGTTCTGGGTGGCCGGCGCCATCTGGCCCTGGCTCTACGGGTCGCTCCCCCCGCGCTACAGCGGCAAGGTCATCTGCGTCATTCAGCTCATCGTGCTCATCGTGCTTCAGTCGCCGTGGGTGCCGGCGCCGCTCGCCTTCGCCCTCATCGTCGGCACGCTCGGCGCCCTCGCCTGGTCGTTCGGCCGCGACATCGTGTGGTTGTGGCGCCGCAAGGCCTAGCCCCACGGGCGC
The DNA here is from genome assembly GCA_005778835.1 of Actinomycetota bacterium. Classification (GTDB taxonomy): domain Bacteria; phylum Actinomycetota; class Actinomycetes; order Actinomycetales; family Microbacteriaceae; genus Microcella. Next base: position 8,950 of record SXMG01000032.1, read on the forward strand.
TCGTCCGCCTCGCCCAGGCGGTCGTCACGGTCGGGTTGCTCGTGCTGCTCTGGCAGCTCGCCGACGGGGCCGACGCCCTGCGCGTGCTGCTCGCCGCGAACCCCTGGTTCATGCTCGCGGCTCTCGCCGCCCTCACCCTGCACACGGTGCTCGCCGCCGAGCGCTGGAGGCTCACCGCGGGCGCGCTCGGGCTCTCGCTGAGTCGCGGGCACGCCCTGCGCGAGTACTACCTCGCCCAGCTCGTCAACCAGACCGTGCCCGGCGGAGTCGTCGGCGACGCCGGGCGCGCCGTGCGCAGCCGCGAGCAGGCCGGGCTCACGATCTCGGCGCAAGCGGTGGTCGTCGAGCGCTTCGCCGGCCAGGTCGCCGTGCTCGCGACGATGATCATCGCGGTCGCCGTCACGACCCTGATTCCCGGCGGTCTGGAATGGCCAGGGTGGATGCTCGCTCTCGCCGCCACGATCACCCTCGTCTCGCTGGGCGTGGTCGGGGTGCTGCTCGCCGCCCGGTTCGTGCCGGGGCGCTTCGGCACGCGCGTCGCCGAGCTCTCGCGCACGGCGGCCATCGCCCTCGTCGGCCGGCGACTCTGGCTGCCCCAGCTGCTGCTCAGCGCCGGAACGACGGCGAGCATCCTGGCCGCCTTCGCGTTCAGCGCCCTCGCGGTCGGGCTCATCCTGCCGTTCGGGGCGATCGTCGCGCTCGTGCCGCTCATTCTGCTCACCATGCTGATTCCGATCACGATCAGCGGCTGGGGACTGCGCGAGGGTGCCGCCGCTGCGCTGCTGCCGCTCGCGGGCGCGGCCGTGAGCGAGAGCCTCGCGACGAGTGTGCTCTTCGGGCTACTGGGGCTCGTCGCCGTGCTGCCGGGCGCAGCCGTCGTCTGGATGGGGGCGAGAACACGCAGAGATGCTGCGGCTGATGCTGCGCCTGTTCGCTGAGCGACCACGTCACCACGCGCATCCCCTGTCGACAGAGGCTCACTGCTAGGGTCGGCCCACACGCTGCCACCCTCAAAGGAGCCGTCATGCGCAGGTCCAGACTGTCGATCGTGCTCGTGCTGACTACAGCCCTCTTCGGGCTCACCGCGTGTGCGCCCGGCGCGGACGGCTCCCCCGGACCCGCCGGACCGGCCGGCGCTCAAGGTCAAGCAGGTGCAGACGGCGTTGACGGCGCACCCGGCGAACAGGGCGCGATGGGCCCCACGGGACCGCGCGGAGCGACTGGCGCCACAGGTGCAGCCGGCGCAGCCGGAGCCAAGGGCGCTCCAGGTGCTGCCGGCGCGACCGGCCCCGCCGGAGCCGAGGGGCCAGCCGGCCCGCAGGGCGACCCCGGACCGGAGGGAGCTGCCGGCCCTCAGGGCCCGCAGGGTATTCAAGGCATTCAAGGCATTCAGGGCCCCGCCGGCGCCGACGGCACCGTGCAGGCCGCGCTCTTCTACGCGCTCATGCCCGCCGACAACACCTCTGCCGTTGCGATCGGCACCGACGTGGAGTTTCCGCAGAACGGGCCGTCGACCGATGCGGCCGTGTCGCGACTCACCGCCTCCTCGTTCACCCTTGCCTCGCCGGGTGTCTACCGGGTCAGCGTGCAGGTCTCGGTCTCCGAAGCAGGGCAGTTGATCCTCGCCCTCGACAACATTGAGCTGGCCTACACCGCGGCCGGTCGCGCCACGGGCACAAGCCAGATCACGATCATGACGCTCGTCGAGACGACGTCGGCCAATCAGGTGCTGACCGTGCGCAACCCGGCGAGCAACAGCACGGCTCTGACGATCACGCCGCTCGCGGGCGGCACGCAGGCCGTGTCGGCCTCGCTGCTCATCGAGCTGTTGCAGGCCGACTAGCCGCTCGGCTGGCCCGAGCGGGGAGCGGATGCCGGCTCGAGGTCACCGCGCGTCGTCAGCGTCGTCGTCGTCGTCGAGGTCGATCGTGCTGCTCACCGAGGCCGGTCGTTCGCCGACCGCGGTTCCGGGCGGGCGCCCCGTGCCGGGCGCGTGCTTCTCGCGCTCGGCCACGAGCCACTCGGGCCGCTCGTCGAGCAGGGCGCGAATCTCTGTCGTCGTCATGTGATCGCTCACGCCGGCGCGGGCGAGCGCCGAGTTCGACACGCCGAGGCGACGAGAGACCTCGTCGCGCGGGTGCGGGCCATCGCGGCGCAGCGTCGTGAGCCACTCGGGCGGGCTGTCGTTCAGCGCCTGCATCTCGGTGCGCGTGATCGGGGTCGCCTGAAACTCGTCCGGCGTCGCCGGCAGGTAGAGGCCGAGCTTCTTCGCGGCCGTCGCCGGGCTCAGCAGCTGCTCCTTCTTCGGCTTCGGCTGCTGTCGGCGGTCTTCGCGCTCGGGGTCGGTCATGCTCTCGAGGGTACGGCAGGGCGGCACCTCGCAGTCGCGCGGGTAGCCTGGGCCCATGCCCGAACCGCGCCCCGACCCGCTGCGCGTCGCCTTCGTTCCCGGTGTGACTCCGGGCAAGTGGGAACGCATCTGGCGCGAACGCCGGCCCCGCGGCCGCCTCGACCTGACCCCGATGATGCAGGATGCTGCGCTTGCGGCGCTCGCGGAGGGCACCGCTCACATGGCGCTACTGCGCGACGTCGCGGCCGACGAGGAGCGGCACGCGATCGTGCTCTACCGCGAGGCGCCGGTCGTCGTGACCCCGAAGGGATCGCTCGTCGCGGGTCTCGACGACCTGACGCTCGCCGAGCTGACCGCGCTCGACGAGGTGACCGTGCTGCCGGTCGATCTGCACAGCGGCAGCGGCGACGATGCCGTCGAGCTCGTCGCCGCGAATGTCGGCGTTGCCGTCATGCCCCAGTCGGTGGCCCGCGCCCACTCGCGCAAAGATGTCGTCGCCCGACCGCTGGCCGACGCGCCCGACACCGCGATCTCGCTCGTGTGGCCGACCGCGGGGGCGCATCCCCTGGTCGATGAGTTCATCGGCATCGTGCGGGGGCGCACGGCGAACAGCTCGCGCTGAGCGGTTTCAGGCCTCGATGCCGAGCTCGTAGATGAGCGTCCAGGCGCCCTCAGAACTGTTGCCGAGAATGGACAACGTGCGCTGAGTCGCCGGGTCGTGCGTGCTGCGAAAGGATGCCCCCGCGTCGTAGCCCTCGATGACGAGCGCATCGTGGTGCTCGAGCAGGAAGAGCCCCATGCCACTGCGCATGCCCTCATCGGGCACGACCGCGCGGGGGCGCATCATCTCGGCGACCGTCTCGCTCGAGACGATCTGCCCGTCAAGCAGCGCGCGCCAGAAGAGGGTGAGGTCGCCCGCGGTCGTGAAAGCCCCGCCGTCGCCGTTGCCGCGCACGGGCAGGTGCAGCACGTTGGTGCGGTTGCCCTCATCGTCCATGTAGCCGAGCGCAGCATCCGCCGGCAGGTCGTCTGACCGAAGATATGCCGTTCGCGACATGCCCGCCCGATCGAAGACGCGCGACTGCACGAGGTCGTGAAACGACGTGCCGCTCGTCCGCTCGGCGACGAGCGCGAGCACCATGTAGCCGCCGTTGCAGTAGGCGAAGCGCTCCCCCGGCGCGAACTTCTGCGCGAAGCCGTCGAGCACCGGCACGAACGCCTCGGTCGAGTCGAGCGTGTGCACGGGCACCGGCATGACGTAGTCGTCGACCTCGAAGTCGCCGTCTTCGTCGATGTAGTCGCCGATGCCGCTGTGGTGAGTGAGTAAGTGCTCGATCGTCACGCGGTCGTCGATGAGCGGCAGATCGCTGTTCAGGATGCTGCGCACCGGTGTGTCGAGGGCGAGCACCTCCTCCTCCACAAGACTCATGACCGCGAGCGCCGTGAACGCCTTGCTGCCGCTTGCGATCGCAATGCGCGTGTCGGGGGTGTTCGGCACTTGGTGCGCGCGATGCGCGAAGCCATAGGCCTTCACGAACTCGGGCTCGCCGGCCACGTCGATGCTGACGACGCCCGTGAACGGTGATCGCGAAGCGGCAAGGGCGTCGATCTCGTGCTCGGTGAGAGGCATGAGGCTCATCTAACCCCTCAGCGAGCCCTGCGACTAGTGCGTCGAGCTATGTTCATCTGGCGCTCGGTGTTCTACGATGAAAACGAGGCGCTGTCGACATTCCCGGGTGAAGGTCGGTCGTCTCAGGAGGCAGAACCCCCGCCTGCCTCACACCCCTGGAGGCCCGCTCATGCCCGCACCTCGACGCTCCCGCACCGCGACCCTCGCTCTTGTCGGGTTGCTCGTTCTCAGCCCGGCGCTCCCGGCCGCAGCAGTAGGCGGCAGCCTCACGGCGTGGGGAGGCGATGAGTTCGGCGAACTGCAAGTGGGTTCGGCGAATGATGTCGTACAGATCGCCGTCGGGCCGAACTACAACATGGCATTGCACGCCGACGGCACCGTCACTGCGTCGGGCGGCAACATCTTCAGGCCGCAAGACGACGTCGAGAATGAGTCTGCACAGGCCACCGTGCCTCCGGGGCTCACCAACGTCGTGCAAGTGGTTGCCGGCGGCGCCCACACGGTGGCGTTGCGCGCTGACGGCACCGTCGTCGCATGGGGCCGCGATACCCAGGGCGAGTCGTCCGTGCCCGCCGGGCTCAGCAACGTCGTGCAGCTCGCCGCAGGAGGGTCGCACACGCTCGCTCTTCGCGACGACGGCACGGTGGTCGCCTGGGGGCGCAGCGAAGAAGGCGCCACCGATGTTCCCGCCGACCTGGGCGAGGTCGTCCAGCTCGCGGCAGGCGACGGTCACAGTCTCGCTCTCCTGTCTGACGGCTCTGTGCGCATCTGGGGTAGAGGAGATTTCGGGCAAGACCGACTGCCTGGGTCTCTCGGCGAGGCCGTCATGATCACCGCTGGGCGCTGGCACAACGTGGCCATCCGCCCCGACGGCTCGGTCGTGTCGTGGGGTTACGACAACCGACGACAGTCGTCGACCCCCGCCGACCTCGCCCCGGCGATCAGCATCGCGGCAGGCATCGACAACTCTGCGGCGGTGCACGCCGACGGCACGGTCACCGTGTGGGGAACCGATCTCTACCAGCAGCTGCAGGTGCCGGCCGACCTTTCCGGAGTGACCAGCCTCGGCATCGGCCAGTACCACTTGGTTGCTCTCAGCGACCCCACTGCTGCGCGCCTCTCGATCTCGGGCAGCGCCGAGGTCGGGGCCACCCTGACGGCCGACCTCACCACGTCAGCACCTGCCGCGTCGATCTCGTACCAGTGGTACGCGGACGGCTCCGCGATCGACGGCGCGACGAGCGACACCTACACGGTCGACGCGGCCGACGCGGGTGCCCCGATCCTCGTGCGGGCACTCTCGACCGCGCCAGGAATCGGGCCGGTCATCAGTGCGCCACTGGAGATTCCGCTTGCCGGTGTCGAAACGGATGACGCGGAGGCCGAGGGCACCGACGCCGAAGACGCGGCCAGCGACGGTGCGCCCTGGGCCATCATCATCGCCGGCATCATCGTCGTCGCGGTGATCGGCGTGTTCGTGGCTCTGCTCATCCGGCGTCGCAAGCAGGGTGAGACCGCCGACGACGTCTAGGTCTTGCCTGCGTCACCATTCGCTTGCGCGAAGCGGTGCTGGCACTCAGTCATGGTTCTCGCGCCGATCTCGATAGAGCTCGGGGTTGCCGAACTCCGACCAGCCTGCGAAGCCGGCCCACTCGTGGTCGGGCCACGGCCGACCCAGCAGCTCGAGCGCGTGCTCGTACTTGGCGCGCAGCCGTTCGCGCGTCGCGGGTTCGAGCTGCGCGACACGATCAGGGTTCGTGTTGTGAGTGATGTCGGCGACCTTAACGTTCACGGCAGCGTCGTTGGTGGCGATTCGGCGGTAGTAGTCATCACCGTCGCCGTCGTGTCGCGTCAACAGCTCGACGACGTCGATCACTTCGGGATAGATGCCCGCCAGCAACAGGTCGTCGGCGGTGATGTCGGTGTCTTCGAGCACATCGTGCAACCAGGCGGCACAGTACTCGAGGGTCTGCTCGACCGGCTCGAACTGCAGCGCCACGGCGGCCGGGTGATCGATGTAGTCGACACCGAGCTTGTCTTTCTGGCTCCGGTGAGCGATCACCGCGATCGCCTGCGCTCGTGCGGCGAGCTCGATGCGGCCTTCCCGCGAGAGCTCGTCGAGGGGCTGCTCGCCCCAGCCGTAGCTGACGACCACCGTCATGCGCGCTCCTTCAGGTACTCGACGACCTCGGGCCAGGTCTGGTGGCTACCGCCTTCACCGAAGTGGATGACCTCTCCCCCGTGCTCGTGAAAACGGTCGACGCCGTTGTGGTGCGGCCGATCATCCACCAAGAAATCGCCGCGATTCAGGTGCTTGTGGTGCGAGAGGATCACGCGCTTGTAGAGCGGGCCGTCTTTCTCGGCGCCGAAGTGCTTCTGAATCCACTCGACCTTGTCGTGCCAGGCCGTCGGGTTCGCCCACGGGGCGGTCGACAGCACGTAGATGTCGAATAGCGGAGCGAGCTCGTGCACGGCCTCGATCGCTCCGGGCATCGGCTGCATGTGGGCAAAGATGCCGGGGATGTCGTCTTTGTGCTCGGCGTGCTTCTCGAGCAGCGCAGGGTCGACGTGCGGGAACGCAGTCTGAAAGTCGACCAGGGTGCCGTCCATGTCGATGTAGAGGATCTTCTTGCCGCTGGTCACTGGCTTCTCTGAGAGCTCCGTCATCTCGCGGCCTTCCCGGCCCTTCGCTCTGACGGGCACAGCGCCAGACTATGCGCGAGCTCCGACAACGCTGAGGCGACGACAGGTCAGGTCGGCCGCCATCGCCTCGCCGTAAGATCGGAGCATGCCTCATTCAGAAGAATCGGCGGAATCGGATCGGCGGCGGTACCTCAAGGGTTCACCTGAGTTCGCTCGCCTGCTCAACCTCAGCGACGGAGTCTTCGCGATCGCGATGACGCTGCTCGTGCTCGGAATCGACCCCGCGGCCGTCACTCTGAGCGACCCCGGCGGATTCTTCGACAGCCAGCGCGGCGAACTCATCGCCTTCGCCATCAGCTTCGCCGTGATCGCCCACTTCTGGTGGATTCACCACCGATTCTTCGCGGTACTCGCCCTCATCGAGCCAGGGCTCATGATGCTCTCTCTGGTGCTGCTCGGGCTCATCGCCCTCCTGCCGTTTCCGACCAGCCTGCTTGGCCGCGATCCGACCGCGACGGGCGCTGTCGTGCCCTACCTCGGCCTGCTTGTTCTCATCGCCGTCGTGCACCTGCTGCTGGTCTTGCGTGCTCATCGGGCCCAGGCGTGGAAGGTCGCCATGCCCGCCAGACTGTTCCCGTGGTTGCTCGCCGGCTGGGGAGCGAACGCGGCAGTGACCCTGCTCGCTTTCGGAGTCTCGTTCTTCGCACCCCTCGCCGGGCTGCTTCTGCTGCTCTTGACGTGGCCAATCGAAGCCGTGGTCGCGTACCGCGCGCCGAAGGGCTACCGCGCCTGGGGCTGAGGGGTGTTGCCTCGAGCGTCCTGACCCAGAGCATGCTCCAGTTGTTCTCCGGCGCTGCTAGAGAGTTCGCCCACTGCACTCAACTCACGCGCGCACGAATCGCCGTGCTACCTGTTCGGCCACGGCCGCCACGTCGACCACCGGCTCGACACTCTTCTCGAGCATCCCCGCCAGCTTCTTCGGCCACACCACGTGCACGCCGTTCACCGCGAACTCCACCGGAAAGAACCCCCAGTCGGCGTCGACGAAGCACAGCACGCCGAACACCGGCACGTCGCCGACCGCCTCACGCACGTGGGCAACCTGCTTGAGCATGCCGTCGACGAGCACCGTCTTGTCGCGACCCTTCACCATCAGCAGCTCGACCCGCGGCCGGATGATGCCGCCCTCCACCCGCTTCTCGGGTGCCTTGCCGACATACCGCTTCGTGTCGATCACCCACACCCCGCCAGGCGTCACGACGATGTGGTCGATGTTGGCCTTCGAGCGCGGAATGCGCCGATCATGCATGACCCGGATGCTCTCCGACGCCAACCCGTCAAGCCGAGCCCCGACGGCTGCTTCGCCGGCAGCTCCACTGCTCCAGGCCTTCGTGCTCTGCTTCTCGTCCGACAGCGCGACGGCCAGGCCGCCGAGCTTGCCCCACTTCGCGCGAGTGCGGGCCTCATCGTTGGCCTTGCGGCGCTCGTACTCGCGTTGGGCTGAGGTTCCGGGAGCGTTGACGTCGTCGTCGGTCATGGAGTCCATCGAATCAGAAGTGAGCGTTGCTCCGAAGTCCCCGAAGTGGTGACGCTCGGCCTTCGACCCCGCGGCCTCGACTTATTGTCACCACCTGACATGCTTGTCCCATGGCACAGCCGAAAGACCTCCTCGCCGTCCTCGTCGACGCCGACAATGTGCCACCGTCACGCATCGGCGCGGTACTTGCCGAGGTCGCGCGGTTCGGCACTGCCTCCGTCAAGCGCGTCTACGGTGACTGGACGAAACCGCACTTGAGCAGCTGGAAGGCAGTCGCGAGCGAGCACGTAATTCAGCCGATCCAACAGTTCGCCAACACGACCGGCAAGAACGCGACTGACAGCGCGCTCATCATCGACGCCATGGATCTCCTCTACACCCGTCGATTCCACGCCTTCTGCATCGTGTCGTCCGACAGCGACTTCACGCGCCTGGCATCTCGCGTTCGCGAAGAAGGCGTGGCCGTCTATGGGTTCGGAGAACGCAAGACGCCAGAAGCATTCCGAAACGCGTGCGATCGATTCATCTACCTAGACGTGCTCGACGAGCCCGTCCCCGGCGCCTCCACCACACCTCTCACACTCGTTCCGCCCGCGAAACTCCGAAGCGACACCAAGCTTGTCTCCGGGCTCCGCACCGCTATCGCCACTGCATCGGGCGAAGATGGCTGGGCGAACCTCTCCAGCGTGGGCCAGCTCATGCGCAAGCAACAGCCCGACTTCGACCCACGAAACTGGGGTTACGCCAAGCTTTCCGAGCTGCTCATAGCGACGGACCTCTTTCTCACCGAGGTTCGCCCCGCCGGGGGAATGAATGTGCAGAACAAGAAGAAGGTTGCTGACTGAGCCAGCCCACGCTCGGTGCGCTCATGCCGCACGCGGATGATGCCGCCCTCCACCCGCTTCTCGGGCGCCTTGCCGACATACCGCTTGGTGTCGATCACCCACACCCCGCCGGGCGTCACCGCGATGTGGTCGATGTTGGCCTTGCGCCCTGGAATGAGGCGATCATGCATCACCCGGATGCTCTCCGACGCCAACCCGTCGAGCCGAGCCCCCACGGCCGCCTCGCCGGCAGCTCCACTGCTCCAAGCCTTTGTGCTCTGCTTCTCGTCCGAGAGCGCGACGGCCAGGCCGCCGAGCTTGCCCCACTTCGCGCGCTGCTTCGCCTCATCGTTGGCCTTGCGGCGCTCGTACTCGCGTTGGGCTGAAGTGCCGGGAGCGCTGAGGTCGCCTGGCGTCAACGACCTTTCATCGGCATTCACCACGACCGCTCGAGGCCATGTCCGAAGACCCAGTCTTGGATTCGTCGATTTCGGGCTCGAACGAAGTCGAGGGTCCGCTCTCGGTAAGCGACGTAGTCGCCGAGAGTTTCGGGCAGCGCCGAGGTTTTGAAATCGTCGAAGTCGTGGAAGAAACGGATGTCACTCGATTCAGATACAAGGTCGCCCAGATGGAAGAACTTCACGTACCCCTCGAAGTCCCCGAAAAGGTCGAAGAACGGGCGGTATGCCGCGAGAGTGTCGCTCAGGGGACTGGAGTCCCCGGTGTAGTGGCGCCGGATGCACTCGAGAGTCAGGTCGAAACGATCCTCAATCTGACGATGCGTGCCCCGACGCTGATTGGTGGTCTGTTTGCCTTCGACCGGAACCCCGGGAAACACCATCATTCCGCCGATTGTGTAGCCCTGTCGATGGAATCGCTCGTTCTCCTCCTCTGACAGCTGTGAGTAGAAGTGGGCTAGTCGTTTCTTGTTGGACGTTGCGATCGTGTCGCTTGACAACACGAATCGGCCTTGTCCGTGATCGTGTGCCAAGTAGACCGTGCGCTTCTCAGGGACAAGAGTGAACTCTTCCCGGTTCGGCAACTCCTTGCTCCACAGCATGCGGTGGTAGCGCCGAAGCGTAGGACTGTAGGTGTCTGGGTCTTTGCCTTCCGGAGTGTCCGACCGAAAGTCGAACTCGGAGTCGAACTCAGCTTCATCGATCATGAAGGCGACGTTACAGATGTGCCACGACATTGAGCCAGTGGTTCGAACGATTCAGTCGCGGGTGTTTGAGCGCGCTTGGCCGCAAACGCAATCTCAAAGCGAGCGCTTAGGAAAGGCCAAGACCTAGGGCTCTACCTGCAAGCCGACATGGGAGCTGGCTTCCTTGAAGCGGCTCACGAAGTGCTCCCTAACGTTGCCCAGCGGGAAGGGCAGGGGCTCGGAGTGGAGGATCGGCAGGCGATGGTCCGTAAGTGGTCCAGCGAGCGCACCAAAGACGCCGCCGCTGCAGAGGATGATGCCTTCCGGATCCAGTCCACTCGCGCGCCGGATGCATCCGGCCACATTCTCATCGAGCACAACTTTGCGCGCTGCCGAGTTCTTCATGTTGTTGACCGGGTAAGGCACCAAGTCGATGAGAAAAACACCGTCAACCTGCAATCTACGAAGCCAAGGGCGTTTGTCGTGCGACTTCGCCGTCAACCCCCGCAAGCCATACAAGGCTTCGACAACCCCTCGATACAGGTTGTCGTACCCAAGATGGTCCGCGTAGAAGAAGTTTCGACGTCGAGTGCCGTCGTGATCGCTTGGGGCACTCTCCCCGACAAGCAACAGCCGCACCTTCTCCGGCTTGTACTGCTTTCGCAACCGTTCGTACCAAGCGTCCTCAGCGCCACTCACCACTCTGGAACCTCGGCGTGCCATTCGTGGTCGGGAGGCAATCCAACGCGACGCGAGAGTGCGAGGCCGCGATAGTGGGATGGCAGGAGCACCGGCGCGTCTAGTTGGTCAATGCTCAGTAGATCCCAGCGATCCTCATAGCCCGCAAGAGTCCCCAAGAACACGCGTGCACGGTCGACCGAAGCATTGCGCTTTCCCGCTGGCGCTTCGGGATCAGTGAGCCAATGCATGTGTTCGATCCAGGCAGCGGCTGCGACGTGGACTCGCGGGGCGATGAAGCTGCGCGGCGGCTGGCTGAGATCCTGAGGCACAGCCACCAGCACGAAATACTCGCGCTCGTGGCGACTTCGTGACTGGGACTTCAAGCCAAGCGGCCAGCTAATCGCGTTCATGCGTGGGCCGCGCGCTGCCTTCACTTGAATCTCGATGAGCCGGCGCTCCGGGCCCTCGGCCAACACGGCAAGGATATCGGTGCGCTCAAGCCCGTCCCGCGTGAGCGCTGGCGCCCATCCGCGACGCGCCAACTCGGCAGCTACGTGGTGCTCGCCGATGGATTTGGTCTGCTTCGTGTCCGCCACAACAAGAGGCTACCGAGAACGAGAAGATCATTCGGATGAACGGTGATCAGAGATCAGCGCCACGGAAGTAACTGGCACGACCCTGGTCATGGAAATAGCGGCTGACGTCAGTGCCCGTGTTCGGGTCCAATTAATGCAATTCCACCTTCGGGGCATCATCTGCTGCGATCTCGCGATTCTGCCAGTCGCCGAACGTCATGCCAGAGGACGGGTCAATCCAGGCCGTTCGTCCGTTCACGGAACGCCCAGCCATCACTGCAGCAGCCGCAGACGGAGAGCTGAAGACGACGTCGCGCGTCAGCACCGCACGCACCTCGTCGATGACCTGAATGGTTCCGTCCTGGAGGAAGGCGGCGTGGATGTCGCGGTACCCGGGATTGTGTTTCCCCGTCCACTCGGACCTGACCTGCGACCCTTCGAACATCGTGAACTCACCGTCAATCTCGCGAGCGCGAGCGACCAGCTGGTGTTTCGCGATGGTGCAAACGAAGTCGGGCGAATCGGCACCGAACGCCGACGTGGCTGGCTTGCCTTCGGGCGCGAACGTCTGTTCACCGCTACTCCGCAATGGCACGCGGAACACATGAACACCGAGCACCGGCAAGACGAGGTGAACTTGTGCCAGATAGAACTCCATGTCCGCAATGTCTGCTTCGGGAAGCTGAATCGGCGTGGGCGACGTGCCGTTCGTGACCCTCGCGCGCCGTGCCTTACTAGCCAACGCGATAAGTCGGGATTCGAGGTATCGGGCGTGCGCCTTGGTCAGGTTTGCGTCTTTCGACGTCAGCAACACGACCCTGTCCCAGAAGTCTTTTCCACCTTGTTCCTGTGGGCGCGCATGGTGGCGGAGGCGCGTAGCGATGTCGTCTCCTTCTCCCACATAGACGGCGCCACCGCCCGAGGAATCTGGGTCGTCGCCAATAAGAACGTAGACACCGGTTCGCCGGCACTCCTCGCGCTTCAGAAGTTGTCCGATGTCTGATCGAGGAGCTGCGACGACGTGACCGGTCCAGTTGCCGATCTCCGCCGTCAAGAGCCCTCCAGGGGTCCCATCAACCAAGTAGACACGGATCTGCTTACCGACGTTCATCCCACCACATTCCTCTTCATCTCACTCATCGTTTCAACCGCACGTGCGAGTCTCGTCAAACGTGACGCTGCCACCCCACTAGCCCAGCCCAAAGAACCGCTCGAAGAACTCGCCCAGCCGGTCGAGCACGCGCTGCTTCTTCTCACCGTGGGCGCCATCGGCCGCGAAGCGGGAGACCGGAGGTAGCACCTTCGTGATGGCAACGCCCGTCGACTGGAGGGCGCCATCGCGGAAGGCTCGGTCGATGAACTCGCGGGTCGCTTCGGGCTGCAAGTTCTCGTCGGCGATGATCTGGTTGAGCTCAGCATCCCGTCGGGCGGCGACGAAGGCCGACCACTCCTCGTCGACCTGACCCGCGACGGAGACGCGGTCGACGAAGGCCTCGATGAGATCCTTCTTGTTGCGCAGGGTGGGCGACGCGTCGATTGCGCGGGTGATCTCGGCGCGGACCTCGCGGTCGTCGCCGTCTCCGCGCTCGTCGCGATACTTCTGCACCAGCAGCAGGATGTAGTCGACCGTGATTTCGACCTGCTTGATCAGCTCGATCTCGAAGACGAC
>SXMG01000033.1 GCA_005778835.1 Actinomycetota bacterium
GACGGCGTCACCGAGGTGATCGAGGCCGAGATCGTGGGCCTGGAGTCGCCCGAGGGCGAGTCGAATCCGACCCCGGCGCCGTCCTCGATCGACGACTTATTCGGGGACTCCCAGTTCCGCGACTACGAGGGCGAGCCGCTCCTCAGCGGCCCTCCCGGCGGCCCACCCGGTGGTCCGCCCGCAGGCCCCCCGCCGCCGACCGAGCAGGGGCCGAAGCCGCCCCGCGCCCCCATCCCGCGCGTGCAGAAGATCCTCATGTGGATCGCGGGCGGCCTCGTCGCCGTTCTCGCGCTCATCGCCCTCTTCCTTCTCGGAAGCCGGCTCGCGAGCACGACCGGCCCCGCGCCGGCGCTCTCGCCCTCCCCCTCGGCGACGCCGACCGCGATGCCGACCGCGCTCCCCGCGGGCCCGCTGCCCCCCGGCGAGTACCAGTGGGACGAACTGCTCGGAGGCGAGTGCCTCGACCCCTTCGAGTCGGCGTGGCAGGACCGCTACACGGTCGTCGACTGCGCGGTCCCGCATCCGGCGCAAATGGTCTTCCGGGGCCAGTTCCCGGATGCCCCGGACGCCGCCTACCCCGGAGTCGACGAGCTCAACAAGCGCATCAACCTCCTCTGCACGGCTCCCACGGTGATCAACTACCAGGTCGCGGGAACCGCGCAGGACATCCAGGTGGCGGCGAGCTTCGCGGCGACCGCGGAGCAGTGGGATGCCGGTGACCGCACGTTCTTCTGCTTCGCGAACCGTGCATCGGGGGAGAGCCTCACCGCGTCGATCGCGGTGCCGCAGCAACCCGCTCCCTGAGGCAACCCGCTCCCTGAGGCACCCCGCCCCCTGAGGCACCCCGCTCCCTGAGGTTCTCGAAGGGGGCACCACGCGGTTCGCTTCGAGGGCCTCAGCTCCAGCGCGGTTCTCAGATCGCGTCGGTCTCGTACGGCTCGGTCGCGAGAAGGTCGGCGACCGAGTTCAAGATCTCGTCGGGGCGGAACGGGTAGCGGTCGATCTCGGCCTGGTCGCTGATCCCGGTGAGCACGAGGATCGTGTGGAGCCCCGCCTCGATGCCCGCGACGATGTCGGTGTCCATGCGGTCGCCGATCATCCCGGTGTTCTCGGAGTGCGCGCCGATCTTGTTCATCGCCGAGCGGAACATCATCGGGTTCGGCTTGCCGACGACGTAGGGCTCTTTGCCGGTCGCCTTCGTGATGAGTGCTGAGATGGCACCCGTCGCCGGCATCGGCCCGTCGGCGCTCGGACCGGTCGCGTCGGGGTTCGTCGCGATGAATCGAGCGCCCTGGCCGATGAGCCGGATCGCCTTCGTGATCGCGTCGAACGAGTAGTTGCGGGTCTCGCCGACGACCACGTAGTCGGGGTCGGTCTCGGTCATGATGAAGCCGGCCTCATGCAGGGCGGTGGTCAGACCCGCTTCGCCGATGACGTAGGCCCGACCACCCGGAATCTGGCTGGCGCAGAAGTCGGCCGTCGCCAGCGCGCTCGTCCAGATTGACTCTTCGGGCACGTCGAGCCCGCTCGCCCGCAGCCGGGCCGCGAGGTCGCGCGGCGTGAAGATCGAGTTGTTGGTCAGCACCAAGAACGGGGTGCCCCGGTCGCGCCACTGGGCGATGAGCTCGACGGCGCCCGGCAGGGGAGTGTTTTCGTGCACCAGCACGCCGTCCATGTCGGTGAGCCAGCTCTCGATCGCGCCGCGGTCTGCCATGCGGGTCAGCCTACTGGCGCGATGTTTCGAGCGATCGACGGGATGCTCAGCCCTTGTTCGAGCGACGTGCAAGCACCGCGCGAACGATGAGCAACGCGCCGCCCAGCACGACGATGCCGATCGCGATGCCGGCGATGAGCGGCACGAGGTCGTTCGAGCCGGTCGCGGCGAGGGCGGTGATCACCGTTCGACTCTAGCAACGCCGAGGTCAAGGCGGCGGGCGGCGACGGCGACAGCATCCGCGCTCGCATCGATGCTGACGGTGCGTCGCCCGAGCGCGCGCGCCGCCGCGGCGGTCGTGCCGCTGCCGGCGAAGGGGTCGAGCACCCAGTCGCCCTCACGCGTCGACGCCTGCACGATGCGACGCAGGATTCCGAGGGGCTTCTGGGTCGGGTAGCCGGTCTTCTCGGCACCGCTCGTCGGAACGATCGTGTGCCACCAGACGTCGGTCGGCAGCTTGCCGCGCGCGGCCTTCTCGGGCGTGACGAGGCCGGGAGCCATGTAGGGCTCGCGGTCGACGGCCTCGCTGTCGAAGTAGTACGTGGCGGGATTCTTGACGTAGACGAGGATCGTGTCGTGCTTCGTCGGCCACCTCCTGCGCGACTTGGCGCCGTAGTCGTAGGCCCAGATGAGTTCGTTGAGAAAGCACTCGCGGCCGAACAGCGCATCGAGCGCGACCTTGGCGTAGTGGGCTTCGCGCCAGTCGAGGTGCAGGTAGAGCGTGCCGTCGTCGCGCAGCAAGCGATGCGCCTCGATGAGCCGGGGGGCGAGGAAGGCCCAGTAGTCGGCGAAGGTGTCGTCGTAGCTGCTGAGGGCTTCGATCGTGCGGGTGTAGCTCGTGCCCGCGAAGCCGAGGTGGGTGCCCTCGGGGTCGCGAGTGCTGCGGGTGGTCGCCCGACGCTGTGCGCGACCGGTGTTGAACGGCGGGTCGAGGTAGATGAGCTGCATGCTCTCGTCGGGCAACTGCGCCATGACGTCGAGGTTGTCGCCGTGCAGGAGCAGGTCGGGGCTCGCGGGGCTCCACAGTTCGGAGGGGCGTGGCGAGCTCATGCACTGACGTTAACAGCGCAGCGCGACGGCGGTCGCAGCCTCGCCCGACGTCGCCCAGGCGCCTATCGGACTACCCTGCCAGCCGCACGGCCGGCTCCGTGCGATAGACCCTGCCGCTCGGCGCCCGCCACTCGAGCGCGCCGCCTCCCGCCTGGTTCACTCGCCAGGCGGTCTGATGCTTGAGTCGGTGGTGGGCCTCGCACAGGTGCGCGAGGTTGTCATGTCGGGTCGCTCCGTCGTGCTGCCAGTCGACGGTGTGATCGAGGTCGGCGTTCACCGCGGCACGACCGCACCCGGGAAAACGACAGGTCTCATCACGGATGCGCAACCAGAGCTTGAGGTCGCGCGGCACCGCGTACCGTTCGCGCCCGACGGAGAGCACCGTGCCGGTCTCGGGGTGGGTCAGCAACCGCACGAAGCTCGGCGCATGAGCCGCGAGCCGGCGTGCGACGTCGTCAGAGATCGGGCCGTAGCCCTCGAGCGTCGCGGGCGTGGTTGCGCTCGAGGTCTGTGCACCCGCGTCGAGCAGGCTCAGCACCGGCACCGTCACGAGTACGCTCGCCCGCACCCCTCGACCGAGACCGCTGCCCGACACGATGCCGTCGATGAGCAGGTCGGCGAAGACATCGGCACGACGCTGCGCGAGCGTGCGCGATTCGTCGGGAGCACCCAGGCTCGACGCCATCTCGGTGAGACGGCGGTAGGCGCCGATGGCCTGCTCGGCGGGCAAGTGCGCGGTGAGCCAGGCCATGCCGTCGCGACCGGGCTCGAGCTGCACCGAGCGCGACTCTTCCGCCGCGCGTCGGCGCTCGGCGATCGAGTCGGGGTGCAGTCGCTCGCGCACCGCGCGGACACGCTGCCGAAAGCCGCCGGGGGTGCGCGACTCGGCCTCGGGCAGCGCAGCGGCCTCGAAGGCCGGCCACGACTCCGCGGGCACGGTTCGCGCCTCATCGACGAGGATGCTCGCATGCCGGTAGCTCAGCCGACCCGAGCGCAACGAGTCGAGGGTCGCCGGCAGCTCGTGCACGAGCGAGGCGCTGTCGGCGACGAGCTGCTCGGCCTCGCGCTCGCTGATGCGCGTGGCGGTGGCCAGTTCGCTCGCCGCGACGCGGCGGGCAGCGACCTGCGCCGACCACGGGCGCCCGGGCCCTGATCGAGAGGGGCCCTCGGCTGCGAGCGCGAGCCGGTGCAGTTCATCGATCGCCACCGCTCGATACGCCGACAGCGAGGCCATGAGGCGCTCGACCTCGACGATCGAATCGAGCACCGTGCCCATCGTGCCGTCGACAACGGCCGCCGCGGTGAGCGGCACGGCAACGGGTGCGGGGGTCGACATGCGCACAGTCAAGCAGGCACCACCGACAATCCCGGGCCACGAAAAGGTGACAGGCCGGGCTGGGGAAACCCGGTCTGATCAGGACTTCTGTGGAGGAGAGGCGAGCGGGCGGACGCCCTACTCGGGGGCGGCGTCACCCGCGCGAGCATCCACCGCGACCGGCCGCCGCTTGCGCGGCGACCGCAGCAGCACCGCCACGAGCAGCAGGGTCACTCCGATCGCGGCACCGTACGCGGGCGTGAAGCCGGCGACGAGAATCGTGACGACTCCCGCGATGCCGAGCAGCACCTTGAGGGCCGCGAGCCACGGCCCGACCGGGGCGGCCTCGGCCTTCTCGCCGCGGCGCTCGAGCCACGCGACGCCGATGACGATCGGAATCAGCAGCAGCGCCACCGCGATCAAGAACGGCGGCCGGCTCTGCCACCACTCGCCGCTCAACGGCTCGGGGAACGATGCCCCGGCGATGACGAGCACGACGGCGATGAGCACGATCACCGGCACGTGCCACAAGTAGATCTGCATCGCGTTTTTGTTGATCGCGTTGCTGAGGCCCGCGAGCGTCTCGCGCTCCGCGAGGCGAGCCAGCCACGGCCGCAGCCAAGCGAACAGCAGCGTCTGCCCGACACCGAGTACGAGAATCGCGGCCGTCGGCGGGTTCAGGTTGTCGTACATGTCGGTCGAGTAGCCGATGACCAGCACCATGAAGAGCAGCACGCCGAAAGCGCTCACCCCGCCCAGCGCGAGCAACCACCGACGGCGCCAGTCGAACCAGCCGTCGGCGAGGCAGAAGCCGAGCTGCTGCACGAAGATCCAGACGAAGACCAGGTTGAGGGCTCCGATGAGGGGCTGCGCGGTGAGCAGGGCGACGGTGTCGACGACCATGACGGCGGCGAGCATCCCGAGCAAGGTCGCCCAGGGTGCGCGCTCGTGCAGACGCGCCATGAACGGAACCAGCCCGGCGCACCCCAGGTAGACGGCCAAGAACCACAGCGGCTGCCCGATACGGAACCCGACGTCAGACAGCACAGCGTCGGGCAGCCCGATGAGGCCGAGCACCGCGAGGGTGATGCCGACGAGGCCGAGCGGCAGCAGCGCCGGGCGCGCGAGGCGTGCGACGCGGTCGCGCACGTAGGTGCTCGCGAGCAGGCCGCGCTCGCGCTGCCGGCGCCAGGCGAGCAGAGCCGAGAAGCCGCCCATGACGAAGAAGAGGGGCATGACCTGCACGATCCAGGTGCTCCACGCGAAGATCGGATGCCCGTCGAGCGAGTTCGTGATCGCGAGACCATCGGTGCCCACGGTGATGCCGGCCATCATGACGTGCAGGCCGACGACGACGACGAGGCAGGCGGCGCGCGTCAGGTCGACAGCGCGGTCTCGGGATGCTCGCACGGGGCTCGGCCCAGTGGCAGGAGCCACGGCATCGGGCGAGGTGGGCTTCTGCTCGAACGTCGTCATCGACACCCCTCGTGCTCGGGATTGAGTGCTCGGCCGTGACGGCCTCGCGGGTACGGGCCGTGGTGGGTTCAGGCTACGCGACGAGAGTGAGCGTCGGTAGGGCGCGCGCCCTAGTGTCGACAGTGTGAATGACGCGCAACCGGGGCCTGGCGGGCCGAGCCACGAGTTGACGACTCACGGCGTCGGACCCTGGACGGGCCCGACGCCCACCGACCCGCGCTACGACCCCGAGCTGCTCGCGAACGGCGACACCCGCAACGTCATCGACCGTTTTCGCTACTGGAGCATGGCCGCGATCGTCGCCGACCTCGACGCCCGGCGGCACCCCTTTCACGTCGCGATCGAGAACTGGCAGCACGACCTCAACCTCGGCTCGATCGTGCGCAACGCCAACGCCTTCCTCGCCGCCGAAGTGCACATCGTCGGCCGCCGTCGCTGGAACAAGCGCGGCGCCATGGTCACCGACCGCTACCAGCACGTGCGCCACCACGAGACGATCGCCGACCTCGTCGCCTTCGCCCGCGAGGCCGGCCTGCCGATCGTCGCGGTCGACAATGTGCCGGGATCACGACCGGTGGATGCTGCGCCCCTGCCGCGCGCGTGCATCCTGCTCTTCGGGCAAGAAGGCCCGGGGTTGAGCCCCGAGGCGCTCGCCGCCGCCGACGAGGTCATCGAGATCACGCAGTACGGGTCGACGCGGTCGATCAACGCGAGCGCCGCAGCGGCGATCGTCATGCACGAGTGGGTGCGGGTGCACGCCTCCCGGGTCTAGGCAGCAGCGCGACGCCGCAGCACCAGGGCCGCGCCCAGCGTCATCAGCGCGAGTGATCCGAAGAGCAGCACCGCGCCGTCGGTGGCACCCGTGTCGGCGAGCTCCGGATCGGTGACGACAGACTCCTCCTCGGCTTCTGCCGGCATGATCCACAGAGTGTCTGATCCCCACCCTTCGAACTCCTCGCTCTCCTGGGTGACGGTGGCAACCGGGTCAGCGGGATCGAACGACCAGGTGCTCACCCAGAAGCCCCACGCCTGAAACCAGATGGTTCCGGCGCTGTCGATGTCGGCGTCGTAGGTCGCGGCCTCGTCGAGCTCGAGGTCGGTGAGGAAGGTGAGTATGCCCGTCGCGAGATCGAGCTCGTAGAACTCACCACCATTACCCATCGCAAAGGTCGTATCCGTCGCGGGGTCGTACTTGATCCAGCTGACCGAGGCTGACTGTTCCTCGTTCGTGAGCTCGGCAACGTCAGTGACGATGCCCGTCGCCAGATTAATCGTCGCGAGGGTCGTCGCGCCGTGCGTCACGTAGGCCGTGCCGTTGGGAAGGATGTCGAAGGCGTTGCAATCCGGGACGACCGGGTCAGTGCCGTCGGTGATGTTGGCGATGAAGGTCAGTGCCGGCGGATCAACCGTCACACTCCAGAGCGTGCAGGGCGTGCTGTAGCCGTTTCCGATGACGTACGCGGCACCCGTCGTGGGGTCGTACGCCGAATCGACGATCTCTGCCGGCATCGCGACCGGAGAGCCCGCCACTTCCGTAATGGGGGTCGGCGAATCGGGAGACACCTGCCAGATCGACCCCGTGCTTCCTTCTTCGAGATATTCCACAGAGAACATCTCGTCATCGGCGGGCAGCGTCGCCGCGACAGCGGGGGCGGCCAACACGACCGGGCCGGCGAGTACGGCAAGGGCAAGGGGGAGAGACCACCGGGTGGCAGGGGAGATGCTCATGTGAGGACCTTTCGGAAAAGCGCAGGCATAGCGGCGCGCCCCAGGCGAACCACGCTCACAAACCTAGCGTGGCGAGGGCTGGCGCGGGGGAGAACGTTGCTGGCCTGCGGTGGTCACCACGATTCGGGGCGTGTCGCGAGAGAGGAGCACCCCGACCCCGGGGCCCCTTGACGGCGCTCGCCGCAGCCGATGGACTGAGCCCATGACCGCGATCACCGATGATCTGCCCGCCCAACTGATTCATCAGGAGCGCGAGGGGTGGGATGCGATCTGCCGGGGAGACGGCGGCACCTACTACCACCACGCCATGACGCCCGACGCAGTGATGATCGTGCCGGGGTCGGTGATCGAGCGGGGTGCCATCATGGTCGCCCTGCAGGGGTCGACGTGGGACGGCTACGAGATGAGCGAGCACCGCGTCGTGCGACTGGGCGACCGGGCGGCGATTCTCGTCTACCGGGTGCGGGCGACGCGTGGTGAGACGGTGGTCGACCTGCGCATGTCGACGACTTACGTGTATCACGAGGGCCGCTGGCGCGTCGGGGCGCACCAGCAAACGCCGGCCGACGACTGAGCGTCATCGCCTGAGAGTCAGCGCGCGCGTCGAACGCGGATCGGGCCCTTCGCCATCGAGGGGTCGACGACCTTCCCGCCTTGGGTGATCTCGACCTCGCCCGCGGCGACGAGTCGTCGGGCTGCGCGGCGGGCGGGTTCCATGAGTGCGCGCCAGGCTGTCTCGTCGTCGCCGCCGACCTGGCGTGCCGCTTCGCTCGGGCAGATCGTCGCGTCGGCGGCGCGGCCGGCCAGCAGGCTCCGGATGCTCGTCTCGAGCTCGCGATCGAGGGGCGTCACGCCGCGAGCGCGACAGGCGTCGCTGCACCAGCGCACCGCATCCCAGTCGCGCGCCCACTTCGCGCGCCACTCGATGCGGCGCCCGCACGAGCCGCACACCTTGTCCGCGCGCTCGTCGGCCGGCTCTGCTCCGCGCTGCCTGCCCATGCCGACAGCGTGCCCGACCTGCCTGACGCCTAGCCGCGAGGCGCGGCGGCCGGCGCCGACCAGCTGCGCCCGCGCCAGTCGCGCGCGAGCAGCAGCCCGAGCGCGGCGATGACGAAGACGGCCACCGCCGTGCCGCCGAACAGCAGCAGTTGCCCGCCGGCCTCGTAGGCGAGACCCGAGAGCGCAGCCGCGACCGTCGCGGCGACGAGCCCGATGCCGCGCAGCAGGCCCTGAGCGGAGCCGGCGCGCGCGGGGTCGACCCCGTGCGCCATGGCGGCCGCTGCTCCGATGAAGGCGAGCGCCTGACCGGTCGACTCGACGAAGCCCATGCCCGTCGCGATGAACGGGTTGCCCACGAAGCCGTAGAGCGTGACGATCGGCAGCAGAATCGCGAGCCCGCGCCAGTAGGCCGAGACGCCGCCGCGGCGGTCGGCCAGCCGCCCGGCCCAGCCCGCGACGAGCACGTACGGAATCGCGAACAGCGCATAGCTCGCCGCCGTCAGCAGCGGGCTCGCGCCGATGTCGGCCATGAATCGCGGCCAGATGCCGTCGTAGGCTCCGGTCGGCACCATGACCGCGGCATAGAGCAGCACGATGCCGATGATGCGGGGCGAGCGCAGCAGGTCGAGGCTCGAGGCCGGTGGAGTCGCGCCGAGGCGCAAGCCACCGCCAGCATCCGTGCCATCGAAGCCCATGACGCCCGCGGCGATGCCCCCCGTGGCGGGATGCGGGTCGTCGCCGAGGGCAGACCCTGCTGCCTGCGCCGGCGTCGCCTCTCGGAAGCCGACGAGCACGGGCACGAGGGCCGTGAGCACGACGATCGCGGTGACGCCCAGGATCGCCGAAGGGCCGGCGAACGAGATCGCGACACCCGAGGCGAGCGGGCCGATCGCGATGCCAGCGAGCTCGGCGGCACCGAGGCGCCCGAGCAGCTCACCGCTGCGCGCGTGGTCGCTGCGCACGAGCAGGGCGCTCGCCGCGATGACGAAGATGCCGAAACCGAAGCCGCCGATGCCGCGCGCGACGATGAGCTGCCAGCCGGCGCCGGCCAGGGCGCTCATGCCGAGCGAGGCGGCGACGAGCAGCACGCCGGTGACGGCCATGAGGCGCGCGTGCCCGCGGTCGGCCGCGGGTGCCACCAGTAGTTCGGCGATGAGCGCTGCGCCGAAGCCGACGGCGGCGAGGTAGCCGATCTCGGCCGTGCTGACGCCCAGTGAGCTCTGCAGGGCCGGAATCAACGGAAAGATGACGAACGAGGCGCCCGACAGCAGCACCATGGCCGTGACGACGCTCGGCACGAGGCGCGTCGTGCTCGGCTGCCGCTGCGACATGATGGTGACTCCCGATCCCTTGTTGTCCAAATGGATAACAAAGCTAGCACGGCTTGTCCGGTTGGACAACGATGGGGCCGACCGGCCTATGCTCGACACTGTGGCCGACCGCAAGACCGCACGCAAGAGCTCTGACGAGCGCCGCGACGACATCGTTCGCGCGACGCTCGGCCTCGTGGCGCGCAAGGGCTTCGCGGGCGTCACGCTGCGCGAGGTGGCCACCGAGGTCGGCGTCGTGCACGGACTCATTCGCCACTACTTCGCCAGCCGCGACGAGCTCGTGGCCGCGGCTTTCGACTTCGCGGTCAGCAGCGAGCTCGAGAGCGACCGCGCCCTGCTCGACGGGCTCGACCCGCTGAGCGCCCTCGCCGGCTGGCTCGCCGCGACGCCCGAGAACCACTACCGCGTGTGGATCGACGCGTGGAGCGAAGCCGCGCGCACGCCGCCGCTGGCCGCCGCGCTCGATCGCCACCATCGCGACTGCGAGCGCATCCTCACCACCGTCATCGAACGCGTGGTGGATGCCGGGCTCGGCGCGAGCGCCGACCCCGCGGCCGACTCGCGACTGCTCACGGCCGTCGCCGACGGAGTCGCCGTGCAGCACCATGCTGTCGGGGTCATCGGCGTCGAGGAGGCGAACGCGATCGTCTTCGGCGCCGCCGAGCGCCAGCTCAGCCTCGAGCCGGGAGCGCTCGCGCGGGTCAACCCCGTGCCCGCCCGCGGGCAATGGGCCGAGAGCCCCTCCCGATAGACTCAAGGGCAACCCCTCACCTGTCTCGAAGGGACCACCCATGCCTGCCGTCGTCATCATCGGCGCCCAGTGGGGCGATGAAGGAAAAGGCAAGGCGACCGACCTACTTGCTGGCCGCATCGACTACGTCGTCAAGTTCAACGGCGGCAACAACGCCGGCCACACCGTCGTCATCGGCGACGAGAAGTACGCCCTGCACCTGCTGCCGAGCGGCATTCTTACCGAGGGCGTCACGCCCGTCATCTCGAACGGCGTCGTCGTCGACATCGAGGTGCTGTTCGGTGAGCTCGACGCTCTCAGCGCTCGGGGCGTCGACGTCTCGAAGCTGCTCATCAGCGCCAATGCCCACGTCATCACCTCGTACCAC
>SXMG01000034.1 GCA_005778835.1 Actinomycetota bacterium
CGTTGAGCCGCCAGCTGCGCTGCACCGGCAGCCAGTCGAGATCGGCGACCTCGAGGGCGATGTTCGCGGTGTGGATGGCACGCTTGAGCAGGCTCGTGTAGAGCATCCGCGGGTTCAATCCCGACTCCGCGATGAGCTCGCCCGCGCGACGCGCCTCCTCACGCCCCTGCTCGGTGAGGCCGACGTCGACCCACCCCGTGAAGATGTTCTTCTCGTTCCAGACGGAGTGGCCGTGGCGCAGCAGAATCAGCGTGTGGGTCATACCGCCAGCCTACCGAGCGGCGCCGCGGCAGAATGAGCCCATGGCAGAAGGGCGGGTGACTCGCGGCACGACGGGCGTCAACCGCCTGCGACGCATGGATCGCTGGCTCGCCGCACAACCGGCCCTGCGCAGAACGGCCGACCCCCTGATCGTCGATCTGGGCTACGGCGCCGCGCACTGGACCTCGCTCGAACTGCTCGAACGGCTGCGGCGCGTGAGGCCGGAGGCTCGCGTCGTCGGCATCGAGATCGACCCCGAACGGGTGCGGGCCGCCGCGCCGTTCGCCCGCGAGGGGCTGTCGTTTCGGCAGGGCGGCTTCGAGATACCGCTCGACGGGGATGCTCGACCGGCGATCATCCGCGCCGCCAACGTGCTGCGGCAGTACGACGAGGGCGAAGTGGCCGAAGCCTGGGCGCGCATGCAGGCGCGGCTGCAACCAGCAGGAGTGCTGCTCGAGGGCACCTGCAGCGAGCTCGGGCGCGTCGCGAGCTGGGTGGCGCTCGACCCCGACGGCCCGCGCACGCTCACCCTGG
Organism: Actinomycetota bacterium; assembly: GCA_005778835.1. Taxonomy (GTDB): domain Bacteria; phylum Actinomycetota; class Actinomycetes; order Actinomycetales; family Microbacteriaceae; genus Microcella. Next base: position 796 of record SXMG01000034.1, read on the forward strand.
CGCTGCACCTGGGCTCGGTCGAGCATCCGTCGGTCGTGGCTGAGCGGCTGCCGAAAGCGCTGATCCACCGCAACGTGCCCGGCGAGGGCGTGCACGACCTGCTGCGCGAGCTCGACACCCAGTGGGCCCGGCATGCGCCGCTCGCGACTTTCTCGCCGCGCCAGAGGTTCATCGCCGCGGTGCGCGGGCTGCGCGACGCCGGCTGGCCCGTGCGCGACGGCGTCGCCCGCTGGCGGCTCGGCGAGCTCACCGTCGACTGGTCGGCGGTCGCCCCGCGCCCGTAGCTGTGCGCGCCTCGCGGTACTTCCTATCTCCTCATCGTGTTCTCGCTCCAGTGACGGAGTGTGGGAGATCGGGAGCGCTCGTCGTCCGAGAACCGCGCCGATCTCCGTCACTCGCGAGCAGCACCTGGGGCGCCCCTGCGCGCACGGTGCTCGCCCCTGCTGATCACTGCTCGAATCGTTCGCTCAACGGTTGGCCAATCATGCATCACCTGTGCATAGCTGAAGCGAAGCACGCGATACCCGCGTTCGGCGAGCATCGCGTCTCGTCGGCGGTCGCGTTCGAACGCCGCGACACTCGAGTGGTGCTCCCGGCCATCGATCTCAACGACGACACGAGCCCCGATGAGAAAGTCGACACGGCCGACGCCGGGAATGAGCACCTGCCGTCGGATGCTTCGCCGGAAGGCCTTGAGCCGCATCCAGAAGAGAGTCTCGATGCCGGATTCACACACCCCATCCAAGCCTCGATGCGCATGGCGCTGGGCGATAGTGCTGGCGCGCGGCAGGAGCCCCTGATGCAGCGCGCTGTCCAGCGCCACCGCAAATGCCTCTGCATCAGCACAGGACTCGAGATCTGACATGGCTTGCTCCACGGTCGCCATCGGTGACGTCATGTCGTGAGTCGAACGCCGCCAATGCACGACGACTGCACCTGAGCGGCGATCCAACCTGAGGTTTGCATCATCCGGATCCCGCAATCTCACGGCATGGGCGTCCACGGCGACGTGAAGGCGCGTGTCTGGCATCACCCACACCCCGCTGTCTCGCAAGACCGAGTGGCACGTCAGCTGGCCTCCGACTCGTGCCGCACGAACGAGGTCAATCGGCAGGCCCGGTAACGCGTACCACCCTCGCCGGATGCGCATGAGCGCGCTATCGCGGCACAGTTCCCTGATCAGGTGCGCACCGACTCCGAGTTCACGAATTCGGTAGGTCGGTAGTAGACCGCCGTATTCGGCGGCCGCGGCAACGAGCTTCTCCATCGCGGCAGGGTCACACCCGTCGACCCTGCGACACGAAGGGAGAACCCACTGTCGAAAACTGTGCTCTTCGCGGGAATCTGTGGTGGAGTGATCGCCCACCGAGCGACGGAGATTCGTCGCGTTGTCCTGAGACAGGAGTCGGACGGCGCGAGATCTCCGTCGCTTGTGAGAGGTGACGTGCGACTCAGAACCCCCGGGCGGGCCCGGGCCCAGGCTCAGAGGGCGGGCAGCTGGGCGCGGGCCTCGTCGGGGGTCATGCCGAGGTGCACGAGCACGTCGAAGACGAGCGGGCGCAGCAGTACGACGACGACCTGGTCTGAGACGCCCTCGACGGCGGTCGGCGAGCACTGCGCGGCGAGCGTCGCCGCCATCGCACGCGCCGCGTAGCGCGCAGCCTCGTCGTCGCGACTGCGGCCCAGCAGCCGCACCACCTCGGCGGTCGTCTCGAGCAGGTCGGCGAGCACGGGGCGGCCTTCGCCCTCACGCACGATGACCTCGACTCGGCGGGCGATCGCCCGCACGTGCCGCGTGATGTAGTCGGTGACGGCCAGCAATTGCGCCTCATGAGCGAGTCGCGCCCGCCGCGAGCGCAGCCAGGGCGAGAACGAGGCGACTCCACGCGCGCTCGTCAGTGACGCCGTCCAGTCGTCGATCAGGCGCTGCGTGCGGCGGCTGCGGGCGAGAGCCAGTTCGGCGGCCGCCGAGTCGCCCGAGCGCAGGGCCTCGTGCAGGCCGACGATCGCCTGATCGAGCAGCGAGAACAGGGCTGTGGCCTCGCCGCGCTGCCGCACGAGGTCGAACCGAGGAATGAGGGCGGTGATGAGCAGCGCCATCGCCCCGCCGACGAGGCCGTCGAGGCTGCGCGCGAAGACTCCCCCGTCGGGCGCGGGCAGCACGGCGACGAGCATCGACTGCACGGCGGCCGCGATCGCGAACGGCGCTGAGGGCGAGACAGCCCGCGCGACGATGAGCGTGAGCCCGAGAATCAGGGCCGTCTGCCACGCGCCTTGGCCGATGACCTGCACGAGCAGCGCGGCCACCGCGATGCCGATGTTGATGCCGATCACCGTCTCGACGACGCGCCGGGGCGTGGCGTCGCGCGCGAGACCGAGGGCGACGATCGTCACCGTTACTGCGACGAGCGGCAGCTCGTGCCCCAGCAGGTCGCGAGCGATGAAGTACGACGCGGTCGCCGCGACGACGATCTGCACGATGGCCGGCAGCGAGCGTACGACGCGGTCGAGCGCGGCGCGGGCATCCAACCGCCGACGGATGCTGCGCTCGAGACGCCGCATCGATGCAGCGCTACCGCTCACGGCATCAGACCGGACGCTGCACGGCGCCGAGGCGAGGCAGCCGCGGCACTCCGGCCGTGGCGCCGGCATCGGGCGGCACGATGGTCTGCTGCGCGGCGGCGACCGCCACGCCCTCGGTCTCGACGACGAGCGCCGCAGCGGGGTCGAGCGAGCGCTTGACAACGGCGAGAGCGATGGGGCCGAGCTCGTGATGCCGAGCGCTCGACGTCACGGTGCCGACGGTCGCGCCGTCGAGCAGCACCGGCGTGCCGGCGCTCGGCAGCAGCGCGTCGGAGCCGTCGAGGTGCAGCATCACGAGACGGCGGGGCGGGTGCCCGAGGTTGTGCACCTTCGCGACCGTCTCTTGCCCGCGGTAGCAGCCCTTGGTCAGGTGCACGGCCGATCGCAGCCAGTCGAGCTCGTGCGGAATCGTGCGCTCATCGACTTCGGCGCCGAACCGCGGGCGCCAGGCGGCGATGCGCAGAGCCTCGAGCGCAAGCGCACCGGCCACCGCGAGTGAGCCCGCGCGAACAGCGTCAGTGACCTCGGCCAGCCGCGCCCGCTCGATGAGCAGCTCGACGAGTGTGAACTGCGCCGACGGATGCTCGCTCTCAGCCGCGTACTGCCACCCGCCGGTCTGCACTGAGACCCAGGGGTCGCGCCAGAGCAGGGGCTGCCCGTTCGGCGCGGCCGGCTCGACGAGAGGCGCAGAGCCCAGCTGAGCGAGGGTCGCCCACTGCTCCGACACGTCGGCGACCTCGACGCGCATCATGAAGCGCATGCGGTCGAGCCACGCGGCGAGCGCCGCGACGGCCGGGGCCTCGACGAGCAGCCAGGTCGTGACACCGTCGTCGATGACGTGCATCGCGTGCTCGAGGCGACCGTTCGGGTCGAGCAGCAGAGTCTCAGCAGACGCGCCGGGCTCGAGCGTCGTCAGCGACTGCGAGGTGAGCGAGTCGAGCCAGGTGAGGCGGTCGGGGCCGGTGACCGTGATCACTCCGCGGTCGCTGAGGTCGACGAGGGCGCGGCCCGCGGCGAGCATCCGCTGCTCAGCGACCGGGTCGCCGTAGTGGTCGGCCACGCCGCCGGCTCCGAGCACGGCGCCCGGCAGGCCCAGCATGGGGTTACTCGCCACGATGCAGGGTTCCTGAGGCGTGGGTGCGCAGGTCGTTGCCGAGGGCAGCGATATCCCACGCCCACAGCAGCTTGCCGTCGACGAGGCCGTACAGCCGCGTGGCGGCGGTGTACTCCTTCGCGCTCGCCGAGCGCATGACGGCGTCGGTCTGCAGGTCGATGCGGGCGTCGGCGACGCGGCCCAGGTAGAGCTCGCTCACCCCGCCCGGGTGGATCAGTGCCACTTCGACCTCGAAGCCGCCCTGCGGCGAGCGCAGGGTCTCGACCTCGTCCGCCGTCGCGAATGGGCGAGCGCCCTCGCCCGGCAGCATGCCGGGCCCGGGGTCACCGGCGTGCGCGGGGCGGTGCAGCCGCCAGTAGCCCGCTTCGGCGTTGAGCGGCGTGTTCGCATCGTCGAGCAACCACGTGGTCGACGAGTAGTTGAGGTAGTTGAGGCCGTCGTGGCTGAAGCTCACGCGCTGCCCGAACTCGTGCTCGCGAATGCGGTCGCCGTCGGCGTAGTGCACCACTCCGGTGCCGTCCCAGACCCCGATGAGCCACGAGAGCGGCGCGAGCTCGGCGGGCAGGCTCGAGTCGAGCGAGAACATCGTGCGCGGCGCGCTCAGCGCTGGCCGCGATACAGGTTGACGAGCACGACGACCGAGACGAAGCCGATCGAGAGCGTCGCCAGCCCGAGCAGGCCGAGGAAGAAGATCTCAAGGGCGAGAAGCATGAGGCCAGTCTACGATGCCGAACCGAGCGCTGCCTGCACGATGGCCGTGGCGGCCGAGGCGATGAGCAGCAGCACGACCACGCCCGACACGGTCACGAGCATGCGCGAGACGAGGCCGTCTTTCGACTGCAGGCTGACCTGGATCACGAAGGTCAGCAGCACCGCGCCCGCCGCGATCGCCGGCAGCAGCGACCACCAGCCGGCGAGCGGCACGAGAGCGGCCACGACGGCGAGCGCGGCGACGACCGCGAGCCAGACCGGCAGGGCGGTCGCGACGGTGCGATTCATGCCCCCATGCTAGGGCGCTTGTACACTGAGCGAGACACCGTGTGGAGGACTCATGGCGCAGCTGTTGATCCTGACCTCGCAGGTGAACACCGACGTTCTTCCCGCGCTGGGCCTGCTCAGCCATCGGGTCCGCCGCATTCCGGCGGAGCCGGCGGCTCTCGTCGGCGCGCCCCCCGCCGACGTCATCATCGTCGATGCCCGCGCAGACCTGCAGAGCGCCAAGAGCCTCTGCAAGATCTTGACCACGACGGGCGCCGGTTCGCCGATCATCGTGGTGCTCACCGAGGGCGGACTCACCGCCGTCAACGCCGAGTGGGGCATCGACGACGTGCTTCTCGAGACAGCGGGGCCGGCCGAGGTGGATGCCCGCTTGCGGCTCGCCGTCGGGCGTCAGTCGCGCGACGAGGGGTCGAGCATGATCCGCGCCTCGGGCGTCACGATCGACGAGGCCAGCTACTCGGCCAAAGTGCACGGCCGCACGCTCGATCTCACGTTCAAGGAGTTCGAGCTGCTGCGGTTCTTCGCCACGCACCCGAGCCGCGTCTTCACGCGCGAGCAGCTGCTGAGCGAGGTGTGGGGCTACGACTACTTCGGCGGCACCCGCACGGTCGACGTGCACGTGCGGCGCCTGCGCGCGAAGCTCGGCGACATGGAGTCGCTCATCGGCACCGTGCGCAACGTCGGCTACCGCTTCACAGTGCACGAAGACGACCCCGAGCAGGCCCCGAGCCGCGTCGGGGCCTGACGGGCGCGAGCCTAGAGGTCGCGCACCTCGATGCCGAGCTCGAGGGCGAGCTCGCGCACGTGGTCGGCGATGAGATCGCGCGTGTGCCTGATGCCCGACTTGCCGCTCGTGCTGTCGAGCGAGATGTTCCAGGTGCGGAAGGGGTGCCCCTCGAGCTCATCGAGCGGATCATTGCAGTTGAGGACGACGATGTGGTCGGCCGCGGCGATGAACTCCGGGGTCGCCGGCTTCGGGTACTCGCCGAAGAGCGGCACGCCGACTTCGTCGAGCGTCTCGATCACGGCGGGCAGGATGCGCGCAGCAGGGTGGTCGCCGGCGCTCACGATGCGGGTGTCGGCGGGCGTGATGGCGCGCAGCACGGCGGCAGCGAGCTGCGAGCGACCGGCATTGCCCGAGCAGAGGAAGAGCACCGAGGGCGGCCTCGGCAGCTCGCGCGTGCGCTCGACCCACAGCAGGGCTTCGAGCCTGTCGTCGGCGAGCTGCGCCGTGAGAGCGCGGGCGTGCTGCGAAGGGTGGTCGAGGTGCCGGTAGCGGCGCAGGCTGTCGATCACGATGCCTCGCACCTGCTCGTGCTCGAAGCGACCCGCGTACTTGCCCACGAGCCGGTCGGCGACGCGCTCGACGATCGCGAGAGCATCCGGCGCCTGCACCGTCATCGCCCCGCCCCCCGCCGCTCAGAACCGCCGTCGAATCGACGGTCGCGTGACCAGTGAAGGCGCTGCGCGTGAACGAGCGGTGAACGTGCGTCGACCACCGCGAAGCCGTTGGGCGATTGCTGACACAATGGCGCCATGCACGACGACTCAGTCACCGACACGGGGTACCAGGTCGACGGCGGCGTGGGCGGCGACTTCGTCGACGACTACGACGAGTCGACGAGCGACGACGACGGCACCCTTCCCGTCGAGCGGTACCTCGACCGCGAGCTGAGCTGGCTGCGGTTCAACCAGCGCGTGCTCGAGCTCGCGGAAGACGAGGCCGTGCCCCTGCTCGAGCGCGTCAACTTCTTGGCGATCTTCGCGAGCAACCTCGACGAGTTCTTCATGGTGCGCGTGGCAGGTCTCAAGCGCCGCATCGTCACGGGTCTCGCCGTGCCGACCAACACGGGCCGGGCACCGGGCGACGTGCTCGCCGACATCAACGCGCTCGCCCTCGAGCTGCAGCTGCGACACATCGCGGTGTTCCACGAGTTGGTGAAGCCGCAGCTCGACGACGCGGGCATCCACATCGAGGCGTGGAGCGACCTCAGCGAGGCCGATCGCACGCGCGTCGACGAGATCTTCACCGACCAGATCTTCCCGGTGCTCATGCCGCTGGCCGTCGACCCCGCGCACCCGTTCCCCTACATATCGGGGCTCTCGCTCAACCTCTCGGTGCGTGTGCGCAACCCGAAGACCGAGAAGGTCGAGTTCGCGCGCCTGAAGGTGCCGCAAGTGCTGCCGCGCTTCGTGCAGCTGCCCGACGACGGCAGCGGCCGCGTGCGGTTCCTGACGCTCGAAGACCTCATCAGCAACCACCTCGTGCAGCTTTTCCCCGGCATGGAGATCCTCGAACACCACGAGTTCCGCGTCACCCGCAATGAAGATGTCGAGATCGAGGAGGACGAGACCGAGAACCTCATCCAGGCTCTCGAGCGCGAACTGCTGCGGCGTCGCTTCGGCCCGCCCATCCGTCTCGAGATCACCGACGATATGGATGACCTGACTCTCGGCCTGCTGGTGCGCGAGCTCGGCATCACCGAGCAGGAGGTCTACCGGCTGCCGGCGCCGCTCGACCTCGGGGGCCTCTTCGAGATCGGCAAGATCGATCGGCCTAGCCTCAAGTACCCCAAGCACGTGCCGGTGACTCCCGTGCAGTTCCAGCCGAGCGAGCCCGGCGCGCAGTCCGACATCTTCGCGGCGATCGCGCGCGACGACGTGCTCGTGCACCACCCCTACGAGTCGTTCGCGACGAGCGTGCAGGCCTTCCTCGAGCAGGCCGCGCGCGACCCGAACGTGCTCGCCATCAAGCAG
>SXMG01000035.1 GCA_005778835.1 Actinomycetota bacterium
GAGGAGGACCTCGTCGCGGTCGATCTTGACGACGGTTCCTTCGATGAGGTCGCCGTCGTTGAAGAACTTGAGAGTCAGTTCGACCGCGGCCAGAAAGTCTTCGGCAGAGCCAATGTCGTTGATGGCGATCTGCTGAGGTGCCTTGGTCGTTACGGGGGTCATGTAGTGGTTGCTCCGATGCGGACAGGAATCAGGCCGTGGCGACGTGGTGCTCTGGAGTCGCCAGGGCATGCGGACAGGACTGCCGTCAAATCGACGACTCTCCAGCCTACCCCGCCGCGCAGACGGGCGGCAAACCGTCAGCAGCCCCGTGTCAGCCGAGCAGCGCCGACTTGAGGGTGTCGAGGCCGACACCGCCGAGGTCGAGCGCGTTCTTGTGGAAGACCTTGTTCGAGAACGAGGCACCCTCTTTGGCCTTGTAGGCATCCCGGATCTGCTCCCAGATGCGCTGACCGACCTTGTACGACGGCGCCTGGCCCGGCCAGCCGAGATACCGGTTCACCTCGAAGGTCACGAAGCCGTCGTTCATGTTGACGTTCTTGCGCATGAAGGCGAAGGCGTCGTCGCTCGTCCACACCTCGCCGGTCTCGGGGTGGATCTTGCCGAGGTGCACGCCGATGTCGAGCACCACGCGCGCGGCGCGCATGCGCTGCCCGTCGAGCATGCCGAGACGGTCGGCGGGGTCGTCGAGGTACCCCAGCTCTTCCATGAGACGCTCGGCGTAGAGCGCCCAGCCTTCGGCGTGCCCGCTCGTGCCGGCCAGCAGTCGGCGCCACGAGTTCAGCTGAGCGCGGTTGTACACGGCCTGACCGATCTGCAGGTGGTGGCCGGGAACTCCCTCGTGGTAGACCGTCGTCGTCTCGCGCCAGGTGTCGAACTCGTCGACGCCCTCGGGGATGCTCCACCACATGCGGCCGGGCCGCGAGAAGTCGTCGGTGGGGCCCGTGTAGTAGATCGCTCCACCCGCGGTCGGCGCGATCATGCACTCGAGCGCCTTGACCGGCTCGGGAATCTCGAAGTGCGTGCGCGACAGCTCGTCGATCGCCGTGTCACTCAGGTTCTGCATCCACGCCTTGAGCGCGTCGCGGCCGTGCAGCTTGCGCGCTGGGTCCTTCTCCAGGTGCGCGATGGCCTCTTCGACGGTCGCCCCGGGCAGGATCTCGCCCGCGATACGGGTCTGCTCGGCGACCATGCGGGCGAGCTCCTCGATGCCCCACTCGTAGGTCTCATCGAGGTCGATCGTTGCGCCGAGGAACCGGCGCGACATGAGCCCGTAGAGCTCACGGCCCACCGCGTCGTGCTCGCGCGCCGCCGGAGCGAGCTCGGTCTCGAGGAACGTTGCGAACGCGCCGTACGCCTCGGCCGCGGCTGCTGCACCGCGCTGCAGGTCGGCGCGCAGCGACTCGGGCACTTCGCCACCCTCGACCGCTGCCTCCGCCGCGAATTCGGGGAAGAACCCGTCGGCGGCCGCGTTGCGGCGAGCCTGGTCGAGCACCTCGGTCACCTGGCGCCGTGCCGGAGTGTTGCCGGCGGCAATGCCCTCGCGCAGCGTCTCGGTGTAGCCCTCGAGAGCGCCGGCGACGTTGCCGAGCTTGCGCGCGATGATGCCCCAGTCGTGCTCGGTGGCCGTCGGCATGAGGTCGAAGATCTCTCGGATGCCCTGCGCGGGCGAGGCCAGCACGTTGAGGTCGCGCTGATCCCAGCCGGCGGCGGCGAGCTCGAGGTCGAGCGACAGCTCGGCCGACAGGTCGGTGATCGTCACGCGGTCGGTGTCGTCGACCGGCGTCGCCGCGGCGAGCTGGGCGAGGGCGGCCCGTGCCGCGTCTTCATAGCGGGCACGCCCGGCCGGCGAGAAGTCCTGATACTCGTCGAGGCGCCCCTCGGCACCGATGTAGGTAGCGGTGTCGGGACTCAGCTCGACGAGAGTGGCGACCCACTGCTCAGCGATCGCATCGACGGACGTAGGAGTACGGGCGGCAGCGCTGTCTGACATGACTGCGAGCCTAGTGCGCGGCGTCATCCCAGTCGCGACCGATGCCGACCTGCACCTCGAGCGGCACGGCGAGCTCAGCCGCCGACCCCATGCGCGCGCGCACGATCGCCTCGAGCGCCTCGTGCTCGCCGGGCGCGACCTCGAACACGAGCTCGTCGTGCACCTGCAGCAGCAGGCGCGATCGGAGGGCATCCCGCTCCATATCGGCCGCGACGTCGATCATGGCGATCTTCATGATGTCGGCAGCGGAGCCCTGAATGGGTGCGTTGAGCGCCTGCCGCTCCGCGTTGTCGCGCAGTACGCGGTTCGGGCTCGCGAGATCGGGGAACGGGCGACGGCGGCCGAAGATCGTCTCGGTGTAGCCGTCAGCGCGGGCCTGCTCGACGACGCTGCGCAAGTAGTCGCGCACAGCGCCGAAGCGGGCGAAGTAGTCGGTCATGAGCTGCTTCGCCTCTTTCGAGTCGATGCGCAGCTGCTTGCTGAGGCCGAAGGCGCTCAGCCCGTAGGCGAGCCCGTAGCTCATGGCCTTGACCTTCGTGCGCATCTCGCTCGTCACGTCGGCGGGCTCGACGCCGAAGATGCGCGCGCCGACGAACCGGTGCAGGTCCTCTCCCGACTTGAAGGCCTCGATGAGCCCCTCATCGCCCGACAGGTGCGCCAGGATGCGCATCTCTATCTGCGAGTAGTCGGCCGTGAGCAGCCCGTCGAAGCCCTCGCTCGCGACGAAGGCCGCGCGGATGCGGTGGCCGACCTC
>SXMG01000036.1 GCA_005778835.1 Actinomycetota bacterium
CCGCCGACGCCGGTCGCGGCGCCCTGGAACGGCTCGATGTACGACGGATGGTTGTGCGACTCGATCTTGAAGGTGACGGCCCAGCCCTCGCCGATGTCGACGACGCCCGCGTTCTCGCCCATGCCCACCATGAGGTGGGTCTTCATCTCGTCAGAGACCTTCTGGCCGAACTGGCGCAAGTGCACCTTCGACGACTTGTACGAGCAGTGCTCGCTCCACATCACCGAATACATCGCGAGCTCGCCGCTCGTCGGGCGACGGCCGAGCAGATTCTTGATCTCGGCGTACTCGTCGGCCTTCAGACCCAGGGCCTCGAACGGCTGCACCTTCTCAGGAGTGGCGATCGCGTTGTCGACAGTGTCAGGAACGGGGATGGTCGCGGGGGTGCTCACGGTGGCGAGGGCTCCTGAATCGAGGGCGTGCCGGATGCTGTCGATCCTACCTGCGCAGATGAGCGCGCCTGCCCGGCCAACGCCGGGCGATGTGGGCTCTCGACGCGGGTCAGACGAGCCGTCGGCGCAGCGTGATGACGCCCAGGCCGAGGCCGATCAGCAGTGCGGCGAGACCGAAGCCAACCGCCGTATCGGCAGCGCCTGTATCCGAGAGTTCGAGGTCAGTGGCGGCCGGCGTCACCTCGATCGTCACTTGCGCGCTGAACTCGCCTGCGGTGACAGTGAGCACATGCGGGCTCGCGGTCGGGAACGTGACGGTTAGGCCGTTGATGATGTCGGTCGGTACCGACGAGGTGACCACGATGGTGCTGGGGTCGATGTCGATGACATTGCCGAACGCATCACGACCGTTGACGGCGAGTTCAATCGAGTCACCTTCTTCGACCTCCGTCGCCGAGGGCACCACGGTGAGACCTGCGAGATCGGCCGGCGTCACGAGAATCTCAACGTCTCCGCTGACGGGCACGAGGTCGGATTCGACGGAGTAGTCGACCGTTGCGGTGACGAGTTTCTGGCCGGAGTCGGTGAAGATCAGCTCACCCGGCTGATCGCCTGCGGTTTGACCTTCCTCGCTGAACACGGCCCGATCGGTCAGGTCGATGCTGGTCGCGTTGCTGCGCGGCCACGGGCCGCTGACGGCGACCTCTACTGTCTCGCCCGCGGTCGCGGTCGAGGGGGTCGCCGTGACCTCCAGCTCGGCCTCGATCAGGGTGGGGTAGAGGGTGCCGGGGTTCGTGGTCACGGCGGCCGCGAGCGACTCGGTCGTCGTGAGGAAGGGGCCGGAGCCATCCTCCGTCAAGGTCCACCCCACGTTGATGAGCGGAGGGCCGCCCGTCGTGGAGGGCCGGGAGACGTCGGGTAAGTCACGGCATCCCGATTCGAAGGTATCGGCATAGACGTTGTTGCCGACGCTGAAGCCTTCGGGGTACTGGTACGGCAGGTAGTAGGCGTTGCCGGTGACGGTGAGACCCGAGTCGTCATCCGGGAGCGGGTTCGTCGCCTCGTCGTCGACGATGGCACAAATCGAGCCCTGGTTGATGAGCTCGCCCTCTCCCTGCACCGTGCCCGAGCCGTCAATGCGGCCCTGGTTGAGCACCGAGAAGCCAGTAGGGATATCGAGCACGCCCACGAGCTCGATGTCGCCGAGGTTCGAAAAGGGTCCAGCAACCTGGATTCCGCCAGCGGCGCCGAGCTCGACCTGAGCGTCAGTCTCGACGGTGACGACGGTGGCGAGGGGGCCACCTGAGAGCGACGCACTGCCGAGCGACAGTGTGCCACTGGGGTTCACCGGTTCGCCGAAGAAGGATACAGCCCCTCCTCCGATTCCCACTCCGGTACCCGCGCTCGAGGCAGTGACGACAGGGCGATCCTCGCCAGCGGCGCTGATCGTGACTGTGGCGCCTGCGCCGTAGGCCCCACCACCACCGATTCCGGGAGACCCGCTAGCGCCGCCCGTCGCGGTGACTGTGCCGCCCGTGATCACGGTGACGCCTCCTGGTGCCTGGCTGGAACCTCCGATGCCAGCCCCGAGCCCGTCGCCGACAGCGACCACCTCCCCGCCGGTGATGGTGGTGGTTCCACCCGCTCCGATGAGGCTTACCGGCGAGGAAGAGCCGATCCTCGAACCACCGATACCAGCACCCGACTCACCGCGAGCTTCGAGATAGCCGCCTGTGACGGTCGTCGTTCCGCCTTCCGCATTTTGGCCTCCACCCACGCCGGCGCCAATGGAAGCGACGGCGAGAACCGTGCCGCCATTCACCGTGAGCGTGCCCCCGTCGCCGTTGAGCACGCCTCCGATGCCGGCTCCTCCAGAGCCCCCACTGCCTCGCGCTTCGATATCGCCGCCGTTGATGGTCAGCGCAGCGCCCGTGATCTGGAAGCCGGCCCGATTGCTCGTCGATGGAAGAGCACTCCAGGCGCCGATAGACGGTTCGCTGCTGTCGTCAATCGTGAGCGTCACTCCTGCTGAGAGCACGACAGAACCCGAGGTGAGACTCTGCCCGTTGAGATCGACCTCGACATCGCGCTCTACGAGCAGCGTGACCGACGTGTCGTCGAGGTCATCGGTGAGAACGATGATCGGCTCTGTACCCGCGGCGCTCAACTCGTTCTGCAGAGCAATGAACGTATCGACATTCGCCGCCGCGGGGCCGACGGGCGTGAGCACGGCACCCAGGATGAGAGCGGGGGCGAGCAGCCCCCCGAGAACGACCACGCGTGAGCGCGGCGCGGCGGATCGGATCATCGGGGTGTCCTTTCGGCTCGCTCGACCGATTCGGCGCGCCATAACGAGTATGTGTCAGCAGCAGACTTTTCGCACTCCCGAGCTCTTGATTCGCGATGAGCGATGGGGTCGACGCGGACGACTTTCCGCGAATCTTCGCCGCCGCCCTAGGCTGGTCGCGTCGACCCCTCGAGACAACACCGGGAGCCCCCCATGAACGCCCGCACGATCTGGACCTACGCCGCGATCGCCGTGCTGGTGTTTCTGGGTGCGATGTTCTTGGGGATAGCGCTGAATCAGTGATCGCGAGAGGCTGAGCGCATGAGCGCCATCGTCGTGCCCACCGTGCTGATCGACATCGTCGACGGCGCCGACCTGCCCGAGCAGGGATGGGCGTTCTTCGTGGCGCTCGCCGCGCTGATGGTCGCTGTCGCGGTCGTGGTGCTCGTGCTCGTCGAGGTCATCGTGCGCCTTATGACGCCGCGGTATCCGTGGACGGCATCGTTGCTGCGCCACACGCGCCTCGCGCTGCGACTGCTGCTGCTCGCCGTCGCCCTGCAGATCGCCGTCGCGCTCGCCGCCCCGGTCACGCGCTTCTCGGAGATTCTCGACGGTGCTCTCACCATCGTCGTCATCGGGCTCTTCACCTGGCTGCTCGTCGACATCATGGATTTCGCCTTCGAGGGCGCGAAGAGCAAGTTTCCGGTCGGCGCCGGTGCGACGCGCCTGGCGCGACGGGCCAATACGCAACTGACCTTCTTGCAGCGGTTGGCCTCCGTCATCATCATCGTGGTCGGCGTCAGCGCGGCGCTGCTCACCTTCCCGCAGATGCAGGCGCTCGGCGCGAGCCTGCTGGCTTCGGCCGGCCTCGCGGGCATCGTCGCCGGCCTCGCCGCGCAGTCGACGCTGTCGAACGTTTTCGCCGGGGTGCAGATCGCCTTCAGCGACGCCATTCGCGTCGACGACATCGTCATCGTCGAGGGCGAGTGGGGCCGCATCGAAGAGATCACGCTCACCTACGTGGTCGTGCGCATCTGGGATGACCGCCGGCTCGTCGTTCCGTCGACGCACTTCACCAGCACCCCGTTCGAGAACTGGACCCGCACGGGCAGCGAGCTGCTCGGCTCGGTCGAGCTCGACCTCGACTGGCGCGTGAGCCCCGCCGCGATGCGGTCGCGGCTCGCCACCGTGCTCGACGGCACCCCGCTGTGGGATCGCCGCGTCTCGGTGCTGCAGGTCGCCGACGCCGTCGGAGGTCTCGTGCGCGTGCGCATCCTCGTCAGCGCTGCCGATGCCGGCTCGCTGTTCGACCTGCGCAACTATGTGCGCGAGCAGCTCGTCGAGTGGGTGCAGCTCGAGAGCCCCGGCTCGATGCCGCGCACGCGCGTCATCATGGACGAGACGAATGCCGATGCCGACGCGTCACCAGAGGTCGACCCTGCCGATGAATCGGCTCGCCAGCAGCTCTTCAGCGGCACCCCCGAGGCGCAACAGCGGGCCCAGCAGATGATGGCGCCGTCCGCGGATCCGGATGCTCCCGCGCGCGTCGGCGAACCGCCGGCGCCCTGACCACTCTCGCTCCTGGTCAGGCCTTGGGCACGGGCGGGCCGAGGATCAGCAGCACCGTGAAGAGCACAACGACCGCGAGCAGAATCAGTGCGGCGAGCAGGTACGGGTGGTTGAGCATCCACCGCACCAGCCGGTCGAACCAGCGCTGATCACGCGGGTCGTCCGTCGCCTCGCGGCGCCAGTCGCCCTCGAGCTTGCCGGTGCGGTGCGCCCAGATGTCGAAGGGGATCGTCGCGTAGGGGATGATCGCCGTCACGACCGCGAGCAGGCCGAGGCCGACGCTCCAGCGCTGGTTGATGGCCGTCAGCACCGCCGTCGCGCCGTAGGCGAGGAACACGAAGCCGTGGATGCTGCCGCCGATGGTGACCGCGATCGAGAGGTCGAGGGTGGCGCGAAGAATGAGGCCCGTGATGAGCAGGGTCCAGGTGATCGCCTCGGCGATCGCGACGATGCGGTAGAGCTTCTTCGGGGTGAGGCCTGCGGTCGTCGAGGGGGGCGCGGTGAGGCGGGGCTCGGTCATGCGACTATTCCATCACCTGCAGATCGACGCCTCGTGCAGAGAGATGCACCCGCAGAAGCTCGTCGACTCGTTCGTGCAGGTGCCGGCGATCGGGCAGCCGCTGCTGCAGCACGTCGAGCATTCCCGACCCCTCGACGAGAGCCATGAGATCGCCCGCGATGTCGCGAGCCGCAGACTCGTGCTCGGAGGGCATCACGGAGGCGATCGACGCTGTCAGTTCATCGGCGACGTGCGCGCGGGCAGCGTGCAGGGCGGGCTGGATGCGCGGCGCCACCGCGGTGAGAAAGGCGTAGTACGCGAGCGGCGTCGCCACCGTCGCGATGCTCTCGATCGCGTCGACGTAGTCGTCGACGAGGCGGTGGGCGAGTGCGGACGGGGTCGAAGGTCGCGTCTGCTCGGGCTGGGTCACGGAGGCGGTGAAGAACCGCTCGATGACCGCCTCGAGCAGCGCCTCCTTGCTCTCGAAGTGGTGATACAGCGCACCCTTCGAGTAGGGCACCTCGGTCAGAATGCGCGCCAGACTCGTGCCGTCGTAGCCGTTCTCGAGAAACAACCGGAAGGCAGCATCGAGGATGCTCGCTCGCGCTTCTGATGTCACCGAACCTGCTCCTGCTCGTCGTGAGTTGCCCGTGCCATGACGTGCACGTCGACTCCTCCGGTCGGCACGACCCCCAGCAGGCTGAACCCCCATCGAGCGTAGCGATCGACGTTGTGGGGGTTCTCGGTCTCGAGCCGCACGCCCCACGAGCGCGAGTCGGTGCGGGCGCGCTGCACGGCGTGCTCGACGAGCAGTCGGCCGACGCCGAGCCCGCGTGCCGCGGCGTCGACTCCGACGGCGACGAGCACGTGATGGGGGTGAGGTGGAGCCAGCCGTCGTGAGGCGCGATCGGCGTCGTTGAGCAGGGTCAGTGCGCCGGTTGCGAGACGGCGGGCGAGGCTGAGGAACCGGGCTCCCGAGACGAGTCGAGCGGCGTTCGCGCGCGCGGCTCGTGCGAGGGTTCCGCCGGAAGGGTCGGCGATCAGCGCGGCGCCGATCACGACGCCGAGCCGCTCAGCCAGCACGAGGTCGCCCCCAGCGAGCAGCGTGCCGTCGATCGAGGCACGGAAGATCGCTGCGCGAGCCTCGTGCGGGTGCTCGACGCTACTGGTCGTTGCCGCGATGAGCGGGTCGAACTCGAACGCGCGAGCCAGCAGGTCGGCGGCGGTCGCACGTTCACGACCTTCGGCGGATCTGAGTGCGACTTCGCCGCCCGGCTCGGTCACGGCCCCGTCGCCCGACTGTGGTCGACGGCGAACGAGAGCACGACCTTGATCGCGAACAGCGCCGTCACGAACAGCAGGGTCGTGGTCGTCTCGGTGATGAGCATCGTGGCGCTGAGGATGACGACCACGGCCATCGCGCCGGCCGGCCTCTGCAGCGTCGTCAGCGGGCCGAGCGCGATGATCGATCCGGCGACGATCGTGAGTGTCCACGCTACAAGGGCGGGCAGCAGCGGCAGGTCGAGCAGCAGCGCGACAGCCGGCAGGTGCAGATGCACGGCGAGAAAGACGATGCGCCGCCGCGCGCTCGCCGCGTAGTGGTCGTTCGTGCCTCGGGTGACATTGGCGACGGCGCCAGCGGCGATGTCGGCCACGAGGAGAGCAGCGAGCACTGATCGCCAGAGCTCGACAGACGACAGCGCAGGCCAGATCGCGATCACGGCGAGCGGCATGGCCAGCAGGATGAGCGCGAGCGAAGCGGGCGATTGGCGCTCGCCGAAGACGTCATGAAGAAATGCAGGGATTCGGACCGTTCTCATGCACGACAACATACCAACTGGTTGGTATTTGCTCAAGCTCGAGAGCGAGGAGGTGCTGCTCTCGGTGCTCACCAGACCGTGGAACGACGTGCTTGTGCGTCGCGGTGCAGTGTGGGAGTATCTCGAACCACAACTCAACGGCTCTGTCATGGTTTTCGTGCAACCGCGTCGCAGCGAGCAACTCTTCCGCTGGCGCGTGTGCGCCCTTCTCTCTGAGGTGACCCATGACCGTTTCTGATTCCGATTACTCTGTCGACTTCGAGCGCCTGTCTGCTGCGCTGACGGCGGCGGTGCGCGAGCATCCGGCCCTCGCTGGCCTCGCCCTGCTGGGGTCGGCCTCGCACGACGCCGCATCGCGACGCGACGAATGGTCAGACCACGACTTCTTCGCGATCGCGGCCCCCGGGGCGGCCGCCGACGCGCGCCGCGACCTCGCCTGGCTGCCCGATCAGGAGCGCCTCGTGCTGACGGCGCGCGAGGGCGAGATCGGCTTCGTCGCTGTCTACGACGACGGCCATGTCTTCGAGTTCGCCGTCGCTGAGCCGGGCGAGCTCGCGGGCGCGCTCGCCGAAGAAGCGACCGTCACGGTCGACGACGGCGACGGCTCGGTGGCGCGACTGATCGCGGAGTCGCAGTCGCGGGCCGCCAGCCTGCCCGCCACCGACGCGCTCAACGACACCCGGCTCGTGCTCGTGAAGCTGCTCATCGGCACCGGCAGGCTGCGGCGGGGTGAGACGATCAACGGCGGCCAGTTCATCCGGCAATGGGCGGTGAAGCACCTGGTGCTGGCACTGCGGGCGCGTGCACAGCTCGTCGACGGAGCCGAGCCTGCGGGCATCGAGCCGACGCGGCGTCTGGAGGTGGCGTTCCCCGAGATCGCCGCCGACATCGAAGCCGCGATCGCGCAGCCGGCCGAGCGCGCGGCTCAGAGCCTGTTCGAGCTCACGCGCCGGTTGCTCGAGCCCGGCTGGGACGAGTTCCCGACTGCCGCCGCCGACGCGATCGCGCGACGGCTGGGGTGGTGAGAGGGGGGCGCTAGCTCAGCACCGAGGCGGCGAGCACGCTTGTGAAGAACGTGAGGCCGTCGACGCCCGAGCGCATCGCGAGCGAGGTGTCGGGGCCGAACCCCGGCTCGACGGCGTGCTCGGGGTGCGGCATGAGGCCCACGCCGTTGCCGCGTTCGTTGCGCAGGCCCGCGATGTCGCGCAGCGAGCCGTTGGGGTTGACGTCGAGGGAGCGGAAGGCGACGAGCCCTTCGCCCTCGAGCCGGTCGAGCGTCGCCTCGTCGGCGATGAACCCGCCCTCGCCGTTCTTGAGCGGGATGGTGATCTCTTGGCCGACCGTGAACCCGCTGGTCCAGGCCGAGTCGGTGCTCTCGACGCGCAGGCGCTGATCGCGGCGGATGAAGTCGCCGTGGTCGTTGCGGATCAGACCGCCGGGCAGCAGGTGAGCCTCGACGAGAATCTGGAAGCCGTTGCAGATGCCCAGCACGGGCA
>SXMG01000037.1 GCA_005778835.1 Actinomycetota bacterium
AGGCCGGCGACGTGATTCCCGAAGTGCTCGGCCCCGTCGTCGAGCTGCGCGACGGCACTGAGCGCGAGTTCGTCATGCCGCGCGACTGCCCCGAGTGCGGCACGCCGCTCGCCCCCGCGAAAGAGGGTGACATCGATCTGCGTTGCCCCAACGCGCGCAGCTGCCCCGCCCAGGTGCGCGGACGCGTCGAGCACATCGGCAGCCGCGGCGGCCTCGACATCGAGGGTCTCGGTGAGATCAGTGCGGCGGCGCTCACGCAGCCCCAGGTTCCGGATGCTCCGCCTCTCGTCACGGAAGCCGGCCTGTTCGACCTGACTCTCGAGCAGCTGTTGCCCATCGAGGTGGTGGTGCGCGATGCCGAGACGGGGCTCGCGAAGCTCGACGACGACGGTGAGGCCAAGCTGCGGTCGCCGTTCCGCAAGATCGAGCAGCAGTATCCGCCGGAGGCCGAGGGGCTCGAGCCGGCGGAGATTCGTGCGCGGGGCATCAAGCGTCAGCCGGTCGCCGTGCCGAGCGCGCTCGCCCTGCAGCTGCTCGACGAGCTCGAGAAGGCCAAGACCAAGCCGCTGTGGCGCATGCTCGTGTCGCTCAACATCCGTCACGTCGGGCCGGTCGCTGCTCGTGCGCTGGCCGACTGGTTCGGGTCGCTCGACGCGATCAGGGCGGCGAGCCTCGACGAGCTCGCGGCGGTCGACGGCGTCGGTGCGATCATCGCCGAGGCCGTGCAGGAGTGGTTCACCGTCGACTGGCACGTCGAGATCGTCGAGCGCTGGGCCGCGGCCGGGGTGCAGTGGGCGACGCCCGGTCATGCCGGCCCGGGTGCGGCTGCTGCGGCCGGGGGAGTGCTTGCGGGGCTGACGGTCGTCGCGACCGGATCCCTCGAAGGCTTCACGCGCGAAGGTGCCCAGGAGGCGATCATCGCGGCGGGCGGCAAGGCCGCGTCGAGCGTCTCGAAGAAGACCGACTTCGTCGCTGCCGGGCCGGGGGCAGGATCCAAACTGGCGAAGGCTGAAGAGCTCGGGCTGCGCATCATCGACGCCGAGCAGTTCGCGATTCTCGTGAGTGAGGGCCCCGACGCACTCCCGCCTGCGTAACACTGGCCCCCGACCCACAGCACTGGCCCCCGACCCACAGCACTCGGCCCCCACCCACAGCAGTGGGCCCGCCCCTGCGCGGCACGTCGCGGCCGTTGTCCTGCGACTCTCTCAGCCCACTCGCCCTCTCCTCCCCAGATGTCAGCCATGTAAAGACTGAGTGTCAATCGGGAAGAACTTTCGTTTCACCCCCAAAGAGGGGTGCTTTTCCCCTAGCATGAAACTGCGCCGAGGGTACTGAAGTGGGGAAGCCCAGACCCTCGGTAGTGAGGGGAATCACGGCTTGCTGCTCGAAGCGATCAGTATTTTCATCGCCTCGCTCACCGTCGTCACGGTCGCGGGGCCCGTTTCCGCGCGCGAAAACACCCCGCCAGCATCCCTCTCGATCGTCTCTTCGCCCCCGACTTCCGCTTCCGAGCGGAGCATCGACCTGCCCACCAGCACCCAGCCGAGTAACGCCACCAAAGCTCCGGTCCCCCCCCAATCGACCTCGAGCTTGACCAGCATGACGGGCGTTCCTCTGCTGCACGCTCTCACCGCGATGCCCCCCACCGCGGTGACCGACTACGTGGAGGAGAACCCCCAACTTCTCCGCGCACTGCTGGACGCGCCTCCGGCCGCCACGCAGGTGAGCGGCTGGTGGGCAGGTCTCGATGACACAGCGCGGCGGTCGATGACCGCCGCGGCACCCGAGCTGATCGGCAACCTCGACGGCATCCCCTACGCCGTGCGCAACGATGCGAATCGACGAGAGCTGCGGTCGACGATCCGCGAGCTCGAGTTGCACGGTCTCGACGCTGGCCGCGCGATCGCGGCGCAGAACCTCCACCGGCTGCAAATGCTGTACTCGATCGCCGATGCGCTCGGTCCGGCGGCGGCGAACCCCCCGCGTTCGCTGCTCACCCTCGACACCCTCGACGAGGGTAAGGCGACCATCGTGCTGGGCGACCTCGACACGGCCGACTACGTGAGCTACCTGATTCCGGGCATGTTCATCACCGTGAGCGGCAATGTCGTCGAGTGGACGGACACGGCGGCCCGCCTCTACGACGAGCAGGTGTCGTGGCTCTCACTGCTCGCCGAGGCCGGCGCAGCGACTGAGGTCGAGACCGTCGCCACCGTCGCGTGGATCGGCTATCAGACGCCGCACCTGCTCAACGTCGGCAGCCTCGACCTCGCCTACGAGGGGCGTGACGCGATCGCGGCCACGATCGACGGGCTGCAGACGCTGCGCGGTGACGACCAGCCCTTCATCTCGCTGCTCGCCCACTCGTACGGCTCGACCGCGGCACTCATGGCTCTCGAGCAGAGCACCACCGTCGATGCGCTCGCCATGATGGGGTCGCCGGGCAGCCCGGCTCAGAGCATCCGTGATCTGAATGTGCGAGGCGAGGTCTTCGTGGCTGAAGCGGCGTGGGATCCGATTCCGAACAGCTCGTTCTTCGGCTCCGACCCGGGAGCGAGTGAGTACGGGGCGCGCGTCATGAGTGTCGCCGGGGCGGTCGACGTGATCACGAACCGGGTGCTGGCGTCGTCGATGGGCCACAACGAGTACTTCAGCCCGGGCACGGAGTCGATGCGCAACCTCGCGCTCATCGGCATCGACAAGGGCGAGCTCGTCACCGACGGTTCGCAGCGCGACGCCGGACGCACGCTCGCGCTGCTGCACTGAGAGTGCGCGACCTTCGCACCTCGAACATGATCCCGCGTCGCCCCGGGCTCGCGCACTAGCCTGAGCGCATGCATCGACGCGCCCCGTTCGTCGCCGTGGCTACGCTCTGCGCGGTCGGGCTGCTGGCGGTCGGCCTGAGCGGATGCGCGGTGCAGCAGGCGACGCCCGTCACCGACGCCGAAGCGCACGACCGTTTTCTCGGCGCCCTCGACGACACGCAGGGCATCGTGGGTGGTGAGTGGCAGGTTCTCGACGATCCGACCCCGCGAGAGTGCGTGATTCCACTGTGGGTGGCCGGCGAGCGGTACCCCGCCTTGAGATTGGGCGACGCGCCGGTTCTGGCTTCGATCGCCGCCGATCGGGTCGAATCCGCGTGGAACGAGCAGGGCATGCGCGTCACGCGCACCGACATCGGAGACGTGATCGAGGTGAAGGGCGAGAGCGCGGAGGGCGAGCTTCTCGTGCTGCGGGTGAGCGAGAGCGCGAGCACGCTGCTCGGCGAGAGCGAGTGCCGGCCGCGCTGAGTCAAGGGCGTCGGGCGTCAGCCGGCGCGTCACCCAGCGTGATCCCGACCTGGTCGAACCGCGCGCTCGGCGCGAGCGTCAGCCTTCGCGCTTCTCGCTCAGCGTGAACTGCAAGAACACGTCGTCGCCCGTCAGCTCGAGACGTTCGCCGTCGTCGCTCACCGAGACGCGGTCAACGCCTTCGATCGCGGCGAAGAACCGGCTCTCGAGCAGGTTCTGCTCCATCTCGGCGCAGCCCATCTCGCTGCGCGTGAGCGCGCCGAGCTCGATCGTGCCGGTGCCGCTCGTGCCCGGTCCGCGCACGACGGCGCCGCTGTAGGGGTTGCACGGTGCCTGCCCGCTCACGGCATCGCCGTCGAACTCGAGGGTGATGGGTTGCACGGGCTCGATGAAGGCACCCTCCGCGTCAGTGCCGCTCGCGAGCACCCACTCACCCTGCAGCGCTGAGGTGCCGGTCATGAAGCCCGAGCAGGCTGTCAGCAGCGGGATGCTCATCGCGAGCATCCCGAACAGCACTGCGCGGCCGAGTCGCGTACGAGTCATGGCGGGCCCTCTTTCTGTGTGCGAAGCCTCTGAACACTATGACGCTCAAGTCGGCCGAAACGTTGGGGGCGGGTGCGCATCGCGCGGCAGGGGCGGTGCGCGTGCTCAGTAGACTGAATCGTCATGTCTGAGTGCTGCGATGTCTGAGAGCTGCGATGTCTGAAATCACCCCCGAGCGCGTCGCGCACCTCGCGTCGTTGGCGCGCATCGCGTTGACCGAGGCCGAGATCGAGCAGCTCACGGGCGAGCTCGGAGCGATCGTCGATGCTGTCGCGACGGTGCAGCAGGTCGCGGGTGACGATGTGCTGGCGACGAGTCACCCGATTCCGCTGGTCGGAGGGATGCGCCCCGACGAGATCGGCGAGACTCTCACGACCGAGCAGGCTCTGGCTGGTGCGCCTGACCACGATGGCAGCCGTTTTCGCGTCACGGCGATTCTGGGGGAGGAGCAGTGAGCGACGGCACGGGCAGCGCGCGCACGAGCGGCGCCAGCGCAGGCGGCACGGGCAGCAGCTCCGACCTGACGCGCCTCTCAGCTGCCGAGCTCTCCACCCACCTCGCGTCGGGCGAGGTCTCGAGCGTCGAGGTCACGCAAGCTCACCTCGATCGCATTGCCGCGGTCGACGGTGACGTGCACGCCTTCCTCCACGTCAACGCCGCGGCGCTCGAGACGGCCGCGCAGGTCGACGCCGATCGTGCCGCCGGTGTCTCGCTGCCGGCGCTCGCCGGTGTGCCGATCGCCATCAAAGACGTGCTGTGCACGCTCGACATGCCGTCGACGTCGGGCTCGAAGATTCTCGAGGGCTGGGTTCCGCCCTACGACGCCACCGTCGTTGCTCGACTGCGGGCGGCCCGCATGATTCCGCTCGGCAAGACCAACATGGACGAGTTCGCCATGGGGTCGAGCACCGAGCACTCGGCGTATGGTCCGACGAGGAACCCGTGGGATCTCACGCGCATCCCCGGCGGTTCCGGAGGCGGTTCGGCTGCGGCCGTTGCAGCGTTCGAGGCGCCCGTCGCGCTCGGCAGTGACACCGGCGGGAGCATCCGTCAGCCCGCTGCTGTCACCGGTTCGGTCGGCGTCAAGCCCACCTACGGTGGCGTCAGTCGCTACGGCGCGATCGCGCTGGCTTCGTCGCTCGACCAGGTGGGTCCGGTGTCGCGCTCGGTGCTGGATGCTGCGCTCGTGCACGACGTCATCGGCGGGCATGATCCGCGCGACGCGACGAGCATTCCGGAATCGTGGGCCTCGATGGAAGAAGCTGCTCGACGCGGTGCTTCGGGTGAGTCGCTCAAGGGGCTGCGCGTCGGTGTCGTGACGCAGCTGCGTGGTGATGGCGGCGGCTTTCAGGCCGGAGTGTCGCAGCGCTTCAGCGAGACGCTCGAACTGCTCGCTGGTGCGGGGGCCGAGATCGTCGAGGTGTCGGCGCCGAACTTCGAGTATGCGATCGCGGCCTACTACTTGATCTTGCCCGCCGAGGCGTCGAGCAATCTGGCGAAGTTCGACTCGGTGCGCTTCGGTATGCGGGCTGATGTGACCGGAACGGTCGAGGACGTCCGGGGCGCGACCCGTGAGGCCGGCTTCGGTCCCGAGGTGAAGCGCCGCATCAGTCTGGGTCCCTATGCGCTGTCGGCGGGCTACTACGACGCGTACTACGGCAGTGCGCAGAAGGTGCGCACGCTCATTCAGCGCGACTTCGCCTCGTGCTTCGAGCAGGCCGACATTCTGGTGTCGCCGTCGGCGCCGACCACGGCCTTTAGGTTCGGCGAGAAGATGGCTGACCCGTTGGCGATGTACCTCAACGATGTGACGACGATTCCGGCGAACCTGGCGGGAGTGCCCGGCATGGGTCTGCCGATGGGTCTCGCGCCGGAGGACGGCCTGCCGGTGGGGCTGCAGCTCATGGCTCCCGCGCGTGAGGATGCTCGGCTGTACGACGTCGGTGCGGGCATCGAGGCTCTGCTCGAGCAGCAGTGGGGCGGGCCGCTCTGGGCGCAGGCTCCGGCACTGGGCTAGCAGCACCGGGCTAGCAGTACTGGGCTAGCTTTCTCGGCTAGCGGGCGCCGGGCAACCCGCTTACGGTCAGCCGGCCCGCGCACGGTCACCCCGCCCGAGCTCGGTCACCCCGCCCGAGCTCGCTCGAGAGGCAGGCTCTTGCTCGGCGTCGGGATCGGCTTCTGGTCGCGATCGATGTCGGGCGGCGGAATGACGTGCAGCGCACCGTCGACTCGGGCGAAATGCCAGCCGTTGTTGTGCAGCAGCAGGTGATGATGTCGACAGAGCAGTACTCCGTCATGAAGATCGGTCTTTCCGCCGTGGCTCCAGGGCACGATGTGGTGCGCTTCTGTCCAGGAGGGCGGTCGATCGCACCCGGGGAACCGGCACCCGCCGTCTCGAGCCGCGAGCGCGATGCGCTGCTGGCGGGTGAAGAGTCGTGACTCGCGACCGAGAGCGACCACGTCGCCGGCATCGTCGATGACGATCGGCACGACACCGCTCGCGCACACGTGCCGCTCAGCGGTCGCGGTGCCGACCGGCTCGGTCTGGCCCTCGAAGAACGCGAGGCCTCTGCGCTCGCGCAGGTCGCGCTCGGCGACGACCACTTGCACGGCAGGCGCGCGCACGCCGATGACCTCAGTAGGAGCCACGGCACCCCCGAGGCGGATCAGCTCGACGACCGCATCAAGAGCAACCTGCGGGGTGGTGCGGGTGTCAGTGAGCATCCGGAAGGCGCGGTCGCTGTCTTCGGCGTCGCGTTCCGAAGGCGAGACGAAGCGCGGACCGTCTCGACGCGGGGAGGTCGCGGCATCGACGGCATCGCGTACGAGCGCCGCCGATTCGGGGTCGAGGAGTGCGGTGAGCCGAGTCATGCCGTCGGCCTGCCGCGTGAGGTGCAGGTATCGCCGGTCGCGCAGGGCGGCCTCGCGCTCGTCGACGAGCTCGGGTTCGGCTTCGAGGTCGAGCAGGGCTCGTGCCTGTCGAGCACGCACCGCGAGCTGCTCGACCGTGAGCAGCACCGCCTCGGCGGCCAGCTGAGTGGCGGTGCACTCGAGTTGAGCGGGAGTGACCCGCTCAGTGGGCTGGCCGAGTGCCCGACCGATGGCGTCGGCGGCCTCGACGGAGAGTCGGGCCTCGCCGACCGCGACGGCTAGAGGGCGCAGCCAGACATTCTCGGGCGGGGCCGTCGCGGTGTCGAGGGCGAGGTCATCGGTGACAGTGGGGCTGAAAGGGTCATCGGAGGCGCTGTGGTCACCCGCGCCCGCGAGCATCGACCCGACTCGCACGAGGGCGCCGGCTTCGCGCGCGCCGACTCCGGTGAGGCGCTGAATGAGGTTTTCGGGCGTGCGGCTGCCGAGCCGCTGCGCCAGGCCATCGTGCCCGAGAGTGTGATGCGAGCGCCGGGCGATCTCGTCGGCGAGCACGGCCAGGTTGGAGTCGGTGCGCTGGCGCAACTCGGCAAGGTCGCTGTGAAGGCTCATGAGGGCATCGTCGCTGAGGTGGGCGATGGTCCGTCGCTGCACGAGAGCGAGTGCCGGCACCGTGAAGGGCGAGGGAGCGGTGTCGGGGCGGTCGAGCACAGCAACAGACCCACCCGGGGTCTGCGTCGCTGTGTTCGATGAATACATACCTCATTCTCTCGCAGTATCGAACTGGTGTACAGGTGTCGAGCTACACTCGTGGACAAGAACTTTCGGCAGTGGGCTGTGGAGGAGAGGCGCGACCCGCGGCGAGCATCCACCCCCTGCAAGAATCAAGCACCATGGCCCGCCTGATCACCCTGCTCGCCTACACGGCCCTGCCGCTCGTCGGCGTGCTGCTGCTCGGCTGGGACTGGCGCGAGATCGTGCTGCTCTACTGGCTCGAGAACATCAGCATCGGCGTCGCGATGCTCATCAAGCTGCTGCGTTCGGCCGATGCTCCGGGCGGCAATGACCCGGAAGTGGTCGGGCAGCTGCGCATCAACGGCCGCCTGGTGCGCGGCGACGGTGCCGGTCGCGCCCTGGCCGGCTTCTTCGCCCTGCACTACGGCATCTTCACGCTCGTGCACGGAGTCTTCGTGGTGCTCATCATCGCCGGCGTGTTCGTGCCGGTCGACAGCGAGACTTCGGTGAACTGGTGGGGCGCCCTGCTCGTCTGGGCCGTGGCCGGCACGGCGCAGGTGCTGGTCGCCCGCTTCGGCCCGATGCCCGAGCAGCGCGGGTCGCGCCTCATGCTCGGCGCCTACGGCCGCATCGTGGCCCTTCACGTGTCGGTCATCGTGGGCATCATGCTCATCGCCGAGCTGCAGTGGCCCCCCGCGGCAGCCGTGCTGCTGATCGCGCTGCACGCCCTCATCGACGGCATCGGGTGGATGATCTCCGCCGCCCGCGACCGCACCCGAGCCCGCGCGGCGCAAGGGGCCGAGCCGCGCGGCTGAGGCCGCCGTGCGGCGCGGGCGCAGCATCCACTCGCCCGTAGGATTGACCCCATGGCGCGCGCAGAACTCATGGACTTCGACCAGGCTCTGGAACTCTTCGAGCCCGTGCTCGGCTTCGAGGTGCACGTCGAGCTCAGCACGAAGACGAAGATGTTCTCAGACGCCCCCAACCCGGCGTTCAGCGCGAACGAGATCACCGACCCGAACACGGCCATCACGCCGGTGTGCCTCGGCCTGCCCGGCAGCCTCCCGGTCGTCAACGAGCAGGCCGTGCGGTTCGCGATCTCGCTCGGCCTCGCCCTCGGTTGCGAGATCGCGCCGTCGAGCACGTTCAGCCGCAAGAACTACTTCTACCCCGATCTGGCGAAGAACTACCAGATCAGCC
>SXMG01000038.1 GCA_005778835.1 Actinomycetota bacterium
CGAAGCGTCAGCGCTTGTCGCCCGATCCATGGTCCTCGCGGGGAGGTATCAGCTCGACCCGGCTGACCGGCCGCGGCGCGGGCGGCGAGTCTCCGGCCGGCCAGCCTTCACGCTGCCGCCGACGATCGCCATCGGTTTCCTCGGTCTGATCGTGGAAGAGGACGACCTGGGTCGGAAACGGCAGATCCACGCCCGCCTCCGCGAGCGCCTCGGCCGCATCGCGCATGACCTGGTCGCGGATCGCGATCACGTCGGAGAGATGAGGGCGGGTACACCAACGCAGACGCAGATTCTTTGACGAGCCGGCGAGATCCCAGACGAGCACATCGGGGGCAGGATCGACGAGCACGCCGCTCACGCTGCGGATCGCCTGCAGCAGATTGTCGATGCCGCTGATGTTCAGATAGGTCTCCTGCTGGCCCGCGAACGACGCATCGGGCAGATCTTCGGCCGTTGCACTCGAGCGCACCGCCCACGACACCTCGTCGGGCGCGGGGTCGTCATCGATGAGGCGCTGGTAGGCCTCGCGGATGCTCGCCTCGAGCCCCGCCGGAAACGGCTGCTGCTCGATCCAGTCCCGAATGGTCGAGCCGACCCTGGCCAGCTCGGCGACATCGGTGACGTCGAGCGGCATGACGAGCCCGAGGATGCGGTCGTAGAGCCCGTCGGCAGCGAGGAAGTCGTGATACGCATCCGCTGTCGTCGCGAAGCCGCCCGGAACCCGAACGCCGAGCGGTTCGAGCTTGCTGACCATTTCGCCGAGCGAGGCGTTCTTGCCGCCGACCTGGGCGACGTCGCCCATGCCGAGCTCGTCGAACCAGAGGATGTTCGTGGTCATGAGATGCTCCTGTCGTCGGCGCCCGCCGGGCGGCGGGTCGAGTCGGTGCCCGCCTCGCGGCGGCGCAGTGTGGCGAGAATGACGGCCGCCATCTCTTCGACCGAGCGATCGGTCGAGTCGAGGTAGGGCACGCGATGCTGGCGGTAGAGGGCTTCGGCCCGGCGCACTTCGCGCCCGCATTGGGCGAGCGACGAGTAGGTCGAGCCCGGGCGACGAGCGGCGCGCACCTCGCTGAGCCGCTGCGGGTTCGCGGTCAGACCGAAGAGGCGATCGGCATGGGGGCGCAGCGAGCGCGGAAGCTCGTCGCTCGGCACGCCCGTCTCGGGCAGGTCGTCGTCGGTGAGCGGGTAGTTGGCGACGACGACCCCGTGCTGCAGGGCGAGATACATCGACGTCGGGGTCTTGCCGCAGCGCGACGGGGCGATGAGGATCACCTGCGCACGGTCGAGTGCGCGCAGGCTCTGGCCGTCGTCGTGCTCGATGGCGTACTCGATGGCCCACATGCGGTCGTGGTACCGATCGAGGTCGCCCAGGCTGTGCACCGTGCCGCGGCCGGGCTGCGCGCTGACGCCGAGCGCGGCCTCGACCTCGCGCAAGTGCCCGCCGAGCAGGTCGATGACGATCGCGGGCGCGGCGGCCACGCGCTGGCGCACGGCCAGATCTCGGATGGTCGTGAAGACGAGAGGCGGAGCATCCGTCGTCGTGGCCGAGGAGATGGCGGCCACTGCTTCGGCGGCCGCGTCGACGCTGTCGACGAAGGGGATCGTGTGCCGGTCGAGCGGCACGCCCGGAAAGCTCACGAGCAGCGCGCTGCCGAGGGTCTCGGCCGTGATCGCAGTGCCGTCGGAGACGAAGAAGACGGCGCGCGGGGCGGGGATGGATGCGCTGCCCATGCGGACCTCCCCACGCGAAGCCGGCGTCGACGCCGGTGCCCTCTCAGGCTAGAGCGCGGGGGAGTGCGACCGCAGGGGCCTTTGGTCCTGCGCTCGGCGGCATCTCCAGAACGACGACAGGCTTATGCGTTGTCGGCGATTCGCGCGCGTCGCGCGGTCACCAGGGCACCGCCGACGATGAGCGCGAACAGGGCCCCGAGCCACACGGCACCAGTTCCGTCAGTGGCGCCGGTCGCCGCCAGTTCTGGGGTTGTGCAGGTTGAACGGCCCTGCACGCCCCACCGCTCGTCTTCTTCGGTCTCGCCTTCGGCGAACCACTGCCAGACGACGAGTACGCAATCGCCTGCCAGAGCAATGTCCGGCCGCTCTGCGGTGACAGTCGGGTCCGACAGGATCTCGGGATTCGTCGCGGGGTCGCCCAACGAGGCCGGCATTTCGCGCAGCAAGACAAACCGCTCCAAGTCGGTATCTCCGTTGGCCTGGTTGTGGTTCACCATCAGGAAGAGGTCTGCGGTCGGGTCGTAGGCGACGCGGGCGACCCGCTGGTCGCCGCGACTGTCGCTGCCGCTGATGCTGAAATCAGTGTCGATCAAGGCGCCTGCAGGAGTCACGAGCGCGCCTCGGAGCAGTTCATTGGCACCGGTGCTGTGGTGCCAGTTGAGCAAGAAGCGATCGCGGCTGGGATCGTGGGTGACCGTCGGGTGTCCTGATGACGTGTTCTCTCCGACGAGAGTCGGGGTGCCGGGCGTGACAACACCGGCAATGTTCTGCACAGACACGGCCGCTTCGTCTTGGCTCCTGTAGTACCACCCCACCAGCCAGCGTGAGCTCGCGGGGGAGTAGTCGACGTTCGCGCCGTTGTCGACCTGAGTGTCGTCGGTGCATTCGCCGATGGTGGCGAGGCTCAAGAGCGTTGCAGCCGTCGATGGCACGCTCCCGTCGGAGTTCACGAAGACTCCGAACGCCGCCTGACATTCTCCGTCGAAATTGACCGTCGCCTTGAACACCACGAGATAGAGGTCTTGGTCGGTCGCGAACGCGGCATACGCCAGCTCGAGGTCTGTGAATCCTGCACCGTCGTAGGTTGCTGCGACAACGAACTCCGAGCCGACTGAACCCACACCGGGTCTCACCACACGACCTGCGACGACGTCGCTCTCGGAGGTGTTCTGCTCCCAGACGACGAGCCACTCTTGCCGGTCGGCATTCCACTCGACGCCAGGCGCATTGTAGGAGTCGTCTCCGCCAGGTGTGCTGACGGCGAAGGGTGCGCCGATCGGCTCCATCTCGTTGCTCACGAACTGCCCCATGATCTCGTCCCCGTCGAGTTCACGGTCGTAGTGGGCGTAGACCACCAGGGCTGATCCGTCTGCGGGACCCGCCGCGATCGCTGGGCGATAGCCGGAGTCGGCGAACTCCACGATGGGGCCGAAGTCGTCTGCGGCGAGCGCGGCCGCGGGCAGAGCTGTGGCGCCGACGAGCAGTACTGCTGCGGCACCAGCGACGAAAAAGTTTCGGGTCAGCATGCCCTGAAGGCTACCTGAAGGTTCGATCAGCAACCACCCTGAAAAGTGGTCAGTCGTCGAGGTCGAGCAGCTCGCGATCGCGGTTCTCTTCGATGACCGAGCCGACCGCCACGGCGACGCTGATGCCCCAGCTCACCCACATGAGGGCCAGGCGCCAGTCGCGCGGGCCGGTGCGGGTCTGGTTGATGACGCCGATCGCCGAGAATGCCGCACCGATGACGGCGCCGTTGAACAGGAACTTGCGCATGAGACCTCCCGAGTCGATGGCCCCACGCTATCGGCTGGGTGCGGGGCGCGGTGAAGTCTGAACGGCACCCCAGAGCCAGCCACGAAACTGACCGATCGGCCAGAGTCTGACCGTCTGGTCAACTACCGTCGAGACATGCCTCTTCACGATGATCTGCGCGCGATCGCGCTCGCCGAGTTCGCCTCCTCCGGCTATGCGGCGACCTCGCTGCAGCGCATCGCCGATCTGGCGGGCACGTCGAAGGCCAGCGTGCTCTACCACTTCGCCTCGAAAGAGTTGCTGCTCGCCGACATCGTGAGTCCGGCGCTCGACGACATGGAACGCCTCATCGAGACGCTCGAGCACGCCGGGGGCTTGCGCCGAGCAGACTTCGTCGAGCAGTTCGTCGACCTGCTCCTGCGCCACAGCGAGGTGGTGCCGCTCGTGATCAACCAGGGCGCCACGCTCGACGACGTGCCCGTCATGCACCGGGCCACCGAGATCATGCGCCGCGTCGCCGAGCTGTTCCGGCTCGCGAGCGGTTCGACGATGGAGAAGCTGCGCTTCGGCGTGGCCTTCGGCGGCGTCGCCTACACCCTGGCGGCCGCCGAGCGACTGGGGCTCAGCGGCGAGATCCCGATCGATGAGGTGCGCTCGGCGCTCCTGCTGATCCTGCACGACCTGCTCGTGCCCGCTGAATCCACCGCCCGCTAAGGAGCCCTACCCGCATGGCCACGCTTCTCTACCGGCTCGGCCGGTTCTCGTACCGGCGCGCGCGACTCGTCATCATCGTCTGGGTGCTGGCGCTCGCGGCCGCCCTCGGCGCGGGAATCGGGCTCGGCGGGCAGACCGACGAGACCTTCAGCATCCCCGGCACCGAATCGCAAGTGGCGCTCGACCAGCTCAACGCGCTGTTCCCCGCGGTCGCAGGCGCAAGTGCGCAGGCCGTCGTCGTCGCGCCCGAGGGTGCGAGCGTCACCGACGAGGCGCTGCGCGACGAGATCGAGGTGCTCGTCGACGAGCTCGAGGCTGTCGACGGCGTCGACTCGGTGCTCGGCCCGTTCGACGAGTTCGCGAGCAACCAGGTCAGCGACGACGAGACGATCGCTCTTGTGCGGGTGCAGCTGGTGGGGGCGTCGAGCGACGTCAGCGAGGCGACGCTCGAGGCGCTCATCGCCACGGCCGAGGCGATCGACGCGCGCGTCGAGTTCGCGGGCCAGGTCTTTCAAGACACCACGGTCGGCCTGACCGTCACCGAAGTGCTCGGCCTGCTGTTCGCCGGCGCCGTGCTCGTCATCACCTTCGGTTCGCTGCGCCCGGCGTGGATGCCGCTCGCCACCGCCCTCATCGGCGTCGGTATCGTCATGGGCGGCATCCTCGCCCTCGCGGCCGTTCTGCCGGTCTCGAGCTCGGCACCCCTGCTCGCCGTCATGATCGGCCTCGCGGTCGGCATCGACTACGCCCTGGTCATCCTGTCGCGCCATCGAGGGCAGCTGGCGAGGGGCATGGATGCGCAGGAGTCGGCCGCCGTGGCCGTCGGTACTGCGGGCAGCGCCGTCGTCTTCGCCGGGGCCACCGTCATCATCGCGCTGCTCGGCCTGCTCGTCGTCGGCGTGCCCTTCCTCTCGGTCATGGGCGTCGGCGCGGCGCTCGCCGTGCTCGTCGCGATCGTCGGTGCTGTCACCCTGCTGCCCGCGCTGCTCGGACTCGCGGGCGCGAAGATCGCGCCGAAGGAGGGCTCGCGTGCGTGGAAGCGCGCCCACCCGACCGCGTCGACGGGCCCCACGATGGGGCGGCGCTGGGTGCGTGGCGTCATGAAGCGCCCCGTGCTGACGACCCTCTCGGTCGTCGCGGTGCTCGGGGTGCTCTCGATTCCCGCGTTCTCGCTCGACCTCAACCTGCCCGACGGCGGCAGCGAGCCGGCCGGTTCGACGCAGCGCGAGGCCTACGACCTCATCGCCGAGGGCTTCGGCCCCGGCACGGCCGGGCCGCTGCTCGTGACGCTCGACATCACGCAGACGACCGACATCCTCGACGACCTCGCCGACATCCGCGCTGAGCTCGAGGGGGTCGACGGGGTCGCGAGCGTGAGCCCGGGCATCCCCTCGCCGGGTCTCGAGACGGCCATCTTCCAGGTCGCGCCCGAGACGGCGCCCGACGACCCCGCCACGAAGCTCGTCGTCGCCGACCTGCGCGAGCTGGCGCCTGAGATCGAGGCCGAGTTCGGCACCCCGCTGGCCGTCACGGGCGTCACGGCGATCGGCATCGACATCTCGACGCGGCTCACGAACGCGCTCGTGCCGTTCGGGCTCGTCGTCGTCGGGCTCTCGGTCATCCTGCTCATGGCGGTGTTCCGCTCGGTGCTCGTGCCGGTCAAGGCCGCTCTCGGCTTCTTGCTGTCGGTCGGCACCGGCATGGGCGTCACGGTCGCGATCTTCCAGTGGGGATGGGGCGCCGAGCTGCTGCACGCCGAGCCCGGCCCCATCTTGAGCTTCATGCCGATCATCCTGATGGCCGTGCTCTTCGGCCTCGCCATGGACTACGAGGTGTTCCTCGTCTCAGGCATGCGCGAGGAGTTCGTGCGCACGGGCGACCCCCGGCAGGCGATCGAAGACGGCTTCGCCAACGGGGCCCGCGTCGTCACGGCGGCCGCGCTCATCATGTTCTTCGTCTTCGCGTCGTTCGTGCCCGAGGGTGCAGGGCTCATCAAGCCCATCGCGCTGGGCCTTGCGGTCGGCATCGCGGTCGACGCGTTCGTCGTGCGCATGACGCTCGGCCCTGCACTCATGACGCTGTTCGGCCGAGCCGGCTGGTGGTTCCCGCCGCTGCTGAACCGGCTGCTGCCCGACCTCGACGTCGAGGGCGAGCAGTTGCGGCACCACCGCGATCACCGCGAGTGGGCGGCGCAGCAGGGCGACGCCGTCATCGTCGCCGAGGGGCTGCGGCTGTCAGGGTCGGATGCTCGCCTCGACCTCGTCGCGACCCCCGGCTCTCGTGTCGACCTCGTGGGCGATGCCGCCACGCGCCGCCTCGTCGGTGCGACGCTCGCGGGCTACCTGCCCATCGCGGGCGGCCGCGCGGTGATCGCCGACGCCGTGCTGCCGTCGGAGGCCGGTCGTGCCTCGCGTCGGGTCACGCTCGTCGACGTGAGCGGCGACCGGCTCGCGCCCTCGGTGACGATCGGTGCGCTCGTGAGCGAGCGCATGGCTCTCGCCGCCGGCTACCCGCGCGCTCCGCGCCGCGTGCGCCGCTGGCTCGGCAGGCTCGCGGCCACGGTCGACGCGCTCGGTGTCGACGCCCAGGCGATCCGCGACCCCGAGAGCGGCGTCGTCGCGCTCGACGCGCGCCGACGGGCGCTCGTGCTCGCGGCCGTCGCCACGCTCGACGCCACCGCCGTGATCGTGCTCGACCACCGTGACGACGCCCTCAGCGCCGCCGACATCGACCTCGCCGACGCGCTCGTGCAGCGACTCGCACCGCCCTCCGTCGTGCGGGTCTGGGGGCGCGAGCCCGGCTCGGCCGTCTCACCTGCAGCAACCACGATCGTGCTCGACGCCGATGCCTCCACGATCGTGCTCGACGCCGATGCCTCCACGATCGTGCTCGATTCGACACCCGCCCTCGCAGACAGGAGCGACGTCTCATGACCTCGACCCCCGGCACCTCCCGCAGCACGCGCCGCGGCCTTCGTCGTTGGCTCACGCTCGCCGCGGCGGTCGTCGTGCCGCTCGCCCTCGTGGGCCTCGCGCTGGCCGCTGTCGGCAACGACTCCGCGGCGCTCGAGCGGATCCCGGCCGCGGTCGTCAACGACGACACGCTCCTCACGACCACCGACGCGAACGGTGATGAGCAACTGGTCTTCGCGGGCCGGCAGCTCGTCACCGAGCTCACGGCGCCCGACGCCGACGGCTTCGACTGGACGGTCACGAACGCCGACGAGGCCGAGGCCGCCCTTGCCCGCGGCGACGTCTACGCCGTGCTGACGATTCCGTCGACCTTCTCCGAGTCGCTGCTGACGATCGGCACGCCCGAGCCCGTACAGGCCCGGCTCGAGATCGTGACCGACGATGCGCACAGTTACCTGGCCGGCGCGGTCGTGCAGGCGGTCGGCAGCGGGCTCGCGCAGCAGTTCGGCGCCGCGATCACGGCGCAGTACCTCGACGGGCTCACGACGGGCCTCGGCGAGCTCGGCACCGCTCTCGAGCAGGCCGCCGACGGCGCCACCCAGCTGGGCGACGGAGCGACCGACTTGAGCGTCGGCTTGAGCGACCTGAGCGACGGCGCCTCCGCCTCGGCGAGCGGCGCGCGCTCGCTCGCGAACGGCGTGCGCGACTACACGAACGGGGTGAGCGCCCTCTCGTCGGGGCTCGCCGAACTGCGGGCTGGCGCGAACCAGCTCGACCCGCTGCAGCAGGCGGCCGGCGGTCTCGTGCCGCAGGCGGGTGCGGTCGCCGGCAGCCTCGCCGCGCTCGCTCCGGCCATCGCCGCCTCCGATCTCAGTGATGCCGACAAAGCGGCGTTCCAGGCAGCGCTCGGCAACGCGCAAGTGCTCGCGGGCACCGCGGGCGCCGTGGTGCCGCAGCTGAACGGTGCGCTCGACGGTCTGCAGTCGGGCATCGGGCAGAGCGCGAGCGGGGCCGCGGCGCTCGCGGCCGGGGGAGCCGAACTGCGCGGGGGAGCCTCGTCGCTCGCTTCGGGCCTCGGCAGCCTTGCGTCGGGCACCGATCAGGTCACCGCGGGCGCCGTGTCTCTGGCCGACGGCGCCGACGAGCTCGCGACCGGGCTCGCGACGGGTGCCGCCGAGATTCCCGAAGCCGGAGACAGCGCGATCGCGACCGAGCCGGTCGTCGTCGACGCGAGCCGCAGCAACGAGGTCGACGGCGTGGGCTCGGTGATCGCTGAGACGCTGATTCCGGTCGGGCTGTGGATCGGCGCGCTCGCGACCTTCCTCGCCCTGCGGCCCGCTGCCCGCGGCGTCATCGGCACCTCCGCGGCCGGCGGAACGATCGTGCGTCGTTCGCTCGGCCGAGCCTCTCTCATCGCGCTCGCCCAGGCGGCGCTCGTCACGCTGCTGGTGCACCTCGTCAGCGGCGTCGACTGGATGCTGATGCCCGCGACCCTCGCCCTGACGAGCGCCATCGCGCTCGCGTTCACGGCGCTGCACGCGGCGCTCACCCTGGCGCTCGGGCGCGCGGGCCTCGTCGTGTCGCTGCTGCTGCTCGCCGTGCAGCTCGTCGCGACCGGCGGCATCGTGCCGATCGCGGCTCTCGCCGACCCGTTCCCGGCCCTGAGCGCGGTGCTGCCGCTGACCTACGCCGTCGACGGGCTGCAGGCGCTCTTCGCGGGCGGTGAGCCCTCGCGCATCGTCGCCGCGTTCGGGGTCATGGTGCTGCTCGGGCTCGTGTCGCTGGCCGTCGCCCGCCTGGCGGCCGGCCGGTCGCGCCGTCGCGATGCCCTCGACGCGTTCGCGCCGTCGATGGCGGCAGCCCCGGCGTGACGTGCACGGGGGTGGGCGGTCTGACGGTCGCCCACCCCCGCAGTACTAGTCCTTCGTCATCTCGTGCGTGCCGCCGCTCATGGCGTACTCCTCTTCAGGAGACAGCACGAGCTGCTTGCGGTAGTGCAAGCCGAACCCGAGCAGCATGAGCGCGTACACGATGATGATCGCGATGATCGCCGCCTGGAAGGCGGGGTTCACCAGGAGTCCGATGAACACCAGTGCCGCGATGGCGGCGGCGCTGTAGGCGCCGAACGTGCCCATCGGGCTCTTGTACGGGCGGTTCGCGTCGGGGAACTTGCGGCGCAGGATCAAGAACGACACCATCTGCAGGAAGTACGCGACGACCGCGCCCCAGACAGCGATGTTCAAGATGATCGCCCCGGCGACGAGACCGACGCCCTCGGGGTCGAGCTTCGACAGTACGTCGAGCACGACGATGGCGACGAACCCGATGACCGCACCCACGGTGAGCGCGACCCAGGGGGTCTTGTTCTTGCCCGTGAGCGAGAGGAACTTCGGGTAGTAGCCCGCGCGCGACAGCGAGTACATGTTGCGCCCGTAGGCGAACATGATGCCGTGCAGCGAGGCGAGCAGGCCGATGAGCGCGAAGATCGCGAGCAGCGCAGCGAGCTCGTCGCCCACGATGGCCCTGAAGCCGTCGAGCAGCGGTTCGAGCGAGACTCCCGTGGCTTCAGCACCCAAGACACCCGTGTTCAAGAAGAGCACGAGCACGCCCGTGATGATGAGCGTTCCGCGGGCGAGCACGGCTGCCCGGGGAATGTCCTTCTCAGGAGTGTGCGACTCTTCGGCGGCGAGCGGCAGCTCTTCGATGCCGAGGAAGAACCACATGGCGAACGGCAGGGCGAACAGGATCGCGACCCAGCCCTCGGGCAGGAACGTCGACGAGCCGGCCACGTCGGGGTTCGGCGCCATGTCCCACAGCTTGTCGAACGAGAACAGCCCCGAGGCGAGCGCCATGACCGAGAACACCAGGATGATGGCGATCGCGATGATCGAGACGACGATCGCGAACCGGAACGAGATGTGCGCACCGGCGGCGTTGAGGCCGACGAAGGCGATGTACAGCACGAGCCACCAGATCCACATGTTTCCCGACTCGGCGAGCGAGAAGTTCAAGAGCCCGCCGGTCACGCCGTCGAGGTACTGCGCCGAGAAGAACACGACGACCGCCGTTGTGGCGACGTACTCGATCGTCTCGGCAGCGCCCGTGACGAGGCCGCCCCAGGGCCCCATGGCCGATCGGGCGAACGAGTAGGCACCGCCGGTGTGCGGCATGGCGGCCGACATCTCGCTGATCGAGAAGGTGAGCCCGTAGTACATGACGACGAGCACGACGAAGGCGATGAGCATGCCGCCGAAGCCGGCGAAGTCGATGCCGAAGTTCCACCCCGAGAAGTCGCCCGAAATGACCGCGGCGACGGCGAGGCCCCACAGGCCCCATACTCCGGCCGAGCGGCGCAGTCCGCGCTTCTCGAAGTAGGTCTGGTCGACACTGGTGTACGAGACACCGCCGGTCGCCTTGGTTGTTTCTGCCATTCATTCCTCCTGGGGGTGGATGCGGGTGGAACGGCGGAGCAGGCGGGAGCGCCACACTGCGCCTTGGCAACTGAGCATGGCCCTTATGGTGGGTCTTGTCTACCATTGAAAACAAGAATTCCGGTCGTGTCCGCCGAGGCCCGAGAGGCCGTGTGGTACTAATGGTCGACACTCGTGCCAAGGGAGGCCCCATGTCTGCTGCGCCGTCGACAGTCCGATCGGGAAACCTGACCATCGCCGAGCTGGAGGGCCTCATCGATGCGGGCGAGATCGACACGGTCATCGTGGCTTTCGCCGACATGCAGGGTCGCCTCGTCGGCAAGCGCGTCTCGGCACGACTGTTCCGCGAAGAGGTCGCGGCCCACGGCGCCGAGTGCTGCAACTATCTGCTCGCCGTCGACGTCGAGATGAACACCGTCGAGGGCTACGCGCTCTCGTCGTGGCAGACCGGGTACGGCGACATGGTCATGCAGCCCGACATGGGCACGCTGAGGCGCATTCCGTGGCTGCCGGGCACGGCGCTCGTCATCGCCGATCTGCAGCGGATGGACGGCGGGCCGGTCGCGCCGAGCCCGCGCCAGATCCTGCAGCAGCAGATCGACCGCCTCGCGGCGCACGGCCTCGTGCCCTACGTGGGCACCGAGCTCGAGTTCATCGTCTTCGACGAGACCTACCGCCAGGCCTGGGCGAAGGGCTACGACAACCTCACCCCCGCGAGCGACTACAACATTGACTACGCCCTGCTGGCGTCGACGCGCATGGAGCCGCTGCTGCGCGACATCCGCACCGGCATGGACGGCGCCGGCATGTACTGCGAGGGCGTCAAGGGCGAGTGCAACTTCGGCCAGCAGGAGATCGCCTTCCGGTACGCCCACGCCCTCGCCACGTGCGACAACCACGTCATCTACAAGAACGGGGCGAAGGAGATCGCCGACGCGCACGGCAAGGCGCTGACCTTCATGGCGAAGTTCAACGAGCGCGAGGGCAACAGCTGCCATATCCACCTCAGCGTGCGGGGCACCGACGGCTCGGCGGTGATGGCGGGTGACGGTGCCCATGGCTTCTCGCCGCTCATGGAGCACTGGCTCGCCGGCCAGCTCGCCGCGATGCGCGAGCTCAGCCTGTTCTTCGCACCGACGATCAACTCCTACAAGCGCTACGTGCCCGGCAGCTTCGCGCCGACGGGCATCGCCTGGGGCTTCGACAACCGCACGTGCGCGCTGCGCGTCGTCGGCTCGGGTCACAGCCTGCGCATCGAGAACCGCGTGCCGGGCGGCGACGTCAACCCCTACCTCGCGACGGCCGCCATCATCGCTGCGGGCCTGCACGGCATCGAGAACAAGCTCACACTGCCCGAGATCTTCGAGGGCAACGCCTACGCGGCCGACCTTCCGCGCGTGCCCTCGACGCTGCGCGACGCGGCCGAGCTGTTCGCGGGCTCCGAACTCGCGCGCGCCGCGTTCGGCGACGAGGTCATGGCGCACTACCTCAACATGGCGAAGGTCGAGCTGTCGGCCTTCGACGCGGCGATCACCGATTGGGAGCGCATCCGTGGCTTCGAACGGTTCTGACCAGCGCCCCGTCATCGGCCTGACGACCTATCTCGAGCAGGCCCAGAGCGGGGTGTGGGATGTTCGCGCCTCGTTTCTGCCGAACGTCTACATCGAGGCGGTCTCGAGCGCGGGCGGTCTCGTCGTGCTCGTGCCGCCGCAGCCGCTCGACGCGGCGGGCGCCGATGCCGTGCTCGACGGTCTCGACGGGCTCATCCTCACGGGCGGCAAAGACGTCGACTCGCGGCGCTACGGGCAAGAGCCGCACCCGACCAACGACGAGCCGCGGCTCGACCGCGACGCTCTGGAGGACCGGCTGCTCGAGCGCGCGATCGCGCGCGACGTGCCCTTCCTCGGCATCTGCCGCGGCCTGCAGGTGCTCAATACCGCCCTCGGCGGCAGCCTCATCCAGCACCTGCCCGACGCAATCGGCTCGACGCGGTACAACGCGGGCGGCGGCGTCTTCACCGAGAACCCGGCCGTGACGGTGCCGGGCACCCGAACGGCCGAGCTGCTCGGTGAGCGCGTGACCGTGCCGAGCTACCACCACCAGGCGATCGACCGCGTGGCCCCCGGTCTCACGGTGAGCGCCCGAGGAGACGACGGCATCATCCAGGCTGTCGACGTCGACGGGCTCACCTTCGGAGTGGCCGTGCAGTGGCACCCGGAGGAGGCGGCTCGAGAGGATTCCCGGCTCTTCACCGCCCTCGTCGATGCTGCGGCCGAGTACCGCGAGAACCGGAAGGCCCGAGCATGAGCGAGACCACGCTCGTCAACCCCGCCGACGAGACCGTCATCGGCACCGTGCGCCACACGACGTTCGACGAGGTCGACGCCGCTGTCGCGCGGGCCGTCGTCGCCCAGCGAGCCTGGGCCGCGCTCGCCCCCGTCGACCGGGCCCGCGCCCTGCGCCGCTTCGCCGCGACCGTCGACGCGCACATCGAAGAACTCGCGCAGCTCGAGGTGCGCAACTCGGGCCACCCGATCGGCGCCGCCCGCTGGGAGGCGGGCAACGTGCGCGACGTGCTCGACTACTACAGCGGAGCACCCGAGCGGCTCATCGGCCAGCAGATTCCCGTCGCGGGCGGCCTCGACGTCACCTTCCACGAGCCGATCGGCGTCGTCGGGGTCATCGTGCCGTGGAACTTCCCCATGCCGATCGACGCGTGGGGCTTCGGTCCGGCGCTCGCCGCGGGCAACGCCGTGCTGCTCAAGCCCGCCGATTGGACGCCGCTCACGGCGATCCGCCTCGGTGAGCTCGCCCTCGAGTCGGGCCTGCCCGAGCACCTCTTCCAGGTGCTGCCGGGCCGCGGCTCGGTCGTCGGCGACCGCTTCGTCACGCACGAGCATGTGCGCAAGGTCGTCTTCACGGGCTCGAACGAGGTCGGCAAGCAGGTCATGGCCGGATGCGCGGCGCAGTTGAAGCCCGTGACGCTCGAGCTCGGCGGCAAGAGCGCCACTATCGTCTTCGCCGACGCCGACCTCGAGGCGGCGGCCGCTGGTGCCCCGGGTTCGGTCTTCGACAACGCGGGGCAGGACTGCTGCGCGCGCTCGCGGCTGCTCGTGCAGCGCAGCGTGCTCGACCGCTTCCTCGAGCTGCTCGAGCCGGCCGTGCGGGGCTTCCGCGTCGGCGACCCGAACGACGAGGCGACCGAGATGGGCCCGCTCGTGTCGAAGGGCCACTTCGACAACGTCGCGGCCTTCCTCGACGGCAGCGTGCCGGTCGCCTTCAGCGGCTCGGCACCCGACGGCCCCGGCTACTGGATGGCCCCGACGGTGCTGCTGCCGAACCGCACCGACCGCGTCGCGACCGACGAGATCTTCGGCCCCGTCGTCTCCGTGCTGCCCTTCGACGACGAGGCCGACGCGATCGCGCTCGCGAACGACTCGATCTTCGGCCTGTCGGGCTCGATCTTCACGCGCGACCTCGGTCGCAGCATCCGTGTCGCCCGCGGGGTCGAGAGCGGCGCGCTCAGTGTCAACTCGCATTCCTCGGTGCGGTACGCGACCCCCTTCGGCGGGTTCAAGCAGAGCGGGCTCGGGCGAGAGCTCGGCCCGGATGCTCCGCTCGCGTTCACCGAGACCAAGAACGTCTTCTTCTCGCACAGCTAAGGAGCTCACCACCATGACCATCACCCCCCTCGACCTCACCCAGCGCCTCGCCGGCAAGGTCGCCGTCATCACGGGCGGCGCGAGCGGCATCGGTCTCGCGACGGCTCGCCGCTTCGCCGCGGAGGGCGCGACAGTCGTCATCGGCGACATGAACCCCGCGACCGGCGAGGCCGCCGCGGCCGAGGTCGGCGGCCTGTTCGTGAAGGTCAACGTGACCGACCAGGCCGAGGTCGACCACCTCTTCGACACGGCGCAGTCGACCTACGGCTCGCTCGACATCGCGTTCAACAACGCGGGCATCTCCCCGCCCGAAGACGACTCGATCGAGACGACCGAGTTGCCCGCGTGGGATCTCGTGCAAGACGTCAACCTCAAGAGCGTCTACCTGTGCTCGCGCGCCGCGCTGCGCCACATGGTCGCGCAGCAGTCGGGGTCGATCATCAACACGGCCTCGTTCGTCGCGGTCATGGGCAGCGCGACGAGCCAGATCTCGTACACCGCGAGCAAGGGCGGCGTGCTCGCGATGACGCGCGAGCTCGGGGTGCAGTTCGCGCGGCAGGGAATCCGCGTCAACGCGCTCTGCCCCGGGCCCGTCAACACACCCCTGCTGCAAGAGCTCTTCGCGAAAGACCCCGAGCGCGCGCAGCGGCGACTCGTGCACATTCCGAAGGGCCGCTTCGCCGAGCCGGAGGAGCTCGCTGCGGCGGTCGCCTTCCTCGCGAGCGACGACGCGTCGTTCATCACCGCCTCGACCTTCCTCGTCGACGGCGGCATCAGCGGCGCTTATGTGACGCCGTTGTAGGGTCGCGATCATGGGCACAGGCGGCGCGGCGAGCGAGCATCTCGACGTCGAGCCGAGCACGCCCGCCGAGACCCGCGTGACGGTCGAGTCGCCCGAGGCCGCGGAGTCGCTCGCGCACGAAGCGCTCTCGCGCCCGGTGCGCGGCGGCAACGCCTTCGAGGAGACGCTCGCGCGGCTGCTGCAGCTCATCAGGCTCGGCATCGTCGCACCGGGGGAGGCGCTCGCGCCCGAACGCGAGCTCGCGACCCGCTTCGAGGTGAGTCGCGACACGGTGCGCGAGGCGATCCGCTCGCTCGCCGACGCCGGCTACCTCGAGTCGCGACGCGGCCGGTACGGCGGCACCTTCGTGCGCGACCCGCTGCCGCCCGACCGGGCCGAGGTCGACTCGACCGTGAGTGCGGCAGAGCTCGACGACACGCTCACGCTGCGCGCGGTGCTCGAGGTCGGCGCGG
Organism: Actinomycetota bacterium; assembly: GCA_005778835.1. Taxonomy (GTDB): domain Bacteria; phylum Actinomycetota; class Actinomycetes; order Actinomycetales; family Microbacteriaceae; genus Microcella. The sequence continues at coordinate 15,457 of SXMG01000038.1, forward strand.
CGCGTGCCGCCGCGGGTCGCGCGCTCACGGCGGTCGAGCGCGAATCGCTGCACGCCCGGCTGCGCGAACTCGCGGCCGCCGAGCCCGCTGACTACCGTCGACTCGACTCGCGGCTGCATCTCACGATCGCCGAGCTCTCGGGCAGCCCGAGCCTCGTGTCACTCGTGGCCGACAACCGCATGCGGGTCAACCGGCTGCTCGACATGATTCCGCTGCTCGCGCCGAACATCGCGCACTCGAACGAGCAGCACGAGCTCATCGTGTGGTCGGTGCTCGTCGGCGATGCCGACCAGGCGGCCAGAGCCATGGCCGAGCACCTCGAGGGCTCGCAATCGCTGCTGAGGGCCTTCTTGAACTAGCCGGCGGTCGACCGCGCGGGGGCGAACCGGTCGTCGCGCGACAGCACGGTCGCTCGCGCCGCGGTGTGCTCGCGTGCGAACCGCACGGTCTCGCGCAGCAGCTCGACGCGCGCGTCGTCATCGGCCCCGCACGAGCGGGTGTTGATCTCGGCGACGACTGCGCCGTCGAAGTCGCGATCGGCCAGCAGCCGCAGCACCTCGCCGACGGGCTGAGCGCCGCGCCCGGGCAGCAGGTGCTCGTCGAAGACGCGGTCGTTGGGCTCGGTCGACGAGCCGTCGCACAGGTGCACGTGCCGCAGCCGTTCGCCCCACTGCTGCGCCAGGTCGAGGGCGCTGACGCCGGCGAGCGCGGCGTGCGAGAAGTCGAGCGTGAGCGCGTCGACGGCGAGATCGCCGGGGTTCCAGCTGGGGGCGTAGGCCTCGCGGTCGCGGCCGCGCACCGTGACGGGAAACATGTTCTCGACCGCGACGGTCACCCCGTGACGGTCTTCGAGCGAACGCACCGAGGCCTCGAAGCGGCGGGCGGCGAGCACCTGCCAGCGAAACGGCGGGTGCACGACCACGGTCGATGCTCCGACCTGCTGCGCGAGCTCGATGCTCCGTTCGAGCTTGACGTGGGGGTCGAGGCCGTACACGAAGGCGGTCAAGACGAGAACGGGGGCGTGAATGCTCAGCACGGGCATCCCGTACCGCTCAGTCAGCGCGCTGATGACGCGGGGGTCGCGCGTCTCGGGATCGCTCGTCACCATGATTTCGACGCCGTCGAAGCCGGCGTCGGCGGCGAGGCGGAAGGCGTCGCGCAGGCGACGGGGCAGCACGCTCGTGGTTCCCATTCCGATGCTGATCACGAGGCCACTGTACGTCGCTGCTCTGCGCGCTCCCGAGAGGCCGGAGTGAACGCTGCGTGACGAGCATTCGAACCCGCGTCGACGGTCCCGTTCCTGAAAACCCTCTGAGATTCGGCTGATACGGTGGCTCGCGGCGGCCCCGCCCCGACGACTTCCGACCAGGAGACGCACGAGCGACATGACCCCTCACTCCCGCAGCGACGAGCACGCGCTATACGACTTCATCGTCGTCTCGAACAGGCTGCCCGTCGATCGCGTCATCGACGTCGAGGGCGTGGAGACCTGGCAGCGGTCGCCCGGCGGTCTCGTCACGGCGCTCGAGCCCGTCATGAAGGCCTCGGAGGGCGCCTGGGTCGGCTGGGCCGGCAAGCCCGATCTCGACCTGGAGCCGTTCACTGACAACGGCACGTACCTCGTGCCCGTGCCGCTGAGCCCGGGCGAGATCGAGCAGTACTACGAGGGCTTCAGCAATGACACCCTGTGGCCGCTCTACCACGACGTCATCGCCCCCCCGAGCTTCCACCGCGAATGGTGGGACGCCTATGTGTCGGTGAACCAGCGGTTCGCCGATGCGAGTGCGCGCATCGCGGCGCCCGGCGCGACCGTCTGGGTGCAGGACTACCAGTTGCAGCTCGTGCCGAAGATGCTGCGCGAGCAGCGGCCCGACTTGACGATCGGGTTCTTCAACCACATCCCCTTCCCGCCCTACGGCATCTACGCGCAGCTGCCGTGGCGCAAGCAGGTCATCGAAGGGCTGCTGGGCGCCGACGTCATCGGCTTCCAGCGCGTCGCCGACGCCGGCAACTTCTCGCGAGCCGTGCGCCGACTGTTCGGCTACGCCACGCGCACGCCCGAGATCCATGTGCCCGACGGGCCGAGCGGCCACCGCACGGTCATCGCCAAGGCTTTTCCGATCTCGATCGATGTCGCGAGCTTCGAAGAGTTGGCGCGGCGCCCCGACGTGCAGGCCCGCGCGCAGCAGATTCGCGACGACCTCGGCAACCCGAGCACGATCATGCTCGGCGTCGACCGCCTCGACTACACGAAGGGCATCCGGCATCGCCTGAAGGCGTTCGGAGAGCTGCTGCGCGACGGCGCGACGAGGCCCGGTGAGACGGTGCTCGTGCAGGTCGCGAGCCCGAGCCGTGAGCGCGTTGCCGCCTACATGCAGCTGCGCGACGAGATCGAGCTCACGGTCGGCCGGCTCAACGGCACCTACGCGACCATCAGCCATCCGGTCGTGTCGTACCTGCACCACGGCTACCCGCGCGAAGAGATGGTGGCGCTCTACCTCGCCGCCGACGTCATGCTCGTCACGGCGCTGCGGGACGGCATGAACCTCGTCGCGACAGAGTACGTCGCCTGCCGCCACTACGAAGACGGCGTGCTGCTGCTGAGCGAGTTCGCCGGGGCTGCCGACGAGCTCAAGAACGCCTTGCTCGTCAACCCGCACGACATCGACGGGCTCAAGGAGTCGATGCTGCAGGCCGTGCGCATGCCGCAGCGCGAACGCACCACCCGGATGCGCGCACTGCGCCGCCGACTGGTCGACAACGATGTGGCGCGCTGGTCGCAGAGCTTTCTCGACACGCTGCGGCACGCGAACCACCACTCCGACGCACGATAGGCGGGCGCGCGATGACCGAGCGCACGATGAACGGGGGCCCGATGAGCGAGCACCGCGACAACAGCGCACCCGCGAGCCCGCTCGAGGCCGGCCTGGTCGATGAGCTGCGACGATTCGCTGCTCACGAAACCGTGCTCATCGCACTCGACTTCGACGGCACGCTCGCGCCCGAGGTCGATGTGCCCGACGAAGCACGAGCGCTGCCGGCGGCGGTCGGGCAGCTCGCGGCACTGCAGCAGTCGCCGGGCGTCACGATCGCGTTCGTCTCGGGCCGGTCGCTCGGGAGCCTCGACGTCGTGGTGCCGTCGAGCGTGACGGCGGCGATGATCGGCTCGCACGGTCTCGAGCTGCGCATCGCGCCGGGCGACGAAGTGCCTGCGGTCGACGCCGCCGATCGTGCGCGGGTCGAGGCGCTGCACAGCGCTCTCGCGCCCCTCGTCGACGCGGTCGAGGGTGCCTGGATCGAGCACAAGCCCGCCGGCTTCGCCGTGCACACCCGCGTGGTCGCGACGGATGCTGCGGGCGCCCTGCAGACCGCCGTGCGCGAGGCGGCTGCCGCTCTCGATGCCGCACTCACGGTGCGCGACGGCAAGAACGTCGTCGAGTTCGCCGTGCGCGATGCCACGAAGGGCGACGGCCTGCGCGCGCTGCGGGCGCGGCTGCAGCCCGACGCCGTGCTCTTCGCGGGTGACGACGTGACCGACGAAGACGCGCTCGCGGTACTCGAGCCCGGCGACCTCGGCATCAAGGTCGGCGAGGCTTCGACCGTCGCGCCGTGGCGCGTGAGCAGTCCGCAGCAGCTCGTTCTCGCCCTCGCCGCGATCGCCGAGGCGCGACAGCGCGCCTGAGCCAGTGCAGTCGCCGCAGTGGTGAGCGCTGGCTCTCCTTCGCCTCTGCCGGCACTCGGAATCTTCCCGGTCCTCGCTCAGTAGACTGAGCGCATCCGGCGACCACGCCGTGACGCCCTGCCCTTTGCCGATGCACCGACACCGAGGGAGGACGCATGCTCGCCGTCCTGACGGTGTTCGCGCTGGCCGCCATCGCGCTGCCCCTCGTGGCGCGTGCCCTCAAGACCCGGGTGTTCTGGGTCGCCGCGCTCGTGTCGCTCGGCGCTTTCGTGCACACGCTGCTGCAGGCACCCGCTGTGCTCAGCAACGAGGCGGCGCGGCTGCCGTTCGAGCAGGTCACCTACATCGCGCAGCTGCAGTTCACCCTGGATGTGCGCATGGACACCCTGTCGTGGGTGCTCGCGCTCATCGTCACGGGGGTCGGCAGCCTCGTGCTCTTCTACTGCGGCTCGTACTTCCGCGACGACGAGAAGGGCCTCGGCCGGTTCGCTGCCGTGCTGCTCGCCTTCGCGGGCGCGATGTACGGCCTCGTGGTCGCCGACGACGTCTATCTGCTGTTCGTGTTCTGGGAGGCGACGAGCGTCTTCTCGTACCTCTTGATCGGCCACTACACGCACCGCAAGGCCAGTCGCGGTGCGGCACTGCAAGCGCTCATCACGACGACCCTCGGCGGGCTCGTCATGCTCGTCGGCCTCGTGCTGCTCGCCGTGCAGGCCGAGTCGTCGAGCCTCACGGTGATTCTCGAGACCTCCCCCGCGACGACGCTCACGACCGTCTCGGTGTACCTCGTGCTCGTGGGGGCGCTCTCCAAGTCGGCCATCGTGCCCCTGCACTTCTGGTTGCCGGGCGCCATGGCGGCGCCGACCCCGGTGAGCGCCTACCTGCACGCCGCCGCGATGGTGAAGGCGGGCATCTACCTTCTCGCCCGCATGGCGCCAGCCTTCGTCGAGGTGCCCGGGTGGCGCGAGGTGCTCGTCGTGCTCGGCCTCGCCACGATGCTGCTCGGCGGCTGGGTCGCCCTCAAGCAGACCGACCTCAAGCTGCTGCTCGCCTACGGCACCGTCAGCCAGCTCGGCTTTCTCACCGTGGTCGCGGGGTTCGGCACGCGCGAGACCGCCCTCGGGGCACTGGCCCTGCTGCTGGCACACGCGCTCTTCAAGAGCGCCCTGTTCCTCGTCGTCGGCATCATCGATCACGAGGCCGGCACGCGCGATCTGCGCAAGCTCAGCGGTCTCGGCCGCCGGTCTCCCGTGCTGGCGGTCACCGCCGCTCTTGTGCTCGCCTCGATGGCGGGCCTGCCTCCGCTGTTCGGCTTTGTGGCAAAAGAGACCGTGCTGCACGGCCTGCTCGCCGCCGCGACGGGTGAGAACGCGGCGCTCGTCGGCGACAACGGTCAGGTCTGGGGCACGGTCGCGGTCGTGGGCGTGGTCGTCGGGTCGGCGCTCACCGTCGCGTACAGCATCCGCTTCTTCTGGGGCGCGTTCGCCCGCAAGCCGGGCGTCGACGACGTGACCGCGCTCGAGACCGTCAGCCGCCGCTTCATGCTCGCGCCGACGGTGCTCGCCGTCACGAGCCTCGCCCTCGGCGCCCTCGCCTCCGTGGTCAACACGGGCCTCGCCGGGTATCCCGCACTGTTCCCGAGCGGCGACGCCAAGCCGTACGAGCTCGCGCTGTGGCACGGGCTCGAACCCGAGCTCGGGCTCTCGCTCATCACGATCGTCGCCGGCGCCACCCTGTTCGCGCTGCGTGAGCAGTTCAGCCGGCTGCAGGCGCGCCTGGCCACCGGGGCCAACGCCTCTGACGCCTACTGGGACACCATGAGCGCCGTCGACCGCTTCGCCGCGCGCGTGACGAGCCTGACCCAGCGCGGTTCGCTGTCGTTCTACCTCGGCGTGATCCTCGTCGTGTTCGTCGCCGTCATGACCGCCGGTCTCGTGGTCGGCGACAGCTGGCCCGCCGAGCTGCGCGCCTGGGATCAGCCGGCGCAGCTCGCGATCGGCGCCGTCATGATCGGCGCCGCCCTTGCCGCGACCCAGGCGCAGAAACGTTTCGCGGCACTCGTGATCGTCGGTGTCACGGGCTTCGGCATGTCGGCGCTCTTCGCGCTGCAGGGCGCACCCGATCTGGCCATCACGCAGATTCTCGTCGAGATCGTTACCCTCATCGCGTTCGTGCTCGTGCTGCGCCGCCTGCCCGCCAAGCTCGGCGACCGTCACGGCAGCACGCACAAGGCGCTGCGTGCCGTGATCGCGATCGGCGTCGGCGTCGTCATGGCGCTCGTGGCGCTCATCGCCGCCGGCTCGCGCATCGCCGAGCCGATCTCGCTGGCGTGGCCCGAGCTGGCCTTCGTGCAGGGGCACGGCCGCAACATCGTCAACGTCGCGCTCGTCGACCTGCGCGGCTGGGACACCCTGGGTGAGCTCGCCGTCGTCATCGCGGCGGCGACCGGAGTCGCGAGCCTGCTCTTTCTGCGAGACCGCGGCGACACCCCGACCCGCATCGGTCGCGCGGTCATCAAGAGCCGCATCGCCTCGAAGCTCGAGCGGGTGCGCGAGCTCGGCGCTGAGGGCGAGCGCCGCAATGCCTGGATTCTCGCGGGCCCGACCCTCGATCCGCGGCACCGGTCGATCCTGCTCGAAGTGGTCGTGCGCCTCACCTTCCACGCCATCATCGTCATATCGCTCTACCTGCTGTTCGCGGGGCACAACCTGCCCGGTGGCGGGTTTGTCGGCGGCCTCGTCGCGGGCCTCGCCCTCGTCGGGCGCTACCTGGCCGGCGGGCGCTACGAGCTCGGGGTCGCTCTGCCGATCGGCGCCGGCGCATTGCTGGGCACGGGCCTGATCATCGCCGCGGGCGCTGCGCTCGTGCCGCTCTTCTTCGGGGCACCGCCGCTCACCTCCACCTACGTCGAGGCCGAGGTCTGGCTGCTCGGCGAGATCGAGTTCGTCACCTCGACCATCTTCGACATCGGCGTCTACCTCATCGTGATCGGGCTCGTGCTCGACGTGCTGCGCAGTCTCGGTGCCGAGGTCGACCGGCAGGGCGGCGACCAGCAGGCGCCGCCCGCCCTCGCCGCGCGCGCCCGCGCTCAGAGGGAGGCCGCGCGATGACCGTCTCACTCGTGCTCGTCATCGTCATGGCGGCGCTCATCGCCAGCGGCGTCTACCTGCTGCTCGAGCGCAGCCTCACGCGCGTCGTGCTCGGCTTCCTGCTCATCGGCAACGGGGTGAACCTGCTGATTCTCATCATGGCGGGCCGCCCGGGCATCGCCCCGATCGTCACGGACGGCGTCGCGCCCGAGGAGTACACCGACCCGCTGCCGCAAGCCCTCATCCTCACCGCGATCGTCATCACCTTCGCGGTCTCGGCCTTCCTGCTCGCTCTCATCTACCGGTCGTGGCGGCTCGCGAACGCCGACGACGTTTCCGACGACGCCGATGACGTCGCCCTGCGCGAGGGAGCCTTCTCGATGCCGGTCGAAGAGCCCACGCCCGACGACGGAGGCACCGACTTCCCGGTCGAGCCTGACGACACCGTCATCACGACCTCGACGACGGGGGAGGAGCAGCGATGACCGCCCTCGTGCCCCTCGTCGTGCTGGTGCCGCTGCTCGGCGCGGCGCTCACCCTCGTGCTCGGGCGTCGAGCCCGACCGCAACGCATCGTCGCCGCGCTCTCGCTCGTCGCCGTGCTCGGCATCGGCATCGCGCTGCTCGTCGCCGTCGACACGGCGGGGCCGCTCGTCGTCGAGGCCGGCAACTGGCAGGCGCCGTTCGGCATCGTGCTCATCGTCGACCGGCTGTCGGCGCTCATGATCGTGGTCTCGGCCGTCGTGCTGCTCGCCGTGCTGGTCTTCTCGATCGGGCAGGGTCTCGCCGACGGCGACGATGAGACGCCCGTGTCGATCTACTACCCGACCTACCTGATCCTCACCACGGGCGTCATGGTGGCGTTCATCGCCGGCGACCTGTTCAACCTCTACGTGGGCTTCGAGATCCTGCTCGTGGCGAGCTACGTGCTCATCACGCTCGGGGGCACCGAGTCGCGCATCCGGGCCGGCGTCACGTACGTCATCGTGAGCCTGCTGTCATCGATCCTCTTCCTGGCCGCGATCGGCATGGTCTACGGGGCGCTCGGCACCGTCAACCTCGCTCAGGTGGCGCAGCGCGTGCAAGAGCTGCCCATCGACGTGCAGATCCTGCTGCACGTCATGCTGCTCGTCGCCTTCGGCATCAAGGCCGCCGTGTTTCCGCTGTCGTTCTGGCTGCCCGACAGCTATCCGAGCGCGCCGGCACCGGTCACCGCGGCGTTCGCCGGCCTGCTCACCAAGATCGGCGTCTACGCGATCATCAGGGTCGAGACGGTCATCTTCCCGAGCCCCGAGCTCAACCCGGCGCTCATGGTGCTCGCCCTGCTCACCATGGTGGTCGGCGCGCTCGGCGCGGTCGCCCAGGCCGACATCAAGCGCATCCTGTCGTTCACGCTCGTGAGCCACATCGGCTACATGATTCTCGGCGTCGCGCTCGGCACGGTGGCGGGCACCGCTGCCGCGATCTTCTACATCGTGCACCACATCGTCGTGCAGACCACCCTGTTCCTCGCCGCGGGGCTCGTCGAGCGCGAGGCCGGCAGCACCTCCATCACGAAGATCGGCGGGCTCTTGGCGAGCGCTCCGGTCGTCGCGGTGCTGTTCTTCATCCCTGCGCTCAACCTGGGCGGCATTCCGCCGTTCTCGGGCTTCATCGGAAAACTCGGCCTCTTCCAGGCCACGGCCGAGCAGGGCGACGCCCTCGCCTACATCCTCATCGGCGCCGGCGCGCTCGTCTCGCTTCTCACCCTCTACGCGCTCGTGCGGGTCTGGAACCTCGCCTTCTGGCGACCAGCAGGCGACGTCGAGGGCGACGAGACACGCCTGCTGCGCACCGTCGAAGAGGCACCGCTCACGACCGGGTCGATCGCCATCACCAAGGCGACGCCGCGCCTGATGACCCTCAGCACGGGCGCCATGGTCGCCGTCGGCGTCGCCCTCACGATCTTCGCGGGGCCGCTCTACGCGGTCTCCGACCGCGCGGCGCAGAACCTCGACGGCCCCGAGCCCTACATCCAGCTGCTGTTCCCCGACTTCGAAGAGGGGGTCGCCGAGTGACCGACAACTCCGTCGCCGTGGTCAGCGAGCCCTCGCGTCGCGCGTCGTTCCTCGAGCAGCTGCCGCTGCTCGTCGCGCTCGTCGTGCTCTGGATGCTGCTGTGGGGTTCGCTGACGCCCCTGACGATCGTGACCGGCATCGTCGTCGCGCTCGGCGTGACCCGGGCCTTCTACCTGCCGCCGGTCGAGCTCTCCGGGCGGTTCAACCCGTTCTGGTTCGCCGTCTTCCTCGGCCGGTTCCTCGGTGAGCTCGCGATCGCGTCGTTCCAGGTGGCGCTGCAGGCCTTCGCCGCCGCCCCGGTGCCGCGCAGTGCGATTCTGCGGGTCGATCTGCGCACCCGCTCCGACTTCATCATGACCGGGGTCTCGCTCGCGGTCTCGCTCGTGCCCGGCTCGCTCGTCATCGAGCTCGACCGCACGAACGCTCGGCTCTACGTGCACCAGCTCAATGCGCGCACCCCCGATGAGATCGAGAAGGCGCGCGCGCACGTGCTGAGCCTGGAGCACGACCTGCTGCGGGCGTGGGGCTCGCGCGACGAGTGGCAGGCGGTGCGCTCATGATCGACGTCGTGCTCTACCTCGCCGGCGGCATGCTCGCCGTTGCCGGCCTGCTGCTGCTCTACCGCGTCGTCGTCGGGCCGTCTCTCGTCGACCGCGTCATCGCCTCCGACGTGCTGCTGACGACGCTCATCATCGTCGTGGGCGCCGAGATGGCGATCAACGGCCACACTCGCACGATTCCGCTCATGGTCGTGCTCGCCGTCATCGGCATTCTCGGCAGTGTGTCTGTCGCCCGGTTCGTGCAGCGGGCGCCGTCGAGCTCGGCCTCGGGCGGAGAGGGAGAGCTGTGATCGCCGACCTGCTGCGAGCATCCACCAGCTTCGTCGACAGCGAGCCCGTCGCGACGGTGCTCGATGCCGTCGCGGCGGTGCTCATCCTGCTCGCCGCGTTCCTGACCCTCGCCGCGGCCGTCGGGCTCATCAGGTTCCCGGATGCTCTCGCACGCTTGCACGCGGCCACCAAGCCGCAGATTCTCGGCGTGATCCTCGTCGTCATCGCCATCGCGCTGAGCGTGCGCAGCTGGGTCGTGCTGCTGCTGCTGATTCCCGTCATCGTGTTCCAGCTGCTCACGGCGCCGATCTCGGCCCACATGGTGGGGCGCGCGGGATACCGGGCAGGCGACTACGACCCCGACACCCTGGCGGTCGACGAGCTCGCTCCCGATGTCGCGGCCGCCGGCACCTCCGACCTGCCGGGCGGGGGCTTCGACGACGAGTCGGGCACGGCGCAGCGTCAGCAGGGCGGGTCGTAGACTCGACCCATGTCGAAGGCCGACCACAAGCCCCGTTCCCGCGTCGTCACTGACGGAATCGAAGCCACCACCTCGCGCGGCATGCTGCGCGCTGTCGGCATGGGCGATGACGACTGGGGCAAGGCCCAGGTCGGCATCGCGAGCTCGTGGAACGAGATCACCCCCTGCAACCTCTCGCTCGGCCGCCTCGCGCAGGCCGCGAAGGAGGGCGTGCACGCGGGCGGCGGCTACCCGCTGCAGTTCGGCACCGTGAGCGTGAGCGACGGCATCTCGATGGGGCACGAAGGCATGCACTTCTCGCTCGTGAGCCGTGAGGTCATCGCCGACTCGGTCGAGACCGTCATGCAGGCCGAGCGCCTCGACGGCTCGGTGCTGCTCGCCGGCTGCGACAAGTCGATTCCCGGCATGCTCATGGCGGCCGCGCGCCTCGACCTGGCGAGCGTCTTCCTCTACGCCGGCTCGATTGCGCCGGGCTGGGTCAAGCTCAGCGACGGCACCGAGAAGGCCATCACGATCATCGACAGCTTCGAGGCCGTCGGCGCCGTCAAGGCGGGCAAGATGAGCGCGGAGGACGCGCATCGCATCGAGTGCGCCTTCGCGCCCGGTGAAGGTGCCTGTGGAGGCATGTACACCGCCAACACCATGGCGTCGGTGGCCGAAGCGCTCGGCCTGAGCCTGCCCGGCTCGGCGAGCCCCGCCTCGTACGACCGCCGCCGCGACATGTACGCCCACCGCAGCGGCGAGGCCGTGGTCAACCTGCTCAACAAGGGCATCACCGCCCGGCAGATCCTCACGAAAGAGGCCTGCGAGAACGCCATCACGGTCGCGATGGCGCTCGGCGGCTCGACCAACGTCGTGCTGCACCTGCTCGCGATCGCGCACGAGGCCGAGGTCGAGCTCACCCTCGACGACTTCAACCGCATCGGCGGCAGGGTCCCGCACATCGGCGACCTCAAGCCCTTCGGCAACTACGTCATGAACGACGTCGACCGCCAGGGCGGCCTGCCCGTTCTGCTCAAGGCCCTGCTCGACGCCGGGCTGCTGCACGGCGACGTCATGACCGTGACCGGCAAGACGATGGCCGAGAACCTCGCTGAGCTGAACCCCGACCCGCTCGACGGCGAGGTGCTGCGCTCGCTCGACAATCCGATTCATGCCACGGGCGGCATCACCATCTTGCACGGCTCCTTCGCGCCCGAGGGTGCGGTCGTCAAGACCGCCGGCTTCGATGCCGCCGTCTTCGAGGGCCCGGCCCGTGTCTTCGAGCGCGAGCGCGCGGCGATGGATGCTCTCACCAACGGCGAGATCGCCGCGGGCGATGTCGTCGTCATCCGCTACGCAGGGCCCAAGGGCGGTCCCGGCATGCGCGAGATGCTCGCCATCACCGCCGCCATCAAGGGCGCTGGGCTCGGAAAAGATGTATTACTCTTGACCGACGGTCGATTCTCAGGCGGCACAACCGGACTGTGCATCGGCCATATAGCTCCCGAAGCGGTAGACGCTGGTCCTATCGCCTTCGTGCGCGATGGTGATCTGATCCGGGTTGATATCGCTGCTCGCTCCCTCGACCTACTGGTCGACGCAGACGAGCTTGAGGCGCGCCGCACCGACTGGGCGCCCCTGCCCCCGCGCTATACCCGTGGCGTTCTCGCCAAGTACTCGAAGCTCGTGCGCTCTGCCGCGCAAGGAGCCGTCACCGGGTAATCAGCGCGGACCTTCCGCTCCCGATCACCGACCTCTCGCTAGGACACTCATCTCATGACCACGGAATCGATCCCCGTGACCTCGACCGCGGCCCCTGCGCCGACGAGCCCGCGAGCGCCGAAGGCCTCGGCCGAGCCGCCCGTGCTCACCGGTTCGGGCGCCATTCTCGCCTCACTCGAGAAGCTCGGCATCACCGACGTCTTCGGCCTGCCCGGCGGCGCCATCATGCCCTTCTACGACGAGCTCATGGCCTCTACGGCCATCCGCCACATCCTCGTGCGGCACGAGCAGGGCGCTGGCCACGCGGCCGAGGGCTACGCCGCCGCGAGCGGCCGGCTCGGCGTCTGCATCGCCACGTCGGGCCCCGGGGCGACCAACCTCGTCACGGCGATCGCCGACGCCCACATGGACTCGGTGCCGCTGCTGGCGATCACCGGGCAGGTCTTCTCGACCTCGATGGGCAC
>SXMG01000039.1 GCA_005778835.1 Actinomycetota bacterium
AGCGCGTCTGCCATTCCGCCACTCGCGCGCGACGGGCCGAAGCCTCGTCAACTCAGCGAGATTAGCACAGCGCACCCGGGCGGCTGTGCGGCACTGGCAAGGCCAGCCGACTACCATCAGAAGGTCATCGGCCGAGGGAGGACGCAGGTGGGGCTTCTCGACAGCTTCGAGCGCGGCCTCGAGCGCGCCGTCGGCGGTGCGTTCGCGAAAACGTTCAAGAGCGGCGTGCAGCCGCTCGAGATCGCGGCAGCTCTGCGCCGTGAGCTCGACACGAAGGCGGCCGTCGTCTCGCGCGATCGCATTCTCGTGCCGAACGAGCTACACGTGCGCCTCGCGCCGCCCGATCACGCACGCATGTCCGACCTCGGCGAATCGCTCATCGATGAGCTCACCCTGCTGCTGCAGCGGCACGGCACCGCGCAGGGCTACACCTTTCCCGGCGGCATCAGCATCTCGCTCGAGAGCGACGGCTCGGTCGCCGAAGGCGTCGTGGCCGTCAGTTCGCAGACCGTCAAGGGCCAGGTCGTGTGGAGCCCCGTGCTCGACATCGGTGGCACCCGTCACCCGCTCACACGGTCACGCACCATCATCGGCCGGGGCAGCGAGGCCGACATCACGCTCGACGACTCGGGCACGAGTCGCAAGCACATCGAGATTCTGTGGGACGGCGAGCGCGCTCAGGTCACTGATCTGGGCAGCACGAACGGAACCCTGCTCAACGGTGAGCCGGTGACGCGCGCTGTCGTGCCGCCCGATAGCGTGGTCGAGATCGGGCGCACACGCATCCTGTTCCGCGTGCTCGCCCAGCGCGGCGCTGCGGCCGACCCCCGAGACCGACCACGAGGAGGAGGCCGATGAGCGAGCTCACCCTGCTGCTGCTGCGCATCGGGTTTCTCATCCTCATGTGGGCATTCGTCTTCGCGATCGTCTACGCCCTGCGCTCCGATCTGTTCGGCACGCGAGTGCGTCGGATGCCCGCCGCGGCCTCCCCCGCGGCTGCCGCCGCCTCCAGTTCTCCGGCGCCCGCTGCCGCCCCTCGCGCCCCCAGCTCGCCGCCCACGACGGGCGGCCCCCCGGCCCGCCGCCTCGTCATCACCTCGGGGGCGAAGGAGGGCCTCGAGCTCGCTCTCGAGGACGACCAATTGACGATCGGCCGCTCGGCCGACTCGGGCCTCGTCATCCGCGACGACTACACCTCGACGCATCATGCGCGCCTCATGCTGTGGGACGACGTGTGGATGCTGCAAGACCTCGACTCGACCAACGGCAGCTTCGTCAAGGGCAAGAAGGTCGGCGCCCCGACGCCCGTGCCCCCGAACACTCCCGTCAGCATCGGCACGACGACGTTCGAGCTGCGGCGGTAGCCCATGACGTCGCTCTCGGCCGCCGGTTCGCACGTCGGCAAAGTCCGCTCGAACAATCAAGACTCGGGCTACGCTGGCACCCACCTCTTCGTCGTCGCCGACGGCATGGGCGGGCACGCGGGTGGCGACGTCGCGAGCGCGATCGCGATCCAGTCGATCGCGCACGTCGACCGCCCGTTCGACTCGGTTGATGAGGCCGAGAACGCGCTGCGGGCGGCCCTGCTCGAGGCCAACGGCGAACTCGCCGAGTCGGTCTTCCAGCATCCCGAACTGACCGGCATGGGCACGACCGTGAGCGGCGTCGTGCGCGTCGGTGACCGCCTCGCCCTGGCCCACATCGGCGACAGCCGCATCTACCGGTGGCGCGACGGTGAGCTCACCCAGATCACGAAAGACCACACCTTCGTGCAGCGCCTCGTCGACAGCGGCCGCATCACGGCCGAGGAAGCCGCGGTTCACCCTCGGCGCTCGGTGCTCATGCGTGTGCTCGGCGACGTCGACCTCAACCCCGAGATCGACACCGAGATCGTCGAGACGCAACCGGGCGATCGCTGGCTGCTCTGCTCTGACGGCCTCAGCGGCTTCGTCTCTGACGAGCGCGTCGCCGAGCTGCTCGTCGAGCACACCGACGCGAGCGCGGCGGTCGGGGCCCTCATCGACGAGAGCCTCGACGAGGGCGCTCCCGACAATGTCACCGTCGTGGTCGTCGACATCGACGAGAGCCCCACGAGCTCGGCGCCGCAGCCCGTCATGGTCGGAGCCGCCGCCCAGCCGCTGACCTACGCCGCGAAAGCGCCGAAGCGCAGCGTGCGCCTGCCCGCCCTGCTGCTGCACCCGCTTAAGGCAGTGACGATTCCCGAAGACGAGCACTTCGAGCCCGAGTCAGAAGAGTTCTTGCGCGAGCTCATCGCCGAAGACGCCCGCCGCAAGGTGCGCCGTCGCATCACGTGGTCGATCGGTCTCGTGCTCGTCGCCGCTCTCGTCGTCGGCGCCCTCGTGGCCGGATACCAGTGGACGCAGTCGCGCTTCTTCGTCGGCGTCTCCGACGGCCAGGTCGCGGTCTTCCAGGGCGTGCAGCAGGGCATCGGGCCGTTCCCGCTCTCGAGCGTCTACCTCGAGAGCGGCATCGACGTCGACGACCTCTCGCCCTTCACGCGTCAGCGCGTCGAGGCGACCATCAACGCCGACGACCTCCCCGACGCCCTCTCGATCATCGAACGGCTGCGCGATGAGCTCGACTGACGCCGCCGGCCCCACGCTCGAGGCCGCAGCCCCGCGCGTGACCATGACCGAAGCCATCACCATCAAGCTGCGCACCCCCGCCAAGCTGCGCAACCTCGAGCTTCTGCTGCTGCTCGTCGCGATCGGCATCACGGGCGCCGCGGTCGCTCTCGTGCAGCTCGGCGCGATCGGCGAGCTCGATCTCACGATCATCGGCTACGGGGCCGGGCTCGGGATGCTCGCTCTCGGCATGCACGTCGTGCTGCGCATCACGGCGCCCGACGCCGACCCGTTCATCCTGCCGATCATCGTGACCCTCAACGGCCTCGGCGTCGCCATGATCTACCGGCTCGATCTGGCCGAGGGCTACGTGGGCTGGGAGATGGCCGGCGTGCGGCAGATGGTCTGGACGGCGATCGCGATGGTCATCGCTCTCGCCGTACTGCTCATCGTGCGCAACCACCGCGTGCTCGCGCGCTACCGCTACGTCGCCATGCTCGTGGGCATCGCGCTGCTGCTGCTGCCGATGCTGCCGGGCATCGGGCAGACCATCAACGGTGCCCGCCTCTGGATTCAGGTCGGGCCGTTCTCGTTCCAGCCCGGCGAGATCGGCAAGATCGCCCTCGCCGTCTTCTTCGCGGGCTACCTCATGACCGCGCGCGAGTCGCTCTCGATGGTCGGGCGCACGTTCCTCGGCATGCGGCTGCCGCGCGGCCGCGACCTCGGGCCGATCCTCGTCGTGTGGGTGGCCGCGATGGCCGTGCTCGTCTTCCAGCGCGACCTCGGCACCTCGCTGCTCTACTTCGGGCTCTTCCTCGTCATGATCTACGTCGCGACCGGCAGGCTCAGCTGGGTGCTGCTCGGGCTCACGCTGTTCCTCGGCGGCGCGCTCATCGCCGCGCAGACCCTGGGTTACGTCAACAACCGCTTCGCAGCATGGCTCGGCGCGTTCGAGCAGCAGAACTACGACGCCATCGGCGGCAGCTACCAGCTCGTGCAGGGCATGTTCGGGCTCGCCGACGGCGGCCTCATCGGCACGGGGCTCGGTCAAGGTCGGCCCGACATCGTGCCGCTCGCCGAGAGCGACTTCATCGTCGCGAGCCTCGGCGAAGAGCTCGGTCTCGTCGGTCTCTTCGCGATCCTGGGCCTCTACCTGCTGTTCGTCGCCCGCGGGTTCCGCATCGGGTTCAACGGCACCGACGACTTCGGCCGACTGCTCGCAGTCGGGCTCGCCTTCGTCGTCGCGCTGCAGGTCTTCATCGTCATCGGCGGTGTGACGCGGGTGATTCCGCTCACGGGCCTGACGACGCCCTTCCTGGCGGCCGGCGGCTCTGCTCTTGTCGCCAACTGGATCATCGCCGCACTCCTGCTGCGGCTCAGCGACACCGTGCGGCACCAGCCCCGACTGGTGGTGACCGACGATGAATAAAGAGCTGCGGCGCATCAGCATCGTGACACTCGCGATGTTCCTCGCCCTGTTTGTCTCGACGAGCGTGATCCAGGTCTTCGCGGTCGACGACCTGCGAGCCGACCCGCGCAACGTGCGCACGCTCTACGCCAGCTACTCGGCCGAGCGCGGGCCCATTCTGCTCTCCGGGCAGCCGATCGCCGAGTCGGTCGCCGTCGACTCGGTGTTCGAGTTCTTGCGGGTCTACCCCGAACCCGAGCTCTACGCACCGGTCACCGGCTACTTCACGCTCAACCAGGGCAACACGGGCATCGAAGGCGCCTTCAACGACTTTCTCACCGGCACCGCCAACGAGCAGTTCCTCGACCAGCTGGGCGCGCTCGTCACCGGCCAGCGCCCGCAGGGCGCCGCGGTGCAGCTGACGATCGACCCCGTCGTGCAGCAGGCGGCCGCCGAGGCCATGGGCGACCTCAAGGGTGCCGTCATCGCGATCGAGCCGGCCACCGGCCGCATTCTCGCCATGGTGTCGACGCCGAGCTTCGACCCGAACCGGCTCTCGTCGCACAGCACGAGCAGCGTGCTCGAGGCCTATGACCAGCTGCTGGCTGACCCTGACGACCCGCTCGTGAACCGCACGATCGCGGGCGACCTCTACTTTCCGGGCTCCACGTTCAAGCTGCTCGTCGCCGCGGCGGCGATCGACTCGGGCCAGTTCACCTCGACCGACGTCTTCGAGAACCCCCCGCAGCTGCAGCTTCCGTTGAGCACCCGGGTCATCACGAACTCGGGCGGCAGCACCTGCGGCGGCACCGAGACCGTCTCGATCGAGACGGCTCTGCGGCTCAGCTGCAACATCCCCTTCGCCGAGCTCGGGCTCGCGCTCGGACAAGACACCATCGACGACTACGCCACGGCGTTCGGCTTCGGCACGGCCTTCGAGGTGCCGATGACCGCCACGCCCTCGACCTACCCGCAAGACATGGATGACGCGCAACTCATGCTCTCGTCGTTCGGCCAATTCGACACGCGGGTCACCCCGCTGCAGATGGCGCTCATCAGCGCCGCCATCGCCAATGGGGGAAACCTGATGCAGCCCACTCTGCTCGACCGCATCATCGCGCCCGACCTGTCGATCGTGCAGCAGCCCGATCCGGTGCTCGTGAGCCAGCCGATCACGCGCACGACCGCCGAGACGATGACCAGAATGATGGTCGCGGGGGTCTCGAACGGCGTCGCCTCTAATGCCAGAATAGAAGGCGTCGACGTCGCGGGTAAGACGGGCACCGCCGAGAACGGGGCAGACCGCCCCTACACGCTGTGGTTCACCGGATTCGCTCCGGCCCAGAACCCCCAAGTGGCCATCGCGGTCGTCGTCGAAGACGGCGGAGGACGCGGTCAAGACGGGTCAGGAAACCAGATCGCGGCACCGATCGCGAAGAGAGTGCTTGAGGCGGTGCTGAGCAGATGAGACCCACGAGCGGTGTGACCTTCGGCGGGCGCTACCAGCTGCTCTCGCGCGTCGCGATCGGCGGCATGGGCGAGGTCTGGCAGGCGACCGACCTCGTCATCGGGCGCACGGTCGCGATCAAGATCTTGAAAGAGGAGTACCTCGGCGACCCCGGGTTCCTCGAGCGCTTCCGCGCCGAGGCGCGGCACGCTGCGCTCGTCAACCACGAGGGCATCGCCAACGTCTACGACTACGGAGAAGAAGAGGGCAGCGCCTTCCTCGTCATGGAGCTCGTGCCGGGCGAGGCGCTCTCGACGATTCTCGAGCGCGAGCGCGTGCTGCCCGCCGACCAGGTGCTCGATATCGTCGCGCAGACCGCTTCGGCCCTGCACGCCGCGCACCAGGCGGGTCTCGTGCACCGCGACATCAAGCCGGGCAACCTGCTCATCACGCCCGACCGTCGGGTGAAGATCACCGACTTCGGCATCGCGCGCATCGCCGACCAGGTACCGCTCACCGCGACCGGCCAGGTCATGGGAACGGTGCAGTACTTGTCTCCCGAGCAGGCGAGCGGGCATCCTGCGTCGCCCTCGACCGACGTGTACTCGCTCGGCATCGTCGCCTACGAGGCCCTCGCCGGCCGACGCCCCTTCACGGGCGAGTCGCAAGTGGCGATCGCCATGGCGCAGATCAACGAGCCGCCGCCCGAGCTGCCGGTCACCGTCGCCGAGCCCGTGCGCAATCTGGTGTTCGCCGCCATCGCCAAGAAGCCCGCTGGGCGACCCGCTTCAGCCCAGCTCTTCGCGCGCGCCGCCGAGGCCCTGCGCCGCGGCGATGTCGGCGCCGCGGCGGCCATCGTTCCTGCGGTCGCCTCGGGCGCCGACGCGACCGCGGCCACGCGGGTCATGCAGCCCGCCGCGAACGACGAGACCACCCGCGTTCTGCCCAGCATGGGCGAGCCCCCGACGGCACCGACCGAGACGCGACGCAGCCCCTGGACCTGGCCGCTCGTCGCCCTCATCGGCATCCTCATCGTGCTGCTCGTCGGCGCCCTCATCGCGGTTCTCGGGCAGCCGAGCCCGCCCGAGCCCGAGCCGAGCGACACGCCGACGGCCGAGCCGACGGAGAGCGAGACGCCGACACCGACACCCACCATCGACACCGTGCTCATCGTCGAAGAAGAGTGGCTTGGGCGCAGCCGTTCCGCGATCGATGCGAAGATCGCCGATCTCGGGCTGCGGCTCGATGCCGTCGAGGGCAACATCGCGCCGTCAGCAGCAGAGCAAGGCCTGTCGTACCAGATCAACCCGCGTAGTGGCGTGGTGCAGAAGAACGCCGTCATCACAGTCTTCTTCTACGCTCCGATTCCGACGCCGCCGCAGCCCGCCAACCTCGCGATCGATCCCGGTTCGGGTCCGTATCCGGGTGCGAGCGAGATCATCCTGAACTGGCCGACCTACAACGAATGCCCGGCGGGTTTCTCGCTGACGGGATACAACTTCACGATCGTGGGCGGTTCGCCCTCTCAGTCGAATCCTCTACCGGCCTCGGCGAATCAGCTGACGGTCACTCTCGCTGCGAGCGGTCAGATGCGGGTCACCTACGTGGCACTGTGCGGCTCTTTGCAGTCGCAGCGGTCGAACGAGCTCGCCATCACGATCGAGCCCGCACCGTAGTTGTCGGCGCCGCCCTGCTGAGTCGAGCACACCTCGACCGCCTACACTGGCAGTGAGTACCACCGCATGACGATGAGAGCCGAGGGGGCGATGGACGAGGTCGCACAGACCGCACGCGTGATCGCGGGGCGCTATGAGATCGGTCCGCTCATCGGGCGCGGCGGCATGTCTGACGTGCACGTCGCCACCGACGCCAAGCTCGGTCGCCGCGTGGCCATCAAGCTGCTCAAGTCGAGCCTCGCGAACGACCCGGTGTTCCGCACGCGGTTCCGTCACGAAGCCCAGGCCGCGGCACGCATGGCGCACCCCACCATCGTGCGGGTCTTCGACGCCGGCGAAGAGATCGTGCGCGATGCCACAGGCGCCGAGTCGGTCGTGCCCTTCATCGTCATGGAGCACGTCGAGGGCCGCTTGCTGCGCGAGCTCATCGACGAGGGGCCGATGCCCGTGGCCGAGGCCGCGCGCATCGCCGAGCAGATTCTGACCGCGCTCGAGTACTCGCACCGCGCTGGCGTCGTGCACCGCGACATCAAGCCGGGCAACGTCATGGTGACGGCAACCGGCCAGGTCAAGGTCATGGATTTCGGCATCGCCCGAGCCATCTCCGATTCCGCCGCGACGGTCGCGCAGACCAGCTCGATCCTCGGCACGGCCCAGTACTTCTCGCCGGAGCAGGCCAAGGGCGAGGCGGTGGATGCTCGCACCGACCTCTACGCGACGGGCGTGGTGCTCTTCGAGATGCTCACGGGTCGCCCGCTCTTCCAGGCCGAGTCGGCCGTCGCCGTCGCGTACCAGCACGTCAGCGAGGTGCCCGCGGCGCCGAGCACTTTCGCGCCGCAGGTGCCGGTCGCTCTCGACGCCGTCGTGCTGCACGCTCTCGCGAAAGACCGGTTCGCCCGCTTCCAGACCGCGAGCGAGTTCCGCGCCGACCTGTCGGCGGCCGCCGCGGGCCAGGCTCTGCCGGTGCGGCCCGAGGCCGGCTCCGACTTCACGTCGACCCTCTTCGGCATCGACCCCGCGGCGACCGCCGACACCGAGGCGGCCATGCGCCAGCTCAGCGTCGATGATGACGAAGAGCGCCGCAGCCGCACGCAGTCGCGGCCACCCGTGGCGTGGATCTGGGCGGGCATCGTCGTCATGGCCGCGGTCGTCGCCGCCGTGCTGTTCTGGGCGTTCACGCTCGAGCGCACGCCGCTCGTCGGCTCGGTCGCCGTGGCGGTTCCCGACGTCGTCGGTCTCAGCTACGACGAGGGCGGCCAGATACTTCTCGACGCCGAGCTGCAGCCGCAGCCGACGACGATCACCGACCCCGACGTGCCCGAGGGCCAGATCATCAGCACCGACCCTGGAGCGGGCATCACCGTCTCACCCGGGCAGATCATCGAGGTGGTCGTGTCGTCCGGCCCCGAACGCATCGAGGTGCCGAGCATCGCCCTGCTCACGCTCGCGGAGGCGCAAGCGGCACTCGAGGGCCGAGGTCTCGTGCTCGGCACGGTGTCGGCAGAGAACTCGTCGTCGGTGGCGAAAGATGTCGTCATCCGCTCCGACCCCGAATCCGGTGCCGAGCTCCGCGAAGGCGACACGGTCAACGTGGTCGTCTCGACCGGCCTCGTGCGCGTGCCCGATGTGCGCACGCTGCAGATCGGCGAGGCCTCCGCTCAGCTCACCGCACTCGGGCTGACCGTGTCGGTGCAGGGCGATGACGGCTGCACGGGTCAGACCGTCACGGCGCAGTCGCTCGCACCCGGAGACCGACCGCAGGGCTCCGCCGTCACGCTGCGCTACTGCAGCGGCCAGCCGGGCGACGGCGGCTAGACGTCGCTCGAGTCGTCGCGCGTCAGGCGTGCGGGGTGAGCGCGACGAGCGGGCTCAGCCCGGCCGCGGTCTCGCGCGCGCTCGCCAGCCCCGCTTCGGCGAGCCAGTTGCCGAGCATGCGGTAGCCGCCCTCGGTGAGCACCGACTCGGGGTGGAACTGCACTCCGTGCACGCGCGCTTCGCGGTGGCGCACGCCCATGATGACGCCGCCCTCGGTGCGCGCCGTGACGATGAGTTCGTCGGGCACGGTGCCGTCGACGATCGCCAGGCTGTGGTACCTCGTGGCGCGAAACGGCTGCGGCACGCCGTCGAAGAAGTCGCTCGCATCGTGCTCGATCATCGAGGTCTTGCCGTGCATGAGCTCATCGGCGTGCGTCACCGTGGCTCCGAGAGCCTCGGCGATGGCCTGGTGGCCCAGGCAGACCCCGAGCAGGGGAGTGTCCGCCCGCATCGCCGCATGCACGACCTCGATCGAGATGCCGGCCGACGCGGGGTTTCCCGGTCCGGGCGAGATGAGCACGGCGTCGTAGTCGGCGATGAGTCGCTCGACGCCGTCGGCCGACACGATGTCGTTGCGCACGACCGTCGTCTCAGCGCCGAGCTGCTGCAGGTAGCCGTCGAGCGTGTAGACGAAGCTGTCGTAGTTGTCGATGACGAGAACGCGCACTGGCGTCAGCCCTCCACGGTCGAGTCTTGCGGCAAGAAGGTGTCAGAGGCCCACGGGAAGACCCACTCGACGAGCGCTGCCACGATGAGCACGGCGGCCACCACGAGAATCAGGATGCGCACCCAGGCCGGTCCGGGCAGAATGCGCCACAGCGATGCATACACGTCAGTCGCCGCCTCGAGCACTCACGAGCCGGCTGCCTCGACGAGACCGCTGATCGCGGCGGGCGGGCCATCCGCTCGGGGGTACCAGTTCTCCATGACGGCGTACGCGATGATGCGCTCGGCCGACGAGAACCGGGGGTTGCAGCTCGTCATCGTGAGAAAGCGATCGGTCGCCTCGACCGAGGGCTCGCGCGGCACGGGCTCGAGCACCGAGACGTAGGTCGGCCACACGTACTCCAGGCCCCTGAAGCCGTACTCGTACCAGCCGTCGGCTGTTTCGACGTAGATGAGGTCGCCGACGCGCAGCTCGCCGATGTCGGCGAAGGGGGCCCCGAACGTCGTGCGGTGCGCGGCGATGGCGAAGTTGCCCATCTCGCCGGGCATCTGGGTGTCGGGGTAGTGCCCGACACCGATCTGCCGATTGTTGAGCACGGTGCTCAGGTCGATGCCGCCGGCGATGGGCCGCACCCAGTCCGCGCCGAACCGCGGCACGATGAGCGTGGCGAAGACCTCGCCGTCGGCAGCCGGCTCGGCGACGACCGGCTCGCCGTTGTCGATGGCGGGCCGCTCCGTGATCGCCTCTGACCGCTCCCACTCCTGCTGCAGCTGCTGCTGCACCTCGACGCCCGCGGCCTGCTGCTCGGTGCCCGAGATGATGTCGTCGAGCCACATGTACCAGCCCAAGAAGAGCATCACGACGACGCCGGCCGTGATGAGCAGCTCGCCGAGTACGCCGACGACCGTGAGCTTCGGCGCAGCCTTCGGCGTGGGCTCATCGGTCGGGCGGGCGCCCATCGTCGCAGCCCGCTCACGCTCACGAGCCTCCTTGCGGCTCAGCGGCGCGCTCGATTCCGGCTCCGCCCCCGGGCGAGAGGCCTCGTCGGGCGAGACACCGTCGTCGGGCCGGTCGTTCTCGATCACCCGCTCATTGTAGGCGCAGGCGCTGTGCGGCCGGTCGGGCTAGACTCGACCGCATGGCACGGTCAACAGCGCGCAGCGCCGAGAACCCTGAGACCCCCCGCGGCAATGACGCCCCGAACCCCGTCTGGTTCAAGCCCGTCATGTTCGGATTCATGCTCGTCGGGCTGATCTGGATTCTCGTCTACTACGTCAGCCAGGCATCCTGGCCGGTGCCGAGCCTCGGCCCCTGGAATATCATGGTGGGCTTCGGCATCATGTTCATCGGCTTCCTGATGACCACCCGCTGGCGCTGACCGGGGCTTTCTCTGAAACTACATCAGTGTGATTATCCCCACTGTGGAATCACCTGTGGATAACTTCGTGCTGGTGCGCCGCTAGAGCAGGGCGAATCGGGCGATCGTCGTGAGCACGAGCACGCCGCCGATGAGCGCCAGCAGCAGCGCTTGGCGCCGTTGCTGATCGGCACGACGCGTGCGCAGCATGACGGCCGCGCAGGCCGCTCCGACGAGCAGGCCGCCGACGTGCGCCTGCCACGAGATGCCCGGCACGACGAAGCCGAGCCCGAGGTTGATCGCGATGATCACCACCAGTTGAATGCTGGTTCCGCTCAACCGCCGCTGAATGACGAAGAACGCGCCGAGCAGACCGAAGATCGCTCCGGATGCTCCGACCACCGCCGTGAGCGGTGCGAGCCAGAGCACCGCGACCGATCCACCGAGGGTCGAGAGCACGTAGATCGCGCCGAACCGCGCGCGCCCGACGAGCGACTCGAGCAGTGGGCCGAGCACGAACAGCGAGTACATGTTGAAGAGGATGTGGAAGAACGAGCTGTCGCTGTGCACGAGCGCCACCGTGAGCATGCGCCAGGGCTCCGCCACGGTGAGCGGCGGGTAGTAGGCGAGGGCGTTCGTGACGGCACCCTGGGTGATCAGCTGCAGCACGAAGACCGCGATCGTCACCGCGAGAATGCTGTAGCTGACGACCGGCACCCGGCTGCCGGGCCGGAAGGCGCGCTGCAGCGCCGAGGGGCGCTTCGGTTGGGCTGCGCGCGCGTTCGCCACGCAGTCGGGGCAGTGCACACCGACCGGCGCGGGCGTCTGGCACTGCGGGCACACAGTGCGCCCGCACCGCTGGCACAGCACGAAGCTGCGTCGATCGGGATGCCGGTAGCAGACGTCGGCGTCAGACCCGGCGCGCGGTGCGCCCCCGGCCGGGTCGGTCACGCGACCTCGACGACCTCGATGGCCGAGATGACCACATCGGCGAGCGGCTTGTCGTTCGCGTTCGTCGGCACGGCTTCGATCGCGTCGACGACCGCGCGCGACGCCTCGTCGGCGACGACCCCGAAGATCGTGTGGTTGCCGTTCAGCCAGGTGGTCGGCTTCGTCGTGATGAAGAACTGCGAGCCGTTCGTGCCCTTGCCCATGCGCTTGCCGGCGTTGGCCATGGCGAGCAGGTAGGGCTCGGTGAACTGCAGCTCGGGGTGAATCTCGTCGTCGAACTCGTACCCGGGGCCGCCGATACCCTGCCCGAGCGGGTCGCCGCCCTGCAGCATGAAGTCCTTGATGATGCGGTGGAAGATGACCCCGTTGTAGAGCGGCGCCGTGGTCGTCTCACCCGTCGCCGGGTTCTTCCACTCCTTCGTGCCCGTGGCGAGGCCGACGAAGTTGTCGACGGTCTTCGGCGCGTGGTTGCCGAAGAGGTTGACGACGATGTCGCCGGGGTTGGTGTGGATGGTCGCGACAGCGGTGTGAATCGTCATGAGCCAATTCTGGCACGGTGCGCACTGGTCGCTTCCTGAGCATTCAATCGATGCCGGTTGGGTGCCCGCGGCATCAGTGCCAGGATGGAGGCGTCGCCAACTGTCGACCAGGGGAGGACGTCATGGAACTGTCACGCAAGCGCCGTCGCGAGATCAAGAAGCTGCGCCGAGAGGCGGAAGGGGTCTGGGACGAGCAGCGCGAGGTTCTCGAGCACGCGGCGAGCATCCTGCGCGATGCCAGCCGTCAAGCCGCCAGCGTCGCCCGCGACGATGTCGCGCCTCGAGTGCGCAGCACGTACGAGAAGCGCGTCGTGCCGACCGTCGAAGCCGGTGTCGACTCGGTCAAGCACGCTGCGAGCGCGACGCGCGACCGCTTCGTCGACGACGTGATCCCTGCCGTCACGGGAGCCATCGGGTCGGCCATCGCCGTTCTCGACGTCGCGCGCGACAAGCGCATTCGCGATGCACTGCGCCAGGTCTCGTCGACCGGGCGCGAGCTCGCCACCAAGGCAGGTCAGAAGGTCGGCCTCATCGAGGTCAAGCCGCAGCGCGGCCCAGGCACGTACATTCTCATCGGTCTCGGTGTCGTCGCGACGGCCGCGATCGCCTACGCCGCGTGGCAGACGCTGCGCGCCGACGACGACCTCTGGGTCGAAGAAGACGAGACGATCGACCCGACGCCTGCCGCCTAGCGCCGGCTCATACGTCGAGCACGAGGTCGACACGCGCTCAGCGCGCGTTCCTAGTGCTCGGCGTCGCTCACGAGTTTGAGTGCGACGACGCATGCCACGATGCCGAGCACCAGCAGCAGCTTGATCACGGAGGCCGTCTCGGCGCCCGTGATCATGGCCCAGACGATCGTGAGGCTCGCACCGACGCCGACCCAGACCGCGTAGGCGGTGCCGGTCGGAATCTCGCGCATCGCCCAGGCGAGTCCGCCCATGCTGAGCGCGAGAGCGACGAGAAAGACGATCGACGGCACAAGCTTCGTGAAGCCCTTGGATGCTCCCAACGCGGTCGCCCACACCGCTTCGAGCACGCCCGAGGCGAGCAGAATGATCCACGACATGAGGTCAACCTTCTGACCCGTCTTGTCGCTGTCCGGGTACGGGATTCCTCGTCCGGGGCTCGCTGTCGAGCTCGAGTCTAGGGTCTCACGACAACCTGCTCACGCACTGTGCATCACTCGCCGTGCACGATGAGGTCGGCGCGGCTGTGCGGTTCGTGCTCGGCGCGATAGCGAGCGTCGTTGCTCGACCAGAGCTCCCAGTGCTGCGCGTTCTCGTTGCCGGCGTCGCGTGCTCGGCCACGCTCGAGAGCGACCATGGCATCGGTCTCGACCCAGATCGTGAGATCCCAGTGGGGGGCCAGCGCCGGGTGCAGTGCCGTGATGCCTTCGACGATCACGACGGAGGCTTCGGGCACAGCGATCGGATCGGTCAGCGTGTTCGACAACCACTCCAGTCGCTGGTACGCCATCGGTCTGCCGAGGCGCACCGGATCGATCACCTGCTCGACGAGGCGGCGGCGATCCCACCCTCCCTCCCACGAGTCGTCGAGCATGCGGTCGCGCACGATGAAGTCGTCCATCGGAATCACGACGGCGTCGGAGCCGAGCCGCTCAGCGATCGCGGCCGCGAGCGTGCTCTTGCCGGAGCCGCCCGCTCCATCGATCCCCACGAGCACCGGAGTGCGAGCATCCCGCAGCACGGTTATCTGCGTGACCACCTCATCGATGCCGACCGTGCGAGCGCTCACGGCCCTATTGTCTCGCAGGCGCGGCGGCGCGATCAGAAATACGAGTGGAGCCTAGGAGAATCGAACTCCTGACCTCCTGCTTGCACAGCAGGCGCTCTACCAATTGAGCTAAGGCCCCCGACGCTTCAATTGTACCGAACCGAGAAAACCGCATCGCGCCACAGGGGCGCCACCGGTTATCCCGGGTGCGAGACGCGAAGCGTCACGACCGCGCTCGTGACGCGGAAGCGACGTCACGCCGCAGAAGCGGCGGCGTGACCATCAGTACGTGGGGATACGAGGACTTGAACCTCGGACCTCTTCGTTATCAGCGAAGCGCTCTAACCGCCTGAGCTATATCCCCGTGAGACCGGGTACGACTGTACCGCACCCGGCGAGCCTCCTCCCAATCGGGCGGAGGCCGTCGATCAGTTGTTGGTGAAGCCCACGAGCAGGCCGCCCGTGAGTCGCACGCTGAGGTTGTACAGAAGAGCGCTGATCGCACCGATGGCGGTGCCGCCGACGATGTTCAGCACGGCGACGATGCTCGCGAAGAACATGACCTGCCCGAGCGAGAAGATGCTCGCGAGGCTCGTCGCGTCGTCGCCGATGATGTCGGTGAACACCGAGTCGACCTGCTCGATGACGCCGAGCGAGTTGAGCACGATCCACACGAACAGGGTGGCGACGAGCAGCAGGACCGCGCCGCAGATGGCGACGAGGAACGACAGCTTCACCGCAGACCAGAAGTCGATGTAGACGAGCTTGAGGCGAACCTGCTTGGTGGGGGCCTGGCGCTGCGATTTGCGCTGCAGCTTCTCGGCGACAGTACTCACTCGTTCTCGTCCTTTCCGACCTCGACCTCTGATGCGGTCTCGGCGGTATCGTCGTGCAATTCTGCGCCAGCTGGCTCTGCGCCGGCTGATGCTGTCTCGGCCGGATCGGCGTCGGGGTCTACCAGGTTGCGTTCGCTGTTGCGAGCGATCGCGATGATGCGGTCGTCGTCGTCCGGGCGGGCGAACACGACCCCCATGGTGTCGCGGCCCTTGGCGGGCACTTCGGCCACCGAGGAGCGTACCACCTTGCCGTTTTGCATGACCACGAGCACCTCGTCGTCATCGGCCACGATGAGGCCTCCGGCGAGCGCACCACGATCGTCGCTGAGCTTGGCCACTTTGATACCGAGGCCGCCGCGCTGCTGCACGCGGTACTGGTCGACCTCGGTGCGCTTGGCGTAGCCGCCCTCGGTGACGACGAAGACGTAGCCGCGGTCGCCGACCACCGAGGCCGACAGCAGTTCGTCGTTCGCGCGGAACTTCATGCCCGTGACGCCCGAGGTCGAGCGGCCCATGGGCCGCAGTGCTGAATCGTCGGCCGTGAACCGCAGCGACATGCCGAGGCGCGACACGAGCAGGATGTCGTCGGAGTCGTCGGCGAGCATCGCCGAGACGAGACTGTCGCCCTCGCGCAGGTTGATCGCGATGATGCCGCCCGTGCGGTTGGTGTCGTACTCGGTCAGCGCCGTCTTCTTGACGAGACCGCGCCGGGTCGCGAGCACGAGGTGCTGCGCGACCGAGTAGTCGCGAATGTCGAGAATCTGAGCGATCTCCTCCCCCGGCTGCAGGGCGAGCAGGTTGGCGACGTGCTGACCCTTCGCGTCGCGCCCGGCCTCTTGAATCTCGTAGGTCTTCAGGCGGTAGACCCGGCCGGTCGTCGTGAAGAACAGCAGCCAGTGGTGCGTCGTGGTGACGAAGAAGTGCTCGACCACATCGTCCGCGCGCAGCTGCGCACCCTTGACGCCCTTGCCGCCGCGGTGCTGCGAACGGTAGTTGTCGCTGCGCGTGCGCTTGATGTAGCCGCCGCGCGTGACGGTGACGACCATCTCTTCTTCGGGAATGAGGTCTTCGACGCTCATGTCGCCATCGAAGCCGAACATGATCTCGGTGCGCCGGTCGTCGCCATAGCGGTCGACGATCTCGGTGAGCTCGTCGCTCACGATCGAGCGCTGCCGCTCGGGGCTCGCGAGAATCGCCTGGTAGTCGGCGATGAGCCGCTCGAGCTCTTCTGCCTGATCCTGAATCTTCTGCCGCTCGAGCGCGGCGAGCCGGCGCAGCTGCAGGTTGAGGATGGCGGTCGCCTGCAGCTCGTCGACGTCGAGAAGCTGCATCAGGCCGTCGCGAGCTTCTTCGGTGGTCTGCGAGCGACGGATCAGGGCGATGACCTCGTCGAGAGCATCCAGCGCCTTCAGATAGCCGCGCAGAATGTGGGCGTCTGCCTCCGCCTTCGCGAGGCGGAACGCCGTGCGGCGCACGATGACCTCGATCTGGTGGGTCACCCAGTAGGTGATGAAGCCGTCGATCGGCAGCGTGCGCGGCACGCCGTCGACGATCGCGAGCATGTTGGCGCCGAAGTTGTCTTGCAGCTGCGTGTGCTTGTAGAGGTTGTTGAGCACGACCTTGGCGACGGCATCGCGCTTGAGCACGATCACGAGGCGCTGACCGGTGCGGCCCGACGACTCGTCGCGGATGTCGGCGATGCCGCCGAGCTTGCCCTCTTTCACGAGGTCGGCGATCTTGATCGCGAGGTTGTCGGGGTTGACCTGGTACGGCAGCTCGGTGATGACGAGGCACGTGCGGTTCTGAATCTCTTCGACCGTGACGACGGCGCGCATCGTGATCGAGCCGCGGCCCGTGCGGTAGGCGTCGTGGATGCCCTTGACCCCGAGAATTTGCGCGCCAGTCGGGAAGTCGGGGCCCTTGACGCGCTGCAAGATGGCGTCGAGCAGGCTCTCGCGATCGGCGTCGGGGTTCTCGAGGTGCCAGAGCGCCGCCGAGGCGACCTCGCGCAGGTTGTGAGGCGGAATGTTGGGGGCCATGCCGAC
>SXMG01000040.1 GCA_005778835.1 Actinomycetota bacterium
CTACCTCGAGAAAGACGTGCTGCGCCGCTCCGAAGCGCAGGCCGCCAAGTAGTCAACCAGCGAGCGGGAGAGGTCCATGGGCGCGAAGGTCGGCGGCAAGAAAGTTCGGGCCGATGATGCGCGTGGCGTTGCCCTGGGCCTGCGCGTGCGCCCAGATCTCGGCAGTGTCGAGCACGGGGATGCCCTCGGTGATGATCACGAGCAGCGGGATGCCCGCATCGATGGCCTCGAACGCGGCGTCTTTCGAGAACGCGGGCGGCACGAAGGCGATCGAGACGTCGGCGCCCGTGGCGGCCATGGCCTCGGCGACGGTGGCGAAGACCGGCAGTTCGACGGACGAGCCGTCGGCCGCGGTGTGGGTCACGGTCGTGCCGGCCTTTCGGGCGTTGACGCCGCCGACGACCTGCGTGCCGGCCTTGAGCATGAGAGCGGTGTGCTTGGTGCCCTCACCGCCCGTGATGCCCTGCACGATGACTTTCGAATCCTTGTTGAGGAAGATCGACATTGTTCGCGTATCCCTTACTTCGCAGCCAGTTCAGCAGCCTTGTCGGCGCCCTCGTCCATGGAGCTCGCGAGCGTCACGAGCGGGTGGTTGGCGGCCGCGAGAATGCGACGGCCCTCCTCGACGTTGTTGCCGTCGAGCCGCACGACGAGCGGCTTGGTCGCCGTGTCGCCGAGCATCTCGAGCGCGGCGACGATGCCGTTCGCGACGGCGTCGCAAGCGGTGATGCCGCCGAAGACATTGACGAACACGCTCTTGACCTGCGGGTCGCCGAGAATGACGTCGAGGCCGGCGGCCATGACCTCGGCCGAGGCTCCGCCGCCGATGTCGAGGAAGTTCGCCGGTTTGACGCCGCCATGAGCCTCGCCCGCGTAGGCGACAACGTCGAGCGTCGACATGACGAGCCCGGCACCGTTGCCGATGACTCCGACCTCGCCATCGAGCTTCACGTAGTTGAGGTCGTGCTGCTTGGCCTTCGCCTCGAGCGGGTCGGCAGCATCCTTGTCTTCGAGGGCCTCGTGGCCGGGCTGACGGAACGCGGCGTTCTCATCGATGCTGACCTTGCCGTCGAGCGCCACGATGTCGCCCGCGCCCGTGAGCACGAGCGGGTTGACCTCGACGAGCGTCGCGTCTTCCTTCACGTAGACGTCGTAGAGCGTCACGAAGACGGGAGCGACCTTGTCGACGAGCTCGGCGGGAAACTTCGCCGCGACCGCGATCTCGCGGGCCTTCTCCAGAGTGATGCCGACACCGGGGTCGACCGCGACGCGCGCGAGCGCCTCGGGCCGCTCTTCGGCGAGCTGCTCGATCTCCATGCCGCCCTCGAAGCTGCAGAGCGCCAGGTAGTTGCGGTTCGCGCGGTCGAGCAGCACCGAGAAGTAGTACTCCTCCTTGATGTCGGCGCCCTGCGCGACCATGACGCGCTTGACGACGTGGCCCTTGATGTCGAGGCCGAGGATGTCGCGGGCTGCAGCCTCCGCGTCATCCGCGGTCTTCGCGACCTTGACGCCGCCGGCCTTGCCGCGACCACCGACCTTGACCTGCGCCTTGACGACGGTGACCCCGCCGATCGACTCGGCCGCGGCCCTCGCCTCTTCAGGGGTGTCGGCGATGATGCCCTGCAGCACGGGAACACCGTGCTTCTCGAAGAGGTCTCGGGCCTGATACTCGAAAAGATCCACGCTGTTCGTCCCATCCGCGTGCGAAAAAGGGGGCTTCGCGATTGATGTCTCGATGTCGAGAGAAATCGCAGGCTCTACTCTACCGCCGCTCAGCGAACCCCTCGACCGGGGCCAGCGTCGGCGGCGGCCTCAGTTCGCGTCGTCGCGCCGCACGATCAGCACGGTCACGTCGTCGGCCGAGAAGCCCCGCGCCCGGGCTCGGATGGCCGCGATCATCTCCCACGGATCCTGCGCGAGCATCGCCAGCGCGACCAGATTGTCGAGCGAGGCGAGCGTGCCGTCATAGAGGTCGAGCACGCCGTCGCTCACGACGATGAGCGTGTCGCCCGGGTCCAGATCGACCGTCTGCTGCGTCCACTCTGTCTCGGGGTCGACGCCCAGAGGCGGCGCGGTCGACGTGAGCCGCTGCGATGAGCCGTCGGCGCGGGACACGATCGAGAGGCCGTGGCCGGCATCCACGTAGGTCAACGTGCCCGAATCCATGTCGAGGCGCGCGTGAAAGGCCGTGACGAACACACCGGCGTTGTCGAGATCAATCGAGAGCGCCGCTGAGGCTGCGTCGACCGCGCCGACCACATCGGCGAACCGGGCGGCCGACCGCAGCACCGCGCGCACCGTCGCGGCGATGATCGAGGCAGCGATGCCCTTGCCCATGGCATCGGCGAGTGTGAAGGCTGCCCCCTCGCCCACCGGGTACCAGTCGTAGAAGTCGCCGCCGACCGCTCGCGCAGGAATGCAGACGCCCGCGATCTGCCACCCCGGCATGCTGAGCAGCTTCTGCGGCAGCAGGCCCTGCTGCACCTCGGATGCTCGGCTAAGCTCTTGGCTCACCGTCAACTCCTGCTGCACCCACGCGGCGAGGTCGCGCAACATCTCGGTCTCGCGCGCCGAGAAGTGGCGCGGCTGCGAGTCGTAGACGCAGAACGCGCCGATGCGCTCGCCGCCCGGCGCGTAGAGCGGAAAGCCTGCGTAGAACCGCAGCAGGTCGGGCTTCGCCTTCTCGGCGAAGCGCTCGTCGTCGAGCAGGTCGGGCACCACGAGCGCTTCGTCAGACTGCACGGTGACGGTGCACATCGACTCGCTGCGGGCGAGCTCTTCAGAGCCGCGACCGGTCAGAGACTTCGACCACTGCCTGTCGTGATCGATCATGTTCACGGCCGCCGACTCGACCCCGAAGAGCTGCACGGCAAGCCGCGTCACGCGGTCGAACCGCTCTTCGGGGGGCGTGTCGAGAATGCCCATGTCGTCGAGAGCGCGTTGACGCGCCATCTCGTCGATGACTCCGGCGATGGAGATCGACGGCATCGAGCGCCGAGCTCGGGGGCTCGCCGCGCGCCGGGCCCGAACGACCGTCCAGTGATTCGACCCGTCGACACGGTGGTGCTCGACGCTGTCGCTGAGCATCTGCATGAGCGGCAGCCCTCGCCCGCGCTCGGCCAGCGACTCGGGCATCGCGCGATCGTCGAGATTCACCCTCTCGACAGAGCCGCTGTCGGTCACGGTGGCCTCGATGCGGTCGTCGAAGACCACGATCGAGAGCGAGAAGGCGATGTCACCGCCCCCGTTGGCGTGCTCGATGACGTTCGCCGCGAGTTCGACGATGGCCAGCTCGGCCGCCATGCGGTCTGCGTCGTCGAGCCCGGGAGTCTGCGCCCATATCGTCGCGAGCAGGTCTTGCACTGTGTCGACCGTGTCGGGCGGACTGCTGAGCCGCACCGTGCGTGTGACGACCTCAGTCATGAGGGAAGGCAGCGTCGACAGAGTCGAAGCTCGCGAGCACCGAGCTCATGTTCGTGAGTTCGAGCACGAGCTGCGCCTGCTCGGCCGGCGCGACGAGCCGCAGGTCTCCCCCGGCCGCCCGCACTGCCTTGAGGCTCGCGATGAGGGCGCCGAGGCCTGACGAGTCGAGGAAGACGACGCGCGAGAGGTCGACGGCCGCGTTCGGGTGGTGGTCGTCGACGGCGCCCTGGATGGCCTCACGCAGCCGCGCGGCCGTGACCATGTTGAGCCGGCCAGCGACCGTCACCTCGGCCACGCCGAACGGGTGGTGCACCACAGTGATGTCCATCGGGACTCCCCTCGTCGGCCGATGCCCCCATTATCACGGGATCGAACGGCTAAAGCCGTTCGATCGGTGCAATCTTGATGAGCAGGCGTTTGCGCCCGGCCGTGTCGAACTGCACCTCGGCGATGCTCTTCGGCCCGACGCCCGTCACGGCGCTCACGCTGCCGTCGCCGAAGTCGACGTGCCGGATGCGGTCGCCGACCGCGAGCGTGAGGTCTCCGTTGTCGCGCACGGTCGCCGTGACACGGTTCGCCCACTCGGTCTTGGGCTTGCCCGCGGGCAGCGAGGTGCCGTAGCTGAACCGGTCGCGGCCCGCGCCGATGCCGCGGGTCGTCGACCGCGTGCCCATGCCGGGCGAATCGCGCCAGTCGATGAGCTCGGTCGGAATCTCCTGCAGATACCGGCTCGGGCTCGCCACCGTCGTGTCGCCGAAGGTGGAGCGCGTCATCGCGAGGCTCAGGTGCAGCTTCTTGCGCGCGCGAGTGATGCCGACGTAGAACAGTCGCCGCTCTTCGGCGGGGCCGCCCGGCTCGGCGGCGCTCATCTGGTGCGGCAGCAGGTTCTCTTCGACTCCCGTGATGAACACGGCGTCGTACTCGAGCCCCTTCGCCGTGTGCAGCGTCATGAGCGAGACCGTGCCGCTCGAGTCGTCGAGATCGTCGGCCGCGGCGACGAGCGCGACCTCGGTGAGAAAGTCGATGAGTCGACCCTCGGGGTTGTTCTTCTGGAACTCGCGCGTCACCGCCACGAGCTCCTCGACGTTCTCGGCACGCGCCTCGTCTTGCGGGTCGCGGCTGCCGCGCAAGAGCTCGAGGTACT
The DNA here is from genome assembly GCA_005778835.1 of Actinomycetota bacterium. GTDB lineage: Bacteria > Actinomycetota > Actinomycetes > Actinomycetales > Microbacteriaceae > Microcella. The sequence goes on from SXMG01000040.1 coordinate 4,568, forward strand.
TCGTGCGCTCGATGATCGTCGTGAGAGCATCCGGCACCGGCATGGTGTCGACCTTCTCGCCCACCTCGTCGAGCAGACCGGCGAGATCGAGAATGGCGCCCGTCACCTTCGGCCCGAGGCCCAGTGCGGCGGCGTCGCGCAGAGCGTCGTGCATCGTGCCGCCGAGCTCGTCGGAGTGGTTGGCCAGCGCGGTCTCGGTCGCGGGCCCGATGCCCCGCTTCGGGGTGTTCAGGATGCGCCGCATCGCGAGTCCGTCGGCAGGGTTCGCGACCGCGATGAGGTACGCCATCATGTCTTTGATCTCGGCGCGCTCGTAGAACTTCGTGCCGCCGAGCACGCGGTAGGGGATCGCCGAGCGGATGAAGATCTCTTCGAGCGCTCGCGTCTGGGCGTTCGTGCGGTAGAAGACCGCGATCTGGCTGTAGGGGGTTCCGCCCTCGTGCAGGGTCTGAATCTCGTCGGCGACGAACTGCGCCTCGTCGTGCTGGCTGTAGCCCGTGAAGCCGACGATCTTGTCACCCGCGCCCACCGCGGTGAAGAGGTTCTTGGCGATGCGGTCGAAGTTGTTGGCGATGACCGCGTTGGCCGCGTCGAGGATCGTCTGCGTCGAGCGATAGGTCTGCTCGAGCAGCACGACCTCGGCCCCGCTGAAGTCGCGCTCGAACTCGACGATGTTGCGAATATCGGC
>SXMG01000041.1 GCA_005778835.1 Actinomycetota bacterium
GCGCTTGGCGCGGCGCCCGTCGCCGCGGGTGACGATCTCGATGTGGTCGATGACCGGCGAGTGCACCGGGAAGGTGCGCTCGACGCCGACCTGGAAGCTGACCTTGCGGACAGTGAACGACTCGCGGATGCCCTCGTTCGAGCGGCCGATGACGACGCCCTGGAAGACCTGGATGCGCGAGCGGGAGCCCTCGACGATGTTGACGTGAACCTTGACGGTGTCACCGGGGCGGAAGTCGGGGATGTCGGTGCGCAGTGACGCGGCGTCGACGTGGTCGAGGATGTGCATGAGGATTCGCTCTCTGCGACCGCCACAGGTCGACCGCGGCTCAGGAAGAAGATGAGTCGAGACGATGTGTCTCGCGAAGACGCGGCTCCCCTGTGGCAGAACCGTGCCGAGACACAATCGACGATTTTGTCACACCTTGACGCTCCCTGCCAACCGACGTCACAGTATTGGGTCCCCTTCACTTCACGTGCCACCATTGACCCGACACACAATGTTGAATCCGGGGGGATCTTTATGAACGCACCGACCGCACTCGCCACCGACAAAGTGGCCATGCGCACCGAGCCCATCCAGCAGCGCAGCAGCGAGCGCATCACGCGCCTGCTCGACGCCGCCGCCTCGCTCATCGATGACGACGGCATCGACGGCGTCACGACGAGTGCGGTCGCCCAGCGCTCGTCATCGTCGGTGGGCGTCGTCTACCGCTACTTTCCGAACATCCAGTCACTGCTGCGCGCGCTCGCAGCCCGCAACATGGAGCGCTACCTGGATCTGGTCTGGAAGGGCGTCGAGCAGTCGGGCCCCGAGCCGTGGTCGTCGTTCGACAGCACGCTCGATGCGTTCATCGCGATGACGCGCGACGAGCCCGGGTTTCGCGCTCTGCGGTTCGGCGACGTCATCGACCAGCGCTTCATCAGCCCTGAGCTGAGCAACAACGCCATTCTCGCCCGCGAGTTCGCCGCGCAGATCGGCCGCACCTACGACTTCGAGCCGGATGAGACGCTCGTCTTCCACGTCGAGGTCGCCGTCGAGATCGCCAGCGGACTGCTCTACCGCGCCTTCCAGCTCGACAAGCAGGGAGACGAACGCTTCATCGAGACCACCCGGAAGCTCTGCGGCGACTACCTGCGCACCCACATTCCCCTGCCGAGGAGCTAGATGATCGAGTTGTTGAGCCCGGCCGAGATCGAGCAGATGCGACCGGCGGGCCGATTCGTCGCGAGCGTGCTCACCGCCACGAGCGCCGCTGCCGACGTCGGGGTCAACCTGCTCGAGCTCGATGCGCTCGCGCACGACATGATCAAGGCCGAGGGCGCCACCAGCTGCTACATCGACTACCACCCCTCGTTCGGCGGCTCGCCGTTCGGCAAGGTGATCTGCACTTCGGTGAACGATGCCGCCCTGCACGGGCTGCCGCACGACTACCGTCTGCGCGACGGCGACCTGCTCACCCTCGACTTCGCGGCCTCGGTCGACGGCTGGGTGTGCGACTCGGCGGTCTCGATCATCGTGGGCACGCCACGACCCGACGACGTGCGGCTGATCGACTCGGTCGAGCGGGCGCTCGCGGCGGGCATCCGTCAGGCCACCGTCGGCAATCGCATGGGCGACATCTCTGCCGCGATCGGTGATGTGGCCGCTGACGACGGCTACCCCGTGAACCTGGACTTCGGCGGTCACGGAGTCGGGCGCACCATGCACGGCGACCCGCATGTGCCGAACGACGGCCGGCCGGGCCGTGGGCTCAAGCTCAAGGCCGGGCTCGTCATCGCGATCGAGCCGTGGTTCGTGCTCGACACCGACGAGATCTACACCGATGACGACGGCTGGACGCTCCGCAGCCGCACGGGCTCGCGGGCGGCGCACGCCGAGCACACGATCGCCCTCACCCCTCAGGGCCCGATCGTGCTCACGGCGCGGGAGTAGCCCCGTCGGTCGTGCCGCCCGGTTCTGACGCAGCGGCGGCGTTCCAGTCGACGACGATGTCGCCCTGGCCATCACCGCGCTTGGCCTGCAGTCGCGAGCCCGGAAAGAGCACGGGCAGCGATGCCGCGGGCACGGCATTGCCGACCTGCGTCTGGTAGGGGGTCTCCGCACCGTCGATGACGGTGAGCGTCAGCAGGTAGACGTCATCGCCCGAGGGCGCCTTCATGCCGAGAGGCTGGGCCTGCACGAGAACGACCTCGACGGGGCGGCCCGTCGCGAGAATCGACTCGGCGCTCGACTGGCCCTCGACGGGCTTCACCTGCACCTCGGGCGGCGCGGTGGCGAAGTCGAGGGCGATGCGTGCGGGGTTCGCGGGGTCGAGTCGCACAGCGACCCAGGCCCGCCCTGAGGCGAACTGCGGCAGGTAGACCTCTTGCACCCGCTGCACGGCGGTCGCCTGATAGGGCTCGTGCCCCTCGCGGTAGACCTGCACGGTGAAGGTGCACTTGCGCTCGCGCAGACCGTTCATGACGCTCATCGACATCGAGCTCGCGGCAACGCCGAGAATGTGGCCTCGCGCGAGCTCGCCGTTCACGAGCAGGGCATCATCGGGTGAGCCGATCAGGTCTGACAACCAGCGCATGAGCACAGCATCCCTTCTGCGTGACGCCCCCGCGAGGGCTAGACCCCGCTCACGGAGTCGTGGGTGACGAGCACGTCGTGCTGACCGTCGTGCGCGTCGCCGCGGCGCGAGCGGATCGTGTTCGAGGCCATCGAGGCGAACGCCGTCGCCGCGATCGCGATGAGCAACGGCCACAGCAGGTAGCCGAGAATCAGCGCGTCGGGGCTCAGCGAGATGGCGAGGATGGCGACGACCACGACGTACTCGATGACGAGCAGCAGTCGTTCACCGATGGTGAGTCGCGGCGGGTGCCGCAGCATCACGGTCGCGTGGTTGATCATGAGCGAGAGAGCGAGACCGGGCAGCACGAACGACCCGGTGACGAGAGCCTGCAGCGTGGGCAGCGCGCTGACCTGACCGCTCAGCTGCAGCACCCAGGCGAGCACCCCACCGGCGGCGGCGAGCACCGCGATCACCGGCTGCGACCACAGCCAGAGGCGGTCGGCGGTCGTCACGAGCCGCTCAGCAGGTCGGGACGGATGCGGAGCGTGCGCTCGACCTGCTGCTCGTGGCGCCAGGCCGCGACCGCGCCGTGGTCGCCGCTGAGCAGCACCGGCGGCACCGCGAGGTCTCGCCACACCGCAGGCTTCGTGTACGCGGGGTACTCGAGCAGACCGCTCTCGTGGCTCTCTTCGACGAGGCTCTCGGGGTTGCCCACGACGCCGGGAACGAGGCGGCCGATCGCTTCGATCATCGCCATCGCCGCCACCTCTCCCCCGTTGAGCACATAGTCGCCGAGGCTCAGCGCTCGAACCTCGTAGCGCTCAGAGTAGTGCTCGATCACGCGGTGGTCGATGCCCTCGTAGCGACCGCACGCGATCACGAGGTGCGGGCGGGCGGCGAGCTCGCGAGCGATGGACTGCGTGAACGGATGCCCAGCCGGGCTCGGCACGATGAGCACGCTCTCGGGCCGCATCAGCTGGTCGAGCGCCTCGCCCCAGGGCTCGGGCTTCATGACCATGCCCGCACCGCCGCCGGAGGGGGTGTCGTCGAC
>SXMG01000042.1 GCA_005778835.1 Actinomycetota bacterium
AACGGCATCGAGTACGCCGACATGCAGCTCATCGCCGAGGCCTACGACCTGCTGCGCCGAGTCGGGGGACTCTCTCCCGCCGAGATCGCCGACGTCTTCGCCGAGTGGAACACCGGCGAACTCGAGAGCTACCTCATCGAGATCACGGCCGAAGTGCTGCGCCAGGTGGATGCGACGACCGGCAAGCCGCTCGTCGACGTCATTCTCGACCAGGCCGGCGCCAAGGGCACCGGCGCGTGGACCGTGCAGACCGCGCTCGACCTCGGCGTGCCGGTGTCGGGCATCGCCGAAGCCGTCTTCGCCCGATCGCTCTCGTCGAATCCCGCCCAGCGCGCTGCCGCCTCGTCACTGCCCGGCGGGGCCGAGAACTGGACCGTCTCCGACCGCGACGCGTTCATCGAAGACGTGCGCCGCGCGCTCTACGCCTCGAAGATCATCGCCTACAGCCAGGGCTTCGACGCGATCGTCGCCGGAGCCGAGGAGTTCGACTGGGACATCAAGAAGGGCGAGATCGCCAAGATCTGGCGGGCCGGCTGCATCAGTCGCGCGCGATTCTTGAACCGCATCACCGAGGCCTACGCGGCCGACCCGACGCTCGTCGCCCTGGTCACCGCGCCGTACTTCGCCGATGCCGTCTCGGGCTCGCTGCCCTCGTGGCGTCGCATCGTCGCCGGCGCCGCGCTCGCGGGCATTCCGACGCCGGCCTTCGCCTCCTCGCTGTCGTACTTCGACGGGCTGCGCGCCGAGCGCCTGCCTGCCGCCCTCATCCAGGGGCAGCGCGACTTCTTCGGCGCGCACACCTACCAGCGCATCGACCGGGAAGGCACCTTCCACACCGACTGGAGCGGCGACCGCACCGAGGCGTCAGCGGAAGACACCCACTAACGCTTGTAACGCACTCGCACGACGCGGTCGGTGGCGGCGACGCGGCCGAGGAACGGCGGCGCGACGAGCAGCAGCACCGGGGCCGCGAGACCCACGAGCAGGGCGCCGGTCGTCGTCGTGATGACGGCGAGCGTGAGCAGCGCTGCCCCGAACTCGGGCGGCAGGGCGGTGCTCGCCGCGGTGACGAGCACGACCGTGGCGGCGAGCACGTGGGCGGCGTAGCCCAGGGCCGCTGTCGAGACCGCCCCGACGGCGACGGTCGTGCGAGGTGAGATGAGAATCCACGCCACCGCCAGGACGACCGCCTGCGCGAGGGCGCCGATCGCCCAGGCGGGCGTCGTCCACCACGCGATGGTCGACTGCGTCTGACCCAGCACCGCGGCCCCGACAGTCGCGGGCACGCCTTGCAGCGCCCAGGTGGCGAAGCCCGAGCTCGCAGCCCACGCGAGCACGCGCGGCCACGGCAGCGAGAGCGTCGAGCGCATTGCCGGCCGTGGGCGCGGGTCGACGGGGGCGATCGCCTCGGCCTGCCAGACCGGCTCGTCACTGCCGAGCCTGCGCGGGGGCTGCAGCGTCTCGAGCGCCAGGGCGCTCACCTCGAGCGGCGAGTCGAGCACGTCGACCGTGCCCCAGACCGTGTCGAGGGGGCGCGACGGCAGTTCTCCGAGCGGCGTGGTCGGAAACGGCCCGCCGCCCCACGCGGTGCGCCAGTTCTCAAGCTCGAGCGCGGTGCGCGCGAGCGACAGCCGGCTCGCCGAGCCCCGGCCCGTGCGGCGCGCCTCGGCGACGCCCCGCAAGGCGGCTGCCGCGGCGATCCAGCCCGTCGCGTGATCGAGGGCCTGAACGGGCAGCGGCACCGGATGCTCCGCGCTCGTCTCGCGCATGCCCCGGTCTGCCATGCCGGCCGACATCTGCACGAGGCTGTCGAACCCGCGTCGGGCGGCCCAGGGGCCGGTGTGGCCGTAAGCGTTCAGCTGCACCTCGACGAGTCCGGGGCGCACGGCCTGCCGGGTCTCGTCATCGAGTCCGATCGAGTCAAGGGCTCCTGGCCGGTAGCCGTGCACGAGCACGTCGGCCTCGGCGAGCAGAGCGAGCAGTTCTGAGCGGCCCTCGACGCTGTGTGCATCGAGTCGGGCGCAGCGCTTGCCGAGAGTCATATCGGGCTCGAGCGCCGGCTCGTTCCAGTCGGAAGGGTCGATGCGCAGCACGTCAGCGCCGAGCATCGCGAGCACGCGGGTGGCCACGGGTCCGGCGAGCACGCGCGTGAGGTCGAGCACCTTGACGCCCGCGAGCGGCCGACCCTCGAGGCCGAGCGGCAGGGGTCGGCCCTCCGAGCCAGGGCGAACATCCACGAGCGGTTCGGAGGCGACCGCCACGCCCTGCGGATGCCGCGACCACGCGCCGGCCGTGCGCATCGCGGCGGCGGCTCCCCCGGCGAACACGACCTCCGATTCGAGGTCATCGGCCCGCCAGTCGGTGACAGCCGCCTCGACGTCGGCGCGCGTCGCGCTCTCGCCGAGCCCGAGCACCTCGAGCGCGGCGGCTCGGTGGGCGGGCACGTTGGTGTGCAGGCGGATCCAGCCGTCGCCCGTCGCGTAGTCGCCCGCGAGGGCCTCCCACGGCGAGGCCACGGGAGTGCGCGGGCGCACCGCCGCCGCGAACCAGCCGTCGACGAGCGGCGTACTGACCTCGGCCTGCGCGTCGGTGCCGACAAGATCAGCGAGGGCGAGCGCCGTCGCGCCGACAGCGGCCGCCGCGAACTGGCTCACCGGGTACGACCCGCCGAGGCTGCGCGGGCCGACGATCGCGAGGTCGCGGTCGAGCCCCAGCTGCTGGGCGAGCACGTGGGTGCCGGGGCGAGGGGCGATGATCACGGGTTCAGGGTATCGATGGCGGGCGGTGGCAGACTGGCGGGGATGGACGACGACGATCCGCGCGAGCTGCTCGAGTACGAATCGGGCGACGGCACCCCGAGCTGGGAGCGCCGCCGACGCGTCATGCGCTGGATCGCCCTCATCGCCCTCGTCGGCATGCTCGTGCCGACCGTCGTCGGCACCTACGTCACGGCCCGCAGCACGGCGGCCGCGTCGTGCCGCCTCGCCGTCGACTTCTACGCCAACGAGCGCACGCCCTCGCGGGTCGCCTTCGAGTTCCTCTCCCCCGACGCCATGGGCTGGACCTGCTACGCCGAGCTCTCGAGCGGCGACGTGCTCGTCGCCGTGCTCGGGCTGATCCCGGGCCAACCGCGACTCGTCTCGCGCGTCGGCGTCTGAACCCCTGACCGTCTGAACGACTGGCGCAGACGGCCGTTTCTTGCGAGACTGACAGCGTTCCGCGCACGCGAGCGGCGCCCTGGTCATCAGGGCGGCGTGGCCCGTCGAGGAGCGGTGGTTGCCTTCATCGCTTCCGGTCACCTCACTCGCCTTCTGACCGCGCGGAGCCGAGACTGGTGCGCGCGCGAAATCGCGGCGGGCATCCGTCATCGTCGACGAACAGTGAGGAACCCATCATGATCAGCATCGATCGCACCCGCCTGGCCGAGCTCACCGAGCGCGAGGGGCAGGCCTTCATCGCCGCCCGACCGAAGTCGAAGGCCGCGTACGAGCGCGCCGAGCACCTCTTCGGCCGCGTGCCGATGACGTGGATGAACAAGAAGTCGGGCGCGTTCCCGATCTATCTCGACCGCGCGCACGGCAACCGCGTGTGGGACATCGACGGGCACGAGTACATCGACTTCGCCCTCGGCGACACCGGTTCGATGGCCGGGCACTCGAACCCCGTCGTCGTCGAGGCTGTGACGCGCCGCATCGGCGAGCTCGGCGGCCTCGTGACGATGCTGCCGACCGAAGACGCCGAGTGGGTGGGCGCCGAGCTCTCGCGGCGGTTCCGTATGGACCGCTGGAGCTTCTCCCTGACGGCGACGGATGCGAACCGCTGGGCGATTCGACTCGTGCGCGCCATCACCGGAAAACCCAAGATCCTCTTCCACTCGTACTGCTACCACGGATCGGTCGACGAGTCGCTCGTCGTCGTCGGGCCCGACGGCGAAGGCACGTCGCGCCCCGGCAACGTCGGCGCTCCCGTCGACGTGACCGAGACCTCGCGCGCCGCGGAGTACAACGACCTGCCGGGTCTCGAGCGTGCGCTCGCGCACGGCGATGTCGCCGCGGTGCTCATCGAGCCGGCCCTCACCAACATCGGCATCGTGCTGCCCGAGCCCGGCTACCTCGAGGGTGTGCGCGAGCTGACGCGGCAGTACGACGCGCTGCTCATCATCGATGAGACGCACACCTTCTCGGCCGGGCCCGGCGGCATGACGACGGCCTACAACCTCGAGCCCGACCTGGTGGTCATCGGCAAGTCCATCGGCGGGGGCATCCCCACAGGGGCCTACGGGCTGTCAGCCGAGTTCGCGGAACGCGCGCTCGCCCGCACCGACCTCGACCTCGTCGATATGGGCGGCGTCGGCGGCACGCTCGCGGGCAACCCGGTCTCGGTCGCGGCGATGCGCGCCACCCTCGAGCACGTGCTGACCGACGAGGCGTTCGCGCACATGATCGACACGGCTACGTACTTCACCGACGGGGTCAACGAGCTGTTCGACCGGTACGAGCTGCCGTGGGCGATCAACCAGCTCGGCGCCCGCGCCGAGTACCGCTTCGCGCGGCCGTACCCGATCAACGGCACGCTCGCGGCCGAGGCGGCCGACGGCGAACTCGAAGACTTCTTGCACCTCTACCTCGTGAACCGCGGCATCATGCTGACGCCGTTCCACAACATGGCGCTCATGGCGCCCATGACGACACGGTCAGACGTGGATGCTCACCACGAGGTGTTCGAGGCGGCGATCAAGGAGCTGCTCTCACGCTGACCGATGGCCGAGACGGCCATCGGCGCTGGCGTCGCGGCGACGGCGAGAAATCGCCGTCGCTCTAAGCTCCAGCGCGCGACGATTTCCGCGAGAACCAGCCCCATGCGCTCGTAGCGAGGAACAGCACGATGCCGACCACGGCGAGCCAGAACAGGCCTTCGATGACGAAGCCGAGGATCGACAGGACGATCCAGATAACGATGAGAGCAATGATGAAACCAGTCATGGCTTCGACGGTACGGGGTCGGCTCGTCGGCCCGGGGCCCTTGACAGGCGCGGCTGAGGCGGTTACGCGGCGCCGTCGAACATCGAGGTGACCGAGCCGTCGTCGAACACTTCGTGAATCGCGCGCGCGATGAGCGGGGCGATCGGCAGCACGGTCAGGCGGTCCCAGCGCTTCTCGTCGGGCACCGGCAGGGTGTCGGTGACGACCACCTGGTCGACCGCGGCATCCTGCAGAATCTCGAAGGCCGGGTCGCTGAAGACGGCGTGGGTGGCGGCGACGACGACGCTCAGCGCGCCGTTCTTCTTGAGCGCCTCGGCGGCCTTGACGATCGTGCGGCCGGTGTCGATCATGTCGTCCACGAGCAGACAGACGCGGCCTTCCACCTCACCCACGATCTCGTGCACCGTGACCTGGTTGTGCACCATCGGGTCGCGGCGCTTGTGGATGATGGCGAGCGGGGCCCCGAGCTTCTGGCTCCAGATGTCGGCGACGCGCACGCGGCCCATGTCGGGCGAGACGACCGTGAGAGTCGCCGGGTCGAGCTGCTTCTGGAAGTGCTCGAGCAGCACGGGCATCGCGAAGAGGTGGTCGACGGGGCCGTCGAAGAAGCCCTGAATCTGGGCGGC
>SXMG01000043.1 GCA_005778835.1 Actinomycetota bacterium
CGGTCGGCTGCTGCTGGCCCTGGCCGATGATGTCTTGCACCTGCTCGCGCACGGCGTCGAGCGAGATGCTCAGCGACTCGAGCGCCTTGGCCGCGACACCCTCGCCCTCGTGGATGAGGCCGAGAAGAATGTGCTCAGTGCCGATGTAGTTGTGGCCGAGCTGCAGCGCTTCACGAAGCGAGAGCTCGAGCACCTTCTTCGCGCGAGGCGTGAAGGGAATGTGGCCGGTCGGCTGCTGCTGGCCCTGGCCGATGATGTCTTGCACCTGCTCGCGCACGGCGTCGAGCGAGATGCTCAGCGACTCGAGCGCCTTGGCCGCGACACCCTCGCCCTCGTGGATGAGGCCGAGACGAATGTGCTCAGTGCCGCTGTAGTTGTGGTTGAGCATCTTGGCTTCTTCTTGCGCCAGAACCACCACACGACGGGCACGGTCGGTGAACCGTTCGAACATCTCGCACTCTCCTCACGCGATTCCGACGCAGGATGCGGAGCCGCTGTATCGAGGGTAACCAGCGCACCCTGGGTTAACTGCCCCTGTTCGCCGTAGGCGTGACGGAGGTTGCGCTTCTGCCCGAGCATCCGTATGTTAACGACAGTCGATAATAACGATCAACGATAAGGATACTCATGCCGACATCGCCTGCCTCCGCCCCTGATCCGATCCACCGTGCCGACCGCATGGCGCTGCGAGGCACGGCGGGTATCGCCCTCGCCGCGACCGTGGTCGCGCTCGTCGTCGCCGTTGCGAGCGCTCTGATTCCTCTGCTGACCGATGACGGGCTGTCGATCGAATTGCTGCTCGAGGCGGGGGCCTCGATCGGCAGCTCGACCGAGGGTGTGCCTGGCATCCGCAGCATCTCCCCCGAGAGCGCCGTCGTGACGCTCGACACTGCTGTACTGAGCAGCGGCGCGCTCGTGCTGCTGCTGCTCGAACGAGCTGTGATCGGCATCATCGTCGCGGTCGTCAGCGCCGCCATCGGCTACACGCTCATGCGCATTGCTCGGGGTGAGGCCTTCCACCGCTCGCTCTTCGCCGTCACGACGACGGTCGGCGCAGTGCTCTCGATCGGCATGATGCTCGCGGTCGGGCTCGGCGGAATCGGCCGCATGATGACGGCCTTCGAACTCAACGAGCTCGTGGGCGGTCAGCTCTTCGTTCCCGGCTTCACGGCCGACCCCACGGTGGTGTTCGTCGGTATCGCCGTGGTCGGGCTCGCCTACGTCTTCCGCATCGGTGAGCGGTTGCAGCACGACACGAAAGGGCTCGTCTGATGAACACGTCTTCCCCTGGCCGCGCTGGTGGCCGACTCATCCTGCTGGTCGTCGCGGCTCTCACGACGCTCATGACCCTCGCCATGCTGCTCAACGACATCGTGCGCACGGTGTACCTGCTCGAAGGCGCCTACGATCTCGAGGTCGGTCTGGGCTCGCCCATGGGCGTCGCGGCGAACATTCCCGGCGATAGTGCGCAGTCGACCTCGTACTACTGGACGGTGCTGATCTCGAGCTTCGAGCCTCTCGCAGAGTCGAAGCTGCTGCAGGCGCTCGCGATCTGGGTCACGACACTCACCTTCCTCGCCGCAACCGTCGTCATCCTGCTGCTCTGCCGCCGCCTTTGGACCGGTCGCACCTTCGCGGCGTCCGCGGCATCCGGGCTCTTCGTTCTCGCCGCCCTCTCCCTCGTGACCGCCTGGCTCGCCCCGTGGCTGCGACACCGAGCCGACTCGATCGCGCTCGAGCAGCTCGGCTACGCCACGAGCGGCGGCGAGCAGTGGGTGCAGGTGCACTACTACGACATCGGGGTCATCGACGGCCCGCTGCTCGTGCTCGGCACCGTGCTGCTGCTGGCCGGTCTCGTCTACCTCGGCGCTCGACAGCTGCAAAACGACACGAAGGGGCTCGTCTGATGGATCCGATCACTCTCGTACTGCTCGTCGGGCTCGGCTTCGCCGTGCTGCTCGTCGCCGGCATCGGCAGCCAGCGTCGCACCGGCCCGTGGCTGCCCCGCCTCGTCGCGGGCGGCGCCATCGTGCTCGCCCTGCTCAACGTCGTCGGCGGCATCGTCGGCATCGTCGGGGCCTTCGCCCTCGAAACCCTGACGCTGCGCGTGCCGGTCATCGCGACCGCAGAGATTCCGCCCGCAGAACTCCGCGCGTCTGATGCCGACGTGGCGAGCGGCGGCACCGAACAGGTCGCCATGATCTTGAGCGTCAGTGGTGTCGACGGCCTCAGCCGGGTGCTCGTCGCCGCCGAGGTCGCCATCACCACGGCGGTGATCGTCACGCTACTCGTCATGGTCGCGCGCCTCGCGCAGCAGTCGATCGCGCCCGAGCCGTTCTCGCCCCGACTCGGTCGTCTGCTCGTGATCGGGGGCTCGGTGCTCGCCGCTGGCTCGATCGCCGCTCAGGCCGCCGCAGCGTTATCGGGTGCACGAGTGCACGAGCAGCTCTTCGCGCTGAAGCCCGACGCGATGACGGGCTCGAGCTACTTCCCTCCGTTCTGGAGCGTTGACCTCGTGCCGATCGGCGTGGGGCTCGCGCTCGTCGTCGTCGCGGGGCTGATCCGCAACGGCGAGCGCCTGCAGCGCGACACTTCAGGGTTGGTCTGATGAGCCCGGCTGTCTCGGATGAGGAGGAGACGGGCATCCACTGCCGCCTCGACGAGCTGCTCGAGCAACGCGGCATGACGCTCACGCGGTTGAGCGAGCTCGTCGGCGTGAGCATCGTCAACCTGTCGGTGCTCAAGAACGACCGAGCTCGGGCTATCAGGTTCTCGACGCTGCGCGCGATCTGCGAGGCGCTCGACTGCGAGGTCGGCGAGCTGCTCGTCGTCGAATCCTGAACCCCGCCGACGTAGGGTGATCGGGTGAGCAACCTTGAGGTCGAGCCCGACGAGCTCGTGGCCGACGCGCAGCCCGAGGCGAGCATCCAGGTGCTCGAACCGCGCGAGGTTCCGCTTGGCGGGCCGCGCGCCATGACCGTGCGCCGCACCCTGCCTCAGCGGGCCCGCAGCCTCATCGGCGCATGGTGCTTCGTCGACCACTACGGCCCCGACGATGTGGCCGACACCGGCGGCATGACGGTGCCGCCGCATCCGCACACGGGGCTGCAGACGGTGAGCTGGCTGTTCGAAGGCGAGGTCGAGCACCGCGACTCGACCGGCGCGCACGCCATGGTGCGCCCCGGCGAGGTCAACCTCATGACCGCGGGGTCGGGCATTCAGCACTCTGAAGTGTCGACGCCCGAGACACGGCGCCTGCATGGCGCGCAGCTGTGGGTCGCCCTGCCCGACCGCGACCGGCACGTGGCACCGTTCTTCGAGCACGCCGAGCCCGCGCCGCTCCCGGTCGGCGACGCGACGCTGCGGGTCTTCGTCGGCGAGCTGGCCGGCTCAGCGCCGAGCCCCGTGCGCACCTTCACGGGTCTGGTCGGCGCGCAGCTCGACCTACCGGCTGGGGCGAGCGTCGACCTGCCCGTGAACCCGCACTTCGAGCACGGACTTCTCGTGGATGCTGGCACGGCGCTGCTCGATCACACCGAGATCCCCCGCGACCACCTCGGCTACCGCGGGCCCGGCCGTGACAGCCTGCGCGTCACCGCGGGCGACGCACCGCTGCGGGCGCTGCTGCTGGGCGGCGAGCCGCTCGGCGAGCCCATCGTCATGTGGTGGAACTTCATCGGCCGCGACCACGACGAGATCGTGGCGTTCCGCGAGCAGTGGCAGGGCGAGGTCGTCGGCGGTGCCGACGCCCACGGCCGTTTCGGCAGGGTCGAGGGGTGGAACGGCTCGGCGCTGCCCGCCCCGGTGCTGCCGACCGTGCGGCTCAAGCCGCGCGACTAGGCCGAATCGCCGCCGGACACGGTCTCTGAGTCGCCGTCTTCCAGCTCGACGGGCAGTCTGCGGTCTTCCGGCAGTGCGAGAGTGTGCCACGAGAAGCGCTCGGCGAGTCGTTCGCAGGCCTGCACCGCGCGCACGCTGTTGCCCTGCTCGTCGAGCGGCGGGCTGAAGAGCCCGAGCCCGAACTGGCCCGGGCTCGCGGTGATGATGCCGCCCGAGACGCCGCTCTTGGCGGGGCTGCCGACCCGAAGCATCCACTCGCCTGAGGCGTCGTACATGCCGCACGTCACCATCACCGTGAGCACGTGGCGGGCCACGTCTGACGAGAAGACGCGCTCATCGGTCAGCGGGTTGCGGCCTCCCGCGGCGAGCGTCGCGGCCATGACCGCGAGATCGCCTGCCGTCACCAGCACGGCGCACTGCCGCAGGTACACCTCGAGCGTCTCGTCGACGTCGGCGGTCAACGACCCGGCGCTGCGCATGAAGTGAGCGAGCGCACGATTGTGGTCGGCGACCTCGAGCTCTTGCTCGAAGACGTTCTCGTCGACCTCGAGCTCGCGACCCGCGCTCGCCGACAGCATCGCCCGGATGCGGTCGAACCGCTCCTCGGCGGAGTCGGCCTTCACAAGCGACGAGGTGACCATCGCGCCCGCGTTGATGAGCGGATTATCGGGTCGCCCCGTTCCCTCTTCCAGACTGATCGCGTTGAACGACTCTCCACTGGGCTCGACTCCCACGTGCTCGAGCACGCCGTCGAGCCCGCGATCGACGAGCGCCAGCGCGAGGGAGAAGACCTTCGAGATCGATTGCACGCTGAAGGCGACGTCGTGGTCGCCCGTCGCGGTGAACCCGCCGTCTGGGGTGCAGACCGCGAGGCCGAACTGGCGCGGATCGACCTTCGCGAGCGGTGGAATGTAGTCGGGCAGTTCGCCGTCATCGACCTCGAGCAGTTCGTCGTGAACGGTCTGCAGAGCCTCGTCGACCGACGGGGGCAGCGGTCGCAGCGCCATGATCGCCGCTACTCGTGCGGGTCAGCGCCGAGCTTCTCGAGTCGGGCGCGCTCTTCGGCCTCGATCTGCGAGTAGGTCTGACGCTCAGCCCGGTCGGCGCGGATGATCGCGCGCATGGCGAACCAGAAGATGAGTCCGAGCAGGATCGTCGGGGTCACCGAGAAGATCGCGTTGCCCCAGAAGTCTTCAGGCATGAGCACCACCCTACGACCACTCGACTGCGCGTGGGTCGAGTGCGGGCAGGCCGGGCCTACTCAGAGCGTCGGCGCTGCAGCAGTGCGAGCACGAGCACGATGAGCGCGAGCGTCGCCGCGGCCCCCACCACGAGCGGAGCGAGCAGCTGGGCGTCGGCGATGGGCGCGAGCGCAGCATCCGTCGACACGGTCTCGTCGTCGAGCGACTCGGTCGGCAGCTGCGGCCCCTCGAGCGACTCGTCGAGGTCTGACGCGTTGCGCACGGTGACGTCACCGACGGCGGTCGAGAGGCGGCCGTCGCCGAGGGTGACGATCACGCAGTAGACGCCGTCGGCGACGGCGGCGCTCGGGATGCTCGCCGCGAAGCCGCCCGATGCGTCGACCACGGCGTCGCGCTCGAGCACGGCAGCCCCGCAGTCGCCGAAGGTCTGCGGCGCGAGTGCGACGGCGATCTCGGCCGTGGCATCGCCGTCGGCGGTGCCCGTGACGTCGAAGACTCCCGCCACGGTGGTGCCCGAAACGGGGCTCGTGATGCGCAGCGACTGCGCGGCGAGGCTCGGGCTGGCGACGAGAAGGCCGCCGAGGGCGAGCACGGGCACGAGGGCGGCGAGAGCGCGGAGTCGGTGAGACAGCATGGGGGTTGCCGTTCGGGTCAGGCGATCGATGCCGACCGTCGGGGGCGGCAGGCATCGTGGTTCGGGTGCCCTCAGGCTAGGCCGGGGTCGGCGACGCGAACAGGCCCCCCTTAGGGGGTAGACCGCGAGAGAATCTCAGCCCTTGGCGAGAATGCCGACGATGCCCGAGAGCAGCAGATAGGCCCCGATGCCGCCGACGACGAGCCAGAGCGCCAGCCGGTTCATGCTGGGGCCCGACCTTTTCTTGTCGTCGCCGGGCAGCTTGAGCGGGTCTTCGCGGTCGAACGCCATGTCGCGACCCTACTTCACCAGCGGGAAGAGAATCGTCTCGCGAATGCCGAGACCCGTGAGGGCCATGAGCAGGCGGTCGATGCCCATGCCCATACCGCCGCTCGGGGGCATGCCGTGCTCGAGCGCGGTCAAGAAGGCCTCGTCGAGCTGCATCGCCTCGAGGTCGCCGCCCGCGGCGAGCGCCGCCTGCGCGACGAACCGCTCGCGCTGCACGACGGGGTCGACGAGCTCGGTGTAGGCCGTGGCGAGCTCGAAGCCCCGCACGTAGAGATCCCACTTCTCGACGACGCCCGCGATGCTGCGGTGCTCGCGCACGAGCGGGCTCGTGTCGACCGGGAAGTCCATGACGAAGGTCGGGCGCACGAGGTCGCCCTTCACGAAGTGCTCCCACAGCTCTTCGACGTACTTGCCGGGCAGCGGGTGCTCGATCTCGATATCGACTGCATCCGCGAGCTTCTTCAGCTCGGCCATCGGGGTCTGCGGCGTGATCTCGACTCCGGCCGCACCGCTGAGGCTCGTGTACATGCTCAGGCGGTCCCACTCGCCACCGAGGTCGTACTCGGTGCCGTCGGCCCACGTCACGACGTGCGAGCCCGACACGGCGAGCGCCGCGTTCTGGATCATCTCCTGCGTCAGGTCGGCCATCTGGTGGTAGTCGCCGTAGGCCTGATACGCCTCGAGCATGGCGAACTCGGGGCTGTGGGTCGAGTCGGCGCCTTCGTTGCGGAAGTTGCGGTTGATCTCGAACACGCGCTCGATGCCGCCGACGACGGCCCGCTTGAGGAACAGCTCGGGCGCGATGCGCAGGAACAGCTCGGTGTCGAAGGCGTTCGAGTGGGTGACGAAGGGGCGCGCGGATGCTCCGCCGTGCATCGTCTGCAGCATGGGCGTCTCGACCTCGAGATAGCCGTGGCTCGCGAACGTGCTGCGCAGACTGGCGACGGCGGCGGCGCGGGCGCGCACGGTCTGACGCGCCTGCTCGCGCACGATCAGGTCGAGGTAGCGCTGGCGCACGCGCGTCTCGTCGTTCAGCTCGCTGTGCAGGTTCGGCAGCGGCAGAATTGCCTTCGCCGCGATCGCCCAGCTCGACACCATGACGCTGAGCTCACCGCGCTTGCTCGTGATGACCTCGCCCTCGACGAAGACGTGGTCGCCGAGGTCGACGAACTCCTTCCAGCGGTCGAGCGACTCGTCGCCCACTTCGGCGAGACTCACCATCACCTGCAGGCGGCTGCCCTCGCCCGACTGCAGGGTCGCGAAGCAGAGCTTGCCGGTGTTGCGGCTGAAGACGACACGGCCGGCGAGGGCGACCCGCTCACCCGTGGTGGTGTCGACATCGAGGTCGGGGAACCGCTCGCGAACATCCGGAATCGTCGTCGTCACCTCGAGGCCGACCGCGTACGGTTCGAGCCCCGCGTCGAGCATGCGCTGCCGCTTGTCGAGGCGCACCTGCTTCTGCTCGGCGATCTCCTCGACCGTCGGCTCGGCGGGTTGCTCGGCAGGTGCGGCAGTTTTCTCGCTCATCAGGCTCCTCGGTTCAGCGTTTCAGCCTATGTGCAGCAGCTCGGTGTCGATGAGCCGCGTCTCGCCCACCCGTGCGGCGATGAGCGCCCGCGCGGGTCCGCGGTGGTCGTCGTCGACGGGCTGGAAGGTGTCGGGGCGCACGACGGCGAAGTAGTCGAGCTCGACGCCGTCGGCGCCCATGAGCACGCCCTGCGCGGCAGCGATGACGGCATCGAGCCCGCGGTCCGCGGCCGACTGGGCCGCTTCGAGCGCGTCGGGAATCGCCCGCGCAGCCCGGCGCTGCCGCTCACCCAGAAACTGGTTGCGGCTCGAGAGGGCGAGGCCATCGTCGGCCCGCACGGTCTCGACGACCTCGATGCGGGTGCGAATATCGAGGTCGCGCACCATGCGCTGCACCAGGTAGACCTGCTGCGCGTCTTTCTCGCCGAAGACGGCGAGGTGCGGCTGCACGATGCCGAGCAGCTTCGCGACCACCGTGAGCATGCCGTCGAAGTGTCCGGGGCGCGACCGCCCCTCGAATCGCTCGCCCGCCGCGCCCGCCGTGACGCGAATCTGCACGGCACCCGAGGGGTAGATCTCGTCGACCTCGGGGGCGAAGACGGCGGTGACGCCGTGGCCGATGAGAGCATCCCGATCGGCGTCGACGTCGCGCGGGTACTTCTCGAAGTCTTCGCTCGGCCCGAACTGCATCGGGTTCACGAAGATCGAGACGATCACGACGTCGGCGATCTCCCGCGCGCGCTCGACGAGGGCGAGATGGCCGTCGTGCAGCGAGCCCATGGTCGGCACGAGAGCGCTCGTCGACCCGGCGGAGCGGGCGGCGTCGAGCCGAGACCGCACACCGGCGATGGTCGTCTCGACGGCGGGAGGCGCGGAGTCGGTCACCGGTCGATGCTATCGACGGTGGCGCTCTGCAGCGCATTCTCGACGGCCGAGCGCACGACGGCGCCCAGCACGCGCCCGGGCTGCTCGACTCCGATCGCGCGCAGGGCCTCGACCGACTGGCCGACGATCGCGGTCGAGAACTGCGAGGCAGCGGCCACCGCTTCGGCGTAGGCGGCGCGGTCGTGCTCGTCGATGACGATCGGCTCGGCCCCCATCTCGACGACGAGTGCCTGGGCGATCGGCAGCACGGGAGTCGGCGCCGTCACCGCGCACCACGCGTCGCGCAGGCGGGCCAGGTCGACGCTCGTGCCGGTGAACGCGAGGGCCGGATGCACCGCCAGCGGTATGGCGCCCGCAGCACGCGCGGGGTCGAGCACCGCGACGCCGAGCGCCGCGGCCGTGTGCAGCACGAGCTGGCCCGGCTGCCACGCTCCGAGGGCCGCTAGCCCTGCGACGAGATCGCTCAACTGGTCATCGGGCACCGCGATGATGACGAGCTCGCTGCGCTCGACGATGCTCGGCACTTCGAGCACGGGTACCCCCGGCAGCATGCTCTCGACGCGATCGCGCTCGTCGTCGGTCGCCGCGGAGATGCCGACGAGCGCGTGCCCGGCGCCCGCGAGGGCAGCGCCGAGCACGGGGCCCACCCGCCCCGCGCCGATGATGCCGACGCCGAGCCGGCCGTCGCGCGCACTCATCACGAGCGCCAGCGGTGCGTGCGGTCGGTGTCCGCGCTCGCGATGGCCGCGTCGCGCACGGTGTCGAAGAAGGTCATCGCGTCGGTGCGATCGAGGGCACCGAGCGTCGGCGAGATCGGCCCAGCCACGGTGTGGGCGTGCACGGCGGCGAGCCGCAGCGACCGCAGCAGCGGGCCCTGGTTCACCGACACCGACTGCAGGCGGGCGAAGGGCACGATGGTGAGCCCTCGCCAGATCGCGCCCGTGCGCAGCAGCACCGCGGCTGGCGTGAGCGCGAACCCGTTGCGGCGCCGCGAGAACCAGCGAATCGCGCGCGCTCGCGGCGGCGAGATCGTGAAGCCGCCCTCGTCGCCCGAGCCGAGCAGGCCGAGCTCGAGCGTCGCCCGCGCCTCGTCGGTCGCGACGTCGGGCAGCAGCAGGCCGAGCACGGCACGCACATCGTCGAGGTTGCCGACGGGCAGGATGGTCGTCTGCTGCTGGCCGGCCGCGCCGTTCTGCGACGAGCGCGAGGCGCGGTTGACGGCGATCTGCCACCAGCCCGCGGGTCGCCACAGCAGCGGCTGACTGACGCGCACCGAGTGGATGCGCCCGGGCGGCAGCGTCTCGTTCGTGGTCGAGAGCAGACCGAAGCCGACGCGCACGCCGTCAGGGGTCGAGGCGATCGAGTAGCGCAGTGACCGGGTGAAGCGCGCGATCGCGAAGCCTGCGAGACCGATGAGCGTGGGGAACATCGCGAACAGCAGGAAGAGCTCGCCCGTGATGCCGACGAAGATCGCGAGCCCGATCATGAGCCCGACGAGGATGATCGTGGTCTCGCTCAGCAGGATCGAGCCGATGAGCCGCCCGGGGTTCATGCGCACGACCGACTCGGGGGCGGTCAGTTCGACGTCGAGCTCGGGGGCGAGCAGTTCTGAGACGCGTGCGTCGAGCATCCCGCTCGCCGTCGTACCCTCGGCGCTGTCGACGGCGGCCTCGCGGCGGGCCCCCGAGGCGAGCAGCAGAATGTCGCGGCGCAGGGCGTCAGCGTCCTTGCCGCGCAGGTAGGCGAGCTGCACGTTGGCGTCGTTGCCCGCCGACGACACCTCGAGCTTGGCGGCGCCGAAGAGGCGGGGGATGAACGGGCGACCGATGTTGATGCCCTGAATGCGGTCGAGCCGCCCCTTGCGGTTCGTGCGGAACACGATGCCCGAGCGCACCTCGACGACCTCGTCGGTGATGCGGAAGGTGTGCATGCGCCACGAGAGCCAGAACCCGGCGACGATGAGCAGCAGCACTCCGAGCCCGACGAGCAGTGCCACGAGGATGAGCTCTTCGCGCACGATGAAGTCGATCGCGTCTGACTCGAGGTCGCCGCTCGGCGGGCCGGGGATGAAGATGTCGTCGCCGCCGCCGAAGAACAACTCGATGAAGCGGTCGCGCAGGTTCACGATGAGTACGCCGATGATGGCGACGAAGGCGAGCCCGCCCCGGAACAGCGGCGTCGCGGGGTGCAGCCGGTGCCACTCGCCGTCGGCGTAGTCGGTCGCGAGGGCGGATGCTGGCACTGTCGTGGGCGCCGGAGCCGGGCTGCCCTGCTCGGCGCCAGCGGGCGCAGTCGGCTGCGACTCTGCCTGCGACTCCGGCCCGACCGTGCTCACAGCCCTGCCCGGCGGGTCTCGGCGACCGCCACGAGGTGGTCGCGCAGCTGCTCGGCTGTGTCGAACGGCAGGCCGGGAATCGTCACGCCGCTCGACGCGGCCGCCGTGACGAACTTGAGCTCGGCGAGGCCGAACGCGCGGGCGAGCGGCCCGCGGTTGATGTCGACGAGCTGCATGCGGCCGTAGGGCACCGAGACGAAGCGCTGGAACATGATGCCGCGACGGAAGAGCAGATCGTCGTCGCGCAGGAGGTAGCCGATGGCGCGAACCCGGCGCGGCGTGAGCGCGAGCACGACGAGGAAGATCGCCCCGAGTGCGGCGCCGATGAACCAGCCCTCCTGCCAGCCGAACCAGAACGGAATGAACCCGGCAGCGGTGACGATCGCGCCGAAAATGAGCGTCGAGAGCATGTCGACAGGAATGTACTTCGGCGACACCCGCTGCCACTCGGTCTCGGGGCGTTCGAGTCGGCGCGGTTCGGGGGTCGTGGTCATGCTGACTCCTGCGTGAGTTCGTCGGTCGGCTCGTCGGGCGGCAGCGAGCACCAGTGCTCGGCCACGAGGGCGGCGGCCACGAGAGCCACCGCAGCCACCAGTGTCGCCCCCGCGGTCAGCGACGAGCCTAACGGCACGACGGCACGACTCAGCAGATAGAACAGGATGCCCGCCGCGGCCCCCGCGAGCAGCGCACCCGCGAGCGCGCTCGCCTTCGCGAGCACGACCACGCGGGTGGCGAAGAACGGGTCGATGCGGCGCTCGCCCTTGGCGGCGCTGCGCACGGGCCACGCGAAGGCGACGAGCAGCACCGCGATGAGCGCGAGCGCGACCGCGAGCGACACCGGCGGCACGAGCACGGCGACGCCGCGCATCGCGAGCACGATGTTCACGAGGTAGAGCGCCACGAGCCCCGCGAGCGTGGCGATGAGCAACGGCAGCGGCTTCGTACGGTTCACGGGGCGACCTCGGGGCTCGGCGTCTCGCGCAACCCGGCGAGCAGGGCCGCGATCGGCCCGTGCCCCGGAAGCTCGGCGTCGGGCTGCACCTCGAGCCAGGGCGCGAGCACGAAGTCGCGCTCGTGCGCCCGCGGGTGCGGAACCTGCAGCACCTCAGAGTCGATCTCGAGCGCGTCGAGGGCGATGAGGTCGAGGTCGAGCGTGCGGTCGCCCCATCGTTCGTCGCGCTCTCGGCCGTTGGCCGCCTCGATCGCGCGCATCGCGTCGAGCAGCGTGTAGGGGTCGAGCCGGGTCTGCAGCAGGGCGACGCCGTTGAGGTAGGCCGGCCGCTCGGGGTCGAGACCGTCGACCGTGAGCGCCACCGTGCCGTGCCACGACGAGACGGCCAGAATGCTCGAGTCGGGCAGCGCGTCGAGCGCGGTCACGGCGTGCTCGAGCGTCGCCTGCCGGTCGCCGAGGTTGCTGCCGAGCGCGATGACGGCCGTCGCCCAGTGCGCCGCGGTCACGGCCGACCTCGCACGATCGTGACGCTCACGTCGTCGAACGGCACCGGTATCGGAGCCTGCGGCTTGTGCACCGTGACCTCGACCTCGTGCACTGCCGGATAGCCGAGCGCGAGGGCCGCGACCCGCTCGGCGACGGTCTCGATGAGGTCGACGGGGTCGGACTCGACGGCCTCGACGACGGCGATCGCGAGCTCTCCGTAGTGCACGGTGTCGGCCACATCATCGCTCGAGGCCGCGCGCGCAAGATCAAGAGTGACGCGCACGTCGATGATGAAGTCTTGCCCGTCGCGGCGCTCGTGCTCGAAGACGCCGTGGTGCCCCCGCGCTCGCAGGCCCGTGAGGGTGATGGCGTCGCGCGGCGCACTGCTGTGCTCGACACTCACGCGGCACCCCCGCCCCAGCCGCCGCGCCAGGCCTCGACCACATCGAGTGCGCGGGCGCTCGAGCGCACGTCGTGCACCCGCAGAGCATCCACCCCCGCGACCGCGGCGAGCGCGCCGATGACCGCCGTCGGCAGGTCGCGCTCGTCGAGAGGGGCGTCGTCGGGCAGCAGCGCACCGATGAAGCGCTTGCGCGAGGCGCCGACGAGCACGCGAGCGCCGAGCACGTCGAACTCGGCGAGGTGCGCGAGCAGCTGCCAGTTGTGTTCGGGGTGCTTCGCGAAGCCGAGCCCCGGGTCGACCCACAGGCGACGCGGCGCGATGCCCGCCTCGAGCAGGGCGTCGAGCCGCGCGCGCAGCTCGTCGCGCACATCGTGCGGAGCCCACTCGTAGCTGCTCACGGCATCCCACTGATCGCTGGGCCCGCGCCAGTGCATCGCCACGAAGTCGACCTCGACCTCGGCGACGAGGGCCGCCATGTCGGGGTCGTGCAGCCCGCCGCTCACATCGTTGACGATGACGGCACCGGCATCCACCGCGGCAGCGGCCGTCGCGGCGTGCATGGTGTCGATCGAGACACGGATGCCCTCCGCGGCTAAGGACGCCACCACCGGCACCACGCGCTCGCGCTCGACCTTCGGCGACACGGGCTCGGCGCCCGGCCGGGTCGACTCGCCGCCCACGTCGATGACTCCAGCGCCCTCGGCGACCAGGCGCAGCCCCTGTGCGACGGCCGCATCGACCTCGACGAAGCGCCCGCCGTCACTGAACGAGTCGGGCGTGACGTTGAGAATGCCCCACAGCTGCGGGCGTGCGTGGGCCGTACCCCCGGCGAGGCTCATCAGCCGCGCCCGCCGATGAGGGCCATCACCTCGGCGCGGCGCACCGGGTCGGAGAGGGCTCCGCTCGAGGCGACCGTGACGGTCGTACTCTCGGCCTGCCGCGGTCCGCGGGCGCCGACGCAGCCGTGCCGAGCGTCGATGACGACGAGCACGCCGTGAGGAGCGAGCCCGGTGTCGAGCGCGGCGACGACGTCTTCGCCGAGGCGCTCCTGCAGCTGAGGGCGCGAAGCGACCGTCTCGACGACGCGGGCGATGCGCCCGATGCCGACGAGCCGCTCGGCGGGCAGGTAGGCCACGTGGGCGACTCCCGTGAAGGGCAGCAGGTGGTGCTCGCAGATCGAGCGCAGGGCGATGTCGCGCAGCAGCACGAGCTCGCCGCGCTCGCCCGGGTCGGTCTGCATCTCGACCTCGTCGCTCAGCAGCGGCACGGGGTCGACGCCGACGCCGGCGAAGAACTCGGTGTACGACTCGGCGACCCGCTGCGGGGTCGTGAGCAGACCGGGCCGCTGCGCATCTTCACCGATCGCGGCAAGAATCTCGGCGACGGCCGCCTCGATGCGTGCTTGGTCGATCGGGGGCATGAAACGGGGCCTCAGTCGGTGCGCTTGGTGAAGTCGTGGTGGGTGCGCGCGAGGGCACCCGCATCGAGCTGCGCCTTGCTCGGCATCGGCACGGGCGGCAGGTCGGGCAGCGGGCGGTCGATGCTCGAGAGCCACTGCGGGCGCTCGGGCAGCTTCTTGACGTCGGCGAAGAGCTCGGCGAGCTGCAGGTGGTCGAGCGTCTCTTTCTCGAGCAGCTCGGTCGCGAGGCGGTCGAGAATGTCGCGGTTGTCGTTGATGACCGTCCAGGCCTCGTCGTGCGCCTGGTCGATGAGCGCGCGCACCTCGGCGTCGACGTTCTCAGCGACGCTCTCGCTGTAGTCGCGCTGGTGGCCCATGTCGCGGCCCAAGAAGACCTCGCCGCTCGATGAGCCGAGCTTGATGGCTCCGACGGTGGCGCTCATGCCGTACTCGGTCACCATGCGGCGCGCGATCGACGTGGCCTTCTCGATGTCGGTCGAGGCGCCGGTGGTCGGGTCGTGGAAGACGATCTCTTCGGCGACGCGGCCGCCCATGGCGTAGGCGAGCTGGTCGAGCAGCTCGTTGCGGGTCACCGAGTACTTGTCGTCGATCGGCAGCACCATCGTGTAGCCGAGCGCGCGCCCGCGCGGAAGGATCGTGACCTTCGTGACGGGGTCGGTGTGTCGCATGGCCGCGGCCGCGAGTGCGTGGCCGCCCTCGTGGTAGGCGGTGATGAGCTTCTCGTGGTCGCGCATGATGCGCGTGCGCCGTTGCGGGCCGGCCATGACGCGGTCGACGGCCTCGTCGAGTGCTTCATTCGTGATGCGCTCGCCGTTGACGCGCGCGGTGAGCAGCGCGGCCTCGTTGAGCACGTTGGCGAGGTCGGCGCCCGTGTAGCCAGGAGTCTTGCGGGCGAGCACCTCGAGGTCGACGTTCTCGGCCATGGGCTTGCCCTTGGCGTGCACCTGCAGAATCTTCTCGCGACCCTTCATGTCGGGGGCGGCGACCTGAATCTGCCGGTCGAAGCGGCC
>SXMG01000044.1 GCA_005778835.1 Actinomycetota bacterium
ACACCGGCGGCATGGGCGCCTACTCGCCGCTGCCGTGGGCACCCGAGGGCTTCGTCGACGAGGTGATCCGCACGGTCGCCGAGCCGACGGTGCGCCAGCTCGCGGCCGAGCAGACTCCGTTCATCGGCCTGCTCTACTGCGGTCTCATTGTCACCGAGCGGGGCATCCGCGTCATCGAATTCAACGCCCGTTTCGGCGACCCAGAGACGCAGGTCGTGCTGCCGCGCCTCGTCACGCCGCTGAGCGAGCTGCTCTTCGCGGCGAGTACCGGCCAGCTCGCCGGGCGCCCGCATCCGGAGTTCAGCGACGACGTGGCGGTCACGGTCGTGCTCGCGAGCGAGGGCTACCCCGAGCTGCCGATCACGGGCCGCGCGCTCACCGGTCTCGACGAGGCCGCCGCGGTCGAGGGCGTCACGATCGCGCACGCCGCCACCGCTCGCACCATCGACGGCTTCGTCGCGACGGGCGGCCGCGTGCTGAGCGTCGTCGCGACCGGAACCGACTTCTCCCAGGCCCGCGAGCGCGCCTACGAGGCGATGGGTCGCATCGGCCTCGAGGGCGGCCAGTACCGCACCGACATCGCCGCGCGCGTCGTCTGATGGATGCTCTCGCCGCGCTCGGCTGGCAGCACGTCTACTCGGGCAAGGTGCGCGACCTCTACGAGCACGCCGATCTTCCTTCGCTCCTGCTCGTCGTCGCGAGCGATCGGGTGAGTGCGTTCGACCACGTGCTCGAGCCGGGCATCCCGGGCAAGGGTGCTCTGCTGACCCAGCTGACCCGCTGGTGGTTCGCGCGGCTGCCCGTGCCCAACCACCTCGCCGAGAGGGCTGACTTGCCGGCCGAGGTCGCCGACCGCGCCATGCTCGTCAAGCGCCTCGACATGCACCCGATCGAGTGCGTCGTGCGCGGGTACCTCACCGGATCCGGCTGGGCTGAGTACCGCGAGTCGGGCACCGTGTGCGGCATCGCGCTGCCCACGGGCCTGAGCGACGGCGACCGCCTGCCCGAGCCGCTCTACACGCCCGCGTTCAAGGCGCCCATGGGCGAGCACGATGAGAACATCACCTTCGAGCGCTCGGTCGAGCTCGTCGGGGTGTCGGTGGCGACAGCGCTGCGGGATGCGTCGCTCTCGATCTTCGCCACCGCGAGCGAGATCGCGCTCGAGCGCGGAGTCGTGCTCGCCGACACCAAGTTCGAGTTCGGCACCGACCCGGCCACGGGTGCGCTGACCCTCGGCGATGAGGTGCTGACGAGCGACAGTTCGCGCTACTGGGACGCCGAACTCTACGCGGCCGGCGGCCCGTCACGCCTCGACAGCTTCGACAAGCAGATCGTGCGCAACTGGCTCGCCGCGCACTGGGACAAGGTGGGCGAGCCCCCGGCGTTGCCCCCAGAGATCGTCGAGCGCACGGCCGCCCGCTACCGCGAGCTCATCCAACGCCTCTGCGCCTAGCGCCGGTTTGCCCCAGATCTGGGGCAAAGGGGCGCTTCGAGGTCGGGGTTCCGCCCATATGAGGCGAATCTGGGGCCGAGGCGCAGCGGAATGGCCCGCAGCCCGGCGCGGTTGAGTTCTGCATGACCGACTCGACCCGCCTCGCCGCCGACACCGCCATGGGCGCGGTGACCCTCGACGTCGCCGACCTCGACGCGATGACGGCGTACTACCGCGACGCGGTCGGCCTGAGCGTGCTGACTGCCGACGGCCCGGTCGTGACGCTCGGGCGGGCGGGCACCGCGGGATCAGCATCCGTGCCGGTCATCGTCCTGCGGCACAGCCCGACGCTCAAGCATGCGGGGCCCCGCGAGGCCGGGCTCTTCCACACGGCGATCCTGTTCGAGACGCAGGCCGCCCTCGCCGCGGCGGTCTACACGGTCGCGACGGCGCATCCGCAGCGGTTCACCGGCTCAGCCGACCACCTCGTCAGCCAGGCCTTCTACTTCGACGACCCCGAGGGCAACGGCGTCGAGCTCTACTGGGATCGCGATCGCACCCAGTGGTCGTGGGTGCACGGCACGGTCGAGATGGGCACGCTGTTTCTCGACCCCAACGCCTTTCTGCGCGAGCACCTCACCGACGAGGCCCTCGCGGCGCACGGCTCGGCCCCGAGTGTCGTCGGTCACGTGCACTTGAGCGTCGGCGACACCGCGACCGCGCAGCACTTCTACGTCGACCAGCTCGGCTTCGACCTCACCACCTCGTTCGGCGGCCAGGCGATTTTCGTGAGCGCGGGCGGCTACCACCACCACATGGCGATGAACGTGTGGCGCAGCGGCGGCGCCGGCCGACGGATGCCCGCTCTGGGCCTCGGCCAGGTCGACATCGTGCTGCCGGGCGTCGACGAGCTTGGCGCCACCGCCGAGCGACTGCAGCACCACGGAGTCGCCGTGCGCGACGACGGCCGCACCCTCGAGCTCGACGACCCCTGGGGCACCCTGCTGCGCTTGAGCCCCGCGCACTGATCTGCACCTGCACGCGCACCCGGCTCCAGATTCACCTCAAACCGGCAGAACCCCGACCTTGAAGCGCCTCTTTGCCCCAGATCTGGCAAGGGTTGGGCACTTAGGCTGTGCGGGTGAATGAGTTCAGGCCTCCGCGCCGGCTGCGGCTGAGCCGCGCGATCGCCGCGGCTCAAGGGCCCGTGCTGCTCACGCAAGGGCGCCGACTGCGCAAGAGCACGCCGCGGCTGCCGGATGCTCCCCTTCCGTGGCACGGCCGCGTCGACTCGAACGGCGCGAGTGACGGCGAGCGAGCATCCCGCCCCCTGCATCTGCTCGTCATCGGTGACTCGACGGCCGCGGGTGTGGGAGTCGAGCACGCCGACCTCGGGCTCGGTGGACGCCTGGCCGAGGCGCTCGCCGCCCGCACCGGCCGGCCGGTGCACTGGCGCGCGGCCGGGCGCAACGGGGCAACAGCGGCCGACCTCGTGCACCACTTCCTCACGCCGGCGCTCGCCGAGCCCACCGACCTGGTCTTTCTCACGGTCGGAGCCAACGACGCGCTCGCACTGCGGTCGGCACGGGCGTTCCGCCGCGACGTGCGTCGCATCATCGAGCGCACCTTCGCCGCGCATCCCGACGCCGCCCTGCTCATGTCGTCGCTGCCCGCGTTCTTCCGGTTCTCGCTGCTGCCCGACCCGCTACGGCGCAGCCTCTACCGGCACTCGCAGGCGCTCGAACTCGAGGCTCGAAAACTCGTCGCCGCCCACCCGCGCGCCCACATGTCGCCCCCGCCGCCGCCGTACACCGACGGCTTCTTCGCGAGCGACGACTTTCACCCGAGTGCGATCGGCTACAAAGACTGGGCCGACTTCGCGGTCGAGGATGCCGTGGGCGTCGGCTTCGACCGGCTGCTCGACGATCACTGATACACGCGCAGCCCTAGACTCGCGCCCATGACCTCGAGCCCCCGACCGTTGCGCGGCCGCCGGCTCAGTCGAGCCGTCGCGCTGGCGCTCGCGCCCATCCTGCTGCCGCAGACGGTGCGTCTGCGCCGGGTCGTGCCCCTGCTGCCCGAGCCGCCTCAGCCTTGGGAGGGCGGTGGCGGCACCGACCCGATCCACGTGCTCGTGCTCGGCGACTCGATGGCCGTCGGCGTCGGCGTCGACGATGCGGCCGAGGCGCTCGCAGGCCACCTCACGGCCGAGCTCACCGAGCGCACCGGGCGCCCTGTGCGGTGGCGGGCTCGCGGGCGCAACGGTGCGACGGCCCGCGACGTCATCCGCGACCACCTCGACGAGGCGCTCCGAGCGCCCACCGACCTCGTCGTGATCAGCCTCGGCGCCAACGACTCGATGCAGGTGCGCTCGCACCGGGCCTTCCGGCGCGACATCAAGCGCATCGTGCGCGCGGTGTTCGCCGCCCACCCCCGGGCCGTCGTGCTCATGAGCGCCCTGCCGGCCTTCCACCGCTTCGGCCTGCTGCCCGAGCCGCTGCGCACGACGCTCGCGCTGCACTCGCAGTCGCTCGAGGTGAGCGCGCGCCGAGCACTCCAGCGATTCCCGCGCGCTCACATGACGCCGCCGCTGCCGCCCTACGCCGACGACCATTTCGCGACCGACGACTTCCACCCGAGTGCCCAGGGCTACCGCGAGTGGGCCGAGTTCATCGTCGCCGACGCGTTCCGTCACGGCATCGGCGCGGCACTCGCGTCGTGAGGCCCGCACTGACGTGAGCACAGTGCTGCGCAATTTCGTCGACCTCACCACGGCGATCGAGCGGATGCGCCCGGCCCAGTCCCGAGCATCCGGCCCCCTCATCGTCTGCCTCGTCGGTGCTCCCGGCGCGGGCAAGTCGACGCTCGCGGCTGCCCTCACGGCCGAGTTGCCCGGCTCGGTCGTGCTGCCGATGGACGGCTTCCACCTGCCGCAGGCCGAACTCGTGCGACTCGGCCGCCGCGATCGCATGGGCGCCCCCGACACCTTCGACGTCGACGCCTTCGTCGCGCTGCTCGGCTCGCTCCGCGATCTCCACACCTCAGGAGAGACGGTGCTCGCCCCCGGCTTCGACCGGCGTGTCGAAGAGCCCGTGCCCGACCAGATCGCTCTGACTCCTGAATTGCGGTGCGTCATGGTCGAGGGCAACTATCTGTTGCTGCGCGAGCACGGCTGGCACCGCGTCGCCCCGCTGCTCGACCTGAGCGTCGGCATCGTGCTCGACGACGAGACCAGACATGCGCGCCTCATCGCGCGC
The DNA here is from genome assembly GCA_005778835.1 of Actinomycetota bacterium. Taxonomy (GTDB): domain Bacteria; phylum Actinomycetota; class Actinomycetes; order Actinomycetales; family Microbacteriaceae; genus Microcella. Next base: position 4,690 of record SXMG01000044.1, read on the forward strand.
CACATCGCCTTCGGCAAGACACCGGATGCGGCGCGCGCCTGGGCGCTCGGCCCCGACGAGCGCAACGCGGCCGCGATCGCGGCCACCCTCGAGCGGGCCGACTACCTGCTCGACACCTCGGCCAACGACTCGAGTGCGGGCAGTTCGACCCGCTGAATCGGCAGAGCCTCGGGTTGCGAGCGGCGCACCCAGGTGACGAGCTTCTCGCGCACGTGGCACCGCAGGTCCCACAGCTCACTCGAGTTGCGCGCGCTGACGAGCGGGCGCACGCGCACAATGCCGCCGGTCGCATCCGTCGCGACGATGCTCGCGGTGCGGCCATCCCACAGCTCGCTCGCTTCGACGATGCGGGTCAGTTCGAGCCGCATCTCATCGAGGTCGACGCGCCAGTCGACGTCGAGCTCGACCGTGCCCATGAGCTGCGCCGACTGCCGGGTCCAATTCTCGAACGGCGTGGTCGTGAAGTAGGTCGACGGCAGCACGAGACGGCGCTCGTCCCAGATGCTGACAACGACATACGTGAGGGTGATCTCTTCGATGCGGCCGAACTCGCCCTCGACGGTGACGACGTCGTCGATGCGGATCGCGTCGGAGAACGCGAGCTGCATGCCCGCGAAGACATTCGCCAGCGACGACTGCGCAGCGAGTCCCGCGACGACGCTCACGAGCCCGGCCGAGGCGAGCAGACTCGCGCCGGCAGCCTGTGCGCCCGGGAAGGTGAGCAGCATCGCGGCGAGTGCGAGCACGCCGATGACGACGGTGGCGAGTCGGCGCACGATGGTGAGCTGCGTCTGAATGCGTCGCGCCACGCGGTTGTCGTCGGCGGTGATGTCATAGCGCCGCTGCACCCGATCGAACATGAGTCGCACGATCGCGCTCAGAAGCCACGCGCTCGCCCCGATCACCACGATGGTGAACACCTGGTTGACGGGCTCGCGCCAGGTGGGCTCGGGTAGTGTGAGCGAGACCGCGATCCAGGTCGCGACGGCGAACAGCAGCACGCGCAAGCGACGACGGGCTGGCCCGAAGGTGCGGTACACGCCGGGCCATCGTCGGGCGATGACGCGCGTGATGAGCGAGATGACACCGACGACGATGATCACGGCGACGAGAGCGATCGCAACAGCGACGCCGAGCAGGGTGTAGCCAGTCAGTTCGAGCACGAGGGGCCTCCTTCTGGTTCGGGGCGAAAAACCCCCAGGATAGGCTGAGCGGGTACTCATCACCTATGTCGCAGGGAGCCCGCCGTGCCCACCATCGTCGTCGAGGTCATGCCCAAGGCCGAACTGCTCGACCCGGCAGGCAAGGCCGTCGCGGGTGCTCTGCACCGTCTGGGTCACGAGGCGATCGGCGACGTGCGCATCGGCAAGCGCTTCGAGCTGCACGTCGACGGCGAGGTCGACGCCGACCTCATGGCGACGGTCGAGCAGCTCGCCGCCGACATGCTCAGCAACGGCGTGATCGAAGACGTCATCAGCGTGCACGTCGACGCAGCGGGCGTCGCCGGAGAGACCCGCTAGTGCGCATCGGCGTCGTCACCTTTCCGGGTTCGCTCGACGACCGCGATGCGCAGCGCGCCATTCGTCTCGCGGGTGCCGAGCCCGTCGAGCTCTGGCACGGCACGCACGACCTCATGGGTGTCGACGCGATCGTGCTGCCGGGCGGCTTCAGCTACGGCGACTACTTGCGCTGCGGCGCGATC
>SXMG01000045.1 GCA_005778835.1 Actinomycetota bacterium
CAACACCGCGGTGTGGATCAGCGACGAGTTCTTGAAGCGCGTGCAGAACGACGACGACTGGTACCTCTTCGACCCGCTCGAGGTCGCCGACCTCAACGAGCTCTACGGCAAAGAGTTCTCGACCCGCTACGCCGAATACATCGCCATGGCCGAGCGCGGCGAGCTGCACATGTTCAAGAAGATCGGTGCGCGCGAGCAGTTCAAGCAGATCCTCATCTCGCTGCAGTCGACCAGCCACCCGTGGCTGACCTGGAAAGACACGATCAACAACCGGGCCATCAACAACAACACCGGCACGATCCACCTGTCGAACCTCTGCACCGAGATCTGCCTGCCGCTATACCGCGTCAACATCTCGGTCTGCAACCTGGCGTCGATCAACCTCTCGCAGCACTTCGTCGATGGTGGTCTGGACTGGGCCATGATCGACGAGAGTGCTCGCCTCGCGGTGCGCCAGCTCGACAACCTCATCGACATCACGGTGTCGAGCGTCGACGAGGCCGACCACGCCAACGTCACGAACCGTGCCATCGGCCTCGGCGTCATGGGCTTCACCGACGTCGTCGAGAAGCTCGGCTACTCCTACGACTCCGAAGAGGCCTTCGACCTCATCGACGAGATCATGGAGCACGTCTCGTACGCCGCGATCGACGAGTCGGCCGACCTCGCGCAGGAGCGCGGCTCGTACGCCAACTTCGCCGGCAGCCGCTGGTCGCAGGGCCTCGTGCCCCTCGACACGATCGACCTCACCGAGGCCGACCGCGGCGTCGAGGTGCAGGTCAACCGCACTACGCGCCTCGACTGGGATGCGCTGCGCGAGAAGGTCAAGGGCGGCATGCGCAACGCGACGCTCATGGCGATCGCGCCCACGGCATCCATCGGTCTCGTTGCCGGAACCACGCCGGGTCTCGACCCGCAGTTCTCGCAGATCTTCAGCCGGTCGACGAGCTCGGGCAAGTTCCTCGAGGTCAACCGCAACCTCGTCACGGCGCTCCAGGCGCACGGGCTGTGGGAGAAGGTGCGTGAAGACATCCTGCGCAGCCAGGGCGACATCCAGGGCATCGCCGCGATTCCCGACGACATCAAGGCCGCGTACAAGACGAGCTTCCAGCTCTCGCCCTACGCCTTCCTCGAGGTCGCGGCCCGCGCGCAGAAGTGGATCGACCAGGCGATCAGCCGCAACATGTACCTCGAGACGCGCGACGTCGACGACATGATCGACATCTACACTGCCGCGTGGAAGAAGGGCGTCAAGACGACCTACTACCTGCACATGAAGCCGCGCCACACCGCCGAGCAGTCGACCGTCAAGGTCAACAAGTCGGAGACCATCAACGCCGGCTCGGGCTCGGCGCCCAAGAAGGGCTTCGGTGCGGCGAGCCCGGCGGCTCCGGTCGCCGAGACGGCAAGCGCAGTTCCGAAGAAGGGCTTCGGCTTCGGCGGCGCGTCGAAGGCGGCCGAGTAATGCGCGCTGGAGCTATGGAGATCGCATCGCGATCTCGCGACGCCAGCGCCGAGACGGCTATGCCGGCTCGGTACGAAACATTCGCCCAGTACGAGGTTCCGATCGACCCCATGGACGAGTTGCACTGCGAGAGCTGCCAGTAGGCGGCTCTCGCCATCCACCCCACACTCCCTATCCCGCACCACACACCAGAAAGACACGACACGAACATGGGAATCCTCGGAACCGGAATCCAAGAGGGCCTGCTGCTCAAGCCGGTCACCTACAAGTGGGCCATGGACCTCTACGACCAGGCTGTTGCCAACACCTGGTTCCCCAATGAGATCCAGCTGGGCGAAGACATCGCCGACTTCAAGAAGATGACCGACGAAGAGCGTCACGCCATCACCTTCCTGATGAGCTACTTCAACCCGAACGAGCTGCTCGTCAACAAGGCGCTCGCGTTCGGCGTCTACCCCTACGTGAATGCTCCCGAGGCGCACCTCTACCTCGCGAAGCAGATGTGGGAAGAAGCGAACCACTGCATGAGCTTCGAGTACGTGCTCGAGACCGTCCCGATCGACCGCGCTGCCGCCTACGACAGCCACGTCGACGTGCCGTCGATGGCGCGCAAGGAAGAGTTCGAGGTCAAGTTCATCACGCGCATGACGCAAGACACCCTCGACATCACGACCACCGAGGGCAAGCAAGACTTCATCCGCAACCTCGTCGCCTACAACGTCATTCTCGAGGGCATCTGGTTCTACAGCGGCTTCATGGTCGCCCTGTCGTTCCGTCAGCGCAATCTGCTGCGCAACTTCGGGTCGCTCGTCGACTGGATCGTGCGCGACGAGAGCCTGCACCTCAAGTTCGGCATCAACCTGATCCTCACGGTGCTGGAAGAGAACCCCGACCTGCAGACGCCGGAGTTCGCCGCCGAGATCCGCCAGATGATCCTCGACGCCGTCGAGATGGAAGAGGCGTACAACCACGACCTGCTGCCGAACGGCATTCTGGGGTTGAACGCCAACTACATCAACCAGTACGTCAAGTACCTGGCCGACCGCCGCCTCGAAGAGCTCGGCTTCGAGACCGAGTACAACGTCTCGAACCCGGCCAAGTGGATGGCGACCGCCAACGACACCCTGCAGCTCGTCAACTTCTTCGAGTCGACGAACACCTCGTACGAGGTCAACGCCAAGCAGGGCTAACCGGCACGGCCGTGCTGCGGCCGTAGCATCGCTGGTGTGAGCACCGCATCGCGCCCCGAGCCCCCCGCCGACCTCCTCTTCACCGGAGGAGTCGTCTACCGGGGGCCGGGGCGCGACGCTGGCGCGGCGGCTCTCGAGGGCGCAGTCGTCGACGGCCGCATCGCGGCAGTGGATGCTGACCTCAGCGTGTGGCGCGGGCCGGCCACCGAGGTGGTCGACCTGGCGGGCGGGATGCTCCACGCCGGTTTCGTCGACGCCCACATCCACCCCATCCAGGGCGGGCTCGAGCGGCTCGGCTGCGACCTCAGCGAGGTCTCGGGCCGCGCCGCCTACCTCGAAGCGATCACGGCCTACGCCGCGCTCAACCCGCCCCGCGGCTGCGACGCCGCGCGAGCATGGATCACCGGCGGCGGCTGGGCGATGAGCGCCTTCCCGGGCGGCACACCCTCAGCGGCAGAACTCGACGCGGTCGAACCGATCCGCCCCGTCTTCCTCTACAACCGCGATCACCACGGCGCCTGGGCCAACTCGGCCGCGCTCGCCCTCGCGGGCATCACCGCCGACACCCCTGACCCCGCTGACGGCCGTATCGAGCGCCTGCCCGACGGCTCGCCGCAGGGCACGCTGCACGAGGGCGCCGCCGCGCTCGTCGCCGCCGTGGCCCCCGCCGCGACGCCCGACGACGAGTACGCCGCCCTGCTCGAGGCGCAGCGCTACGCGCACTCGTGCGGCATCACGGCGTGGCACGACGCGATCGTCGGCGACTACTTCGGCACGTCCGACACCTCGCTCGTCTACCGCCGCGCCCTCGCCGAGGGGCGCCTCACGGTCGACGTCGTCGGCGCACTGTGGTGGGACCGCACCCGTGGCGTCGAGCAGGTGCCCGAGCTCGTGGCGAAGCGGGAGGCGCTCGCGGCCGCGCTGGGGTCTGACGCGCGATTCCGCCTCGCGGCCGTGAAGATCATGGCCGACGGGGTAGTCGAGAACGGCACGGCGGCGATGCTCGAGCCTTACCTCGTTCTCGACGGCGCGGCGGCGGGCGAGAGCGAGCATCCGACCGGCATCGCCTTCGTCGGCGGCCAGGCGCTCACCGACGCGATCATCGCCCTCGACGCCGCCGGATTCAGCGCGCACGTGCACGTCATCGGCGACCGCGCGGTGCGCGACGCGCTCGACGCCTTCGAGGCGGCCGCTGCGTCACACGACTGGGCCTCGCGCCCGCCGACGGATGCGCGCCGCCACCACCTCGCCCACCTGCAGTTCGTGCATCCCGACGACGTCGCGCGCTTCGCCGAACTCGGCGTCACCGCCAACATGCAGGCGCTCTGGGCGTGCAACGAGCCCCAGATGCGCGAGCTCACGGTGCCGATCGTCGGCCCTGCGCGCGCGGCGACGCAGTACCCCTTCGCGAGCATCCTGCGCGCGGTCGGGTCGGATGCTCGCCCGCGGCTCTGCGCGGGCAGCGACTGGCCCGTCTCGAGCCCCGACCCGTGGCAGGCCATTCACGTGGCAGTGAACCGCACGCTGCCCGCCGACGACCCCGAGCACGACCCCGAGCCGTTGCTCGCGCATGAGGCGCTGACCCTCGCTGAGGCGCTCGACTCCTACACGGTTGGGTCGGCGTTCATCAACGGGCGGGGGCCGGGCGATGCCACACCAACGGGCATCATCGAGGTCGGGGCCGTCGCCGATCTGGCCGCGACCGACCGCGACCCGTTCGCGGGGCCCGCGTCGAGCATCCACGCCACCCTCAACGCCGGTACCTGGGTGGCCGGCCGACGCGTCTTCGGCTGATCTGCGAACTTCGAGACTTCCTCCACACCAGAGTGCTACCGTGTAGCACATGGAGCGGATCGGCGTGCGCGAGCTGCGGCAGAACGCGAGCAAGTACCTTGACCGCGTGAAAAAGGGCGAATCTCTCGAGGTCACCGAGCGCGGGGTTCCCGTTGCGATCATCGGGCCGGTTCCGACGGCACAGAGGTCGCGCGTGCAAGAACTGATTGACGAGGGGCGGATGACGCCAACACACGGCGACTTCGCGGCGTGGCTGGCCGCGAATCCTCCCACCTCGATCGATCCGGAGTACGGCGGGCCGTCGATCGCTGACATTCTCGACGAGCAGCGCGGAGAGCGGCTCTAGGTGCTGTATCTCGATACGTCTGCCGCGGTGAAGCTTCTGATCGAGGAAAAGGAGTCGTCGGCACTTCGGGCGTACCTCAGTGACCACGACTGGGCTTCGAGCGTACTGGTGCGAACCGAGCTGGTGCGCGCCCTCCTTCGCGTCGACGACTCCGTTGTGCCACGGGCGCTCGACATGCTCGCGCAGGGCAGCCTGCTGGTCATCGACACCCAGGTGCTTGACACGGCAGCGCGACTGTCGCCGCCATCACTGCGCAGTCTCGACGCGATTCACCTCGCCAGCGCACTAGAGCTTCGCGACGAGCTGACCGCTTTCATTGCGTACGACGACGGACTGCTGAGTGCGGCGTCGGCACTCGGGATGCCCATCTCATCACCAGCCGACTAGCTGGGGCCAGACTGCTCTGCGCGGCTCGTCGTTGCCGTCGATCTCGGTGACGAGAGCGATCGTGCCCGATGTGCTCGGGGCAGCGGTCGCTGCCAGCGCAGAGCTTGATGCGATCACCACCGCCTCGGCGGGGCCGTTTCGTTGCTCGCCGTACGATGCCACCATGGGCAGTGAATCGTTGATCGCCTCCACGCCATCCCTGCGGGCGATGCTGCTGACCGTGCTCGCCTGGGCGACCGTGATCGCGGCCCCGCTGCTGCCGGGCATGCTCGGCAGCGCATCGGCGTCAGCGGCACGGCTTCCCGTGGAGACGATCCTTCTGCTTCTTCTGAGCCTCCTTCTGCCGCACCCCACGCTCCGACTCGTTGTGGCTTCAGCGTTTGCGATGATCACCGTCGTCGCCATCGCGATCGCCGTGCTCGATCGGTCGTTCGTTGCGACGATCGACCGCGGCTTCGCGCTTGCGGAGGACTGGCGTGCCGTCGCCAACGCCTACCGCGTCGTGGATGGCGTCGTGGGCCCGACCCTTGCGGCCCTCGCCGCAACTCTCGCCGTCGCCATCGCAATCGCCCTGATGGTGGTGCTCGTGTGGTGCGCCCAACGATGCGCGCGTACCCTCCACGACACAGGCAACCACGGACGCATTGCGGTCACCACGGCGGCTGTCACCTGGAGCGCGCTCGCGATCGCCGGGGTGCAGTACCCCACCGGCACAGCTGTCGCCGCGGCCGACTCTCTGAGATCGCTGTCCACGACAGTGGAATATGCGACACAGAGCGCCCGCGAACGGGACGCGTTCGCCGCAGGGCTCCGGGTGGATCCGCTGGTTGCGCAGGCTTCGGGGCAACTGCTCGGATCACTGCGTGGCAAGGATGTCGTCATCGCCTTCGTCGAAAGCTTCGGCGAGGTCGCGGTGTCGGGCACAGGGCCGATGTCGAGCATCAGCCGCACCATCGACGAGTACGCGGCGCGGTTGAGCCGTGACGGGTACCGCGCCGAAAGCGCGTTCCTGAGCTCACCAACCTTCGGCGGCGTCAGTTGGCTCGCCCACAGCACCCTGCAAAGCGGCATGTGGGTTGACTCGCAGCAGAAGTACGACACGCTGCTCGAGAGCGACCGCCTGACGATCAGCCGCCTCTTTCACGACGCGGGCTGGCGCACCGTCGTCGTCAGTCCGGCCGTCACGGAGCCCTGGCCGGAGGGCGCCGCCTTCTACGGCTTCGACCGGCTGCTCGACAAGAGTGCCCTGGCTTATGGGGGGCCGGCCTTCGGCTTCGCGAGCGTGCCCGACCAGTTCACGTGGCACCGCTTCGCTGAAGAGGAGCTGTCGCGGCCCGCCCCGATCATGGCCCAGATGAGTCTCATCTCGTCGCACTCGCCCTGGACACCGAACCCACAGTTGGTCCCGTGGGCACACGTCGGCAAGCCCGGCCCCTTCTACGCTCAACCGCGCGACTCTGCAGACGTCTGGCCGGATGCCCAGCGCGTGCGCGCCGCGTACGCCGATTCGATCCGATACTCGCTTCGCTCGACGCTCTCGTTTCTCGAGACGTACGACCCGTCGAATCTCGTTCTGGTGATTGTCGGCGACCACCAGCCCTCGCGCATCGTGAGCGGCGAGACAGCCGACACCGACGTGCCCATCACGATCGTGTCGAAGGATTCTGCCGTGTTCGAGCACATCGAGGAGTGGGGGTGGGACGCCGGATTCCGTCCGTCGTCCAACGCGCCGGTGTGGCGCATGGACGCTTTCCGCGACCGATTCGTCGCCGCGTTCAGCGACCCGGAGTGAGCCGGGTACGCCGCTCCTGGTAGGCGATCACGGTGGCGACCGCCAGCACGACGACCCCGATCGACTCGATGATGGCCGTCTCTCGAATGAGCGGGTAGTCCCAGTCGGGCTGCACGCCAAGGAGGCCCACGGTGATCGAGACGATGATCGCCCCGAGGCTCGCCGCCATGAACGCCAGCCCGAGCGCGGTGACGGCGAGCAGGAGTCGCCGCGAGACCACGAGCGTCCCGACCCCGAGCACCAGGCCGGCGACGAAGTTGAGGGCGAACGCGACGCCCAGCAGCCCGCCGGCGCCGTCGATGACCAGGAATAGGTGGATGCCGCCCGCCGCCAGCAGCATCACGGCGCTGACGATTCGCGAGATCGTTAGCGCGCGGTCGTGGGCGTGAGTCGTCGGCATGGTCTCTGATCCTACGCACCGCTCAGCTGTTGTACGCGGGCCGATCGGTCATCTCGAGTTCGGGGCGACTCTCCGTCAGACCGACAAGGCCTTGCGGATGCGCTGCACCGAGATCGGGCCCTGCGCGCCGAGCGGCTGCGCGAAGAGCGAGAGGCGCAGCTCTTCGAGCATCCAGCGGGCGTCGCGGATGCGCGGCTCGGGGTCGGCGCTGAGCGGTAGCGTGCCGCCGGCCGCGGTGTAGAGGTCGACGGCCTGCTGCACCTCGAGCATCCAAGCGCGGTCACGGCCGAGGTTGTCGGCGAGGCGCTCGACGCGGTAGGTGACGCCGCGCAAGTAGACGGCCAGGCGGGGGAGGCGGGCGAGGCCCGTGCGTCCGATGAATCCGTCGAACACGAGGGCGTTGAGCTGCTCACGTGCCTCGGCGAGCGGCGCCATCAACTGCAGGCTCGAGGTGCGCGAGATGAGCACGTCGACCTCGCGCGCCGCCGCCAGCACGGCCGCCGTCGTCGCCACGATGCCGAACAGGCGGTCGGGCAGGCCGGCGTTGACGCGGTCGCGCAGAGACTCGAAGCTGGCGCGATCCCAGGGGAGGGCATCCCGCGGAGCAGAAGCCGCAGAAGCGAGTTCTTCGTCGATCACGGCACGAAGCGCATCATCGATGAGCGCGGCCGTCGAACGGTAGGGCGAGGCGCCGAGGCTGAGCTTCTCGGCACTCGTCAGGTGCTCCTGGATGTAGGCGAGCGGCGAGGGCACGCCGAGTTGCACGAGCCGTCGAACCCCCGCGCGATGCGCGGCGACCTGGTCGGCGATCGAGGTCTGCAGCTTCAGGGCGACCGACGAGCCTTCGTCGGTGAGAGCCGGAAACGCGCGAACGGTTGTGTCGCCACGCCGCATCTCGAGCTGGCGGGGGAGGGTCCCGCCCTGGCCAATCGTGTCGTCCCACACCGTGATGCCGCCGCGCTCGATCGGGCTCTTCGCCGCGGCCGTCGCGACACGTGCGACCGAATCGCGCCCGCGCTCGCGCAGCTTCTGCTGCAGGGCCGTGAGGTCGGTGCCGCGCGCGAGCCGCCCGCCGCGGTCGTCGACGACGGCGTAGCCCATGCGCAAGTGCGCGGGCAACCGGTCGAGGTCGAAGTCGTCGGGCTCGACAGGGGTGAAGGTCTGGCGGCGGATCTCGGAGGCGAGAAACTCCGTGACCGAGAGCTCGCGCAGGTCGGCCTCGGGCGGCACGGCCGCGAGCAGCTTCGTCGCCCAGTCGGCAGCGGGCACGACGTTGCGGCGGATCGGCTTCGGCAGCGTCTTGAGCAGCGCGGTCACGAGCTCGTGCCGCAAGCCAGGAACGAGCCAGTCGAACCCCGCCGTGTCGAGCCGCGGCAGCAGCGGCAGCGGCACGGTGACGGTGACGCCGTCGTCGGCGGCACCGGGCTCGAAGCGGTAGCCCACGCTGAGCGTCTGGTCGCCGAGGGTGAGCCGCGTCGGGTACGAACCATCGTCCTCCGGCAGCTGCTCGGCCTCCACGAGGTCGTCGCGCGTGATCGTGAGCGTCTCGGGATGCTCCTTGAGGGCATCCCGCCACCACCGCTCGAAGCGGCGCACGTCGGTGACATCCGCGGGGATGCGCTGCTCGAAGAACTCGACGATCTTCTCGTCGTCGAGCAGAATGTCGCGGCGTCGGCTGCGCTCTTCGAGCTGCTCGAGCTCGCGGCGCACGCGGGCATTGTCGCGCAAGAACGCGGTGAGGCGCTTGTCGAGCCGCGAGGTATCCCACTCGCCCTCGACGAGCGCGTGGCGGATGAACAGCTCGCGCGCGAGCGCCGGATCGAGCCGACTGAGCTGCGCCCGACGGCGGGGGATGATCGGCACTCCGAACAGCGTCACCTTCTCGTCGACGACCGCGGCGCCCCGGCGCTTCTCCCACCGGGGTTCGCTGTACTGCCGCTTCGCGAGGTCGCCCGCGAGCGGCTCGGCCCACGCCGGGTCGATGACCGCGACGGTGCGCGCGAACAGGCGGCTGGTCTCGACGAGCTCGGCGGCCATGACGGCGTCGGGCTGCTTCTTCGCGAGGCCCGAGCCGGGAAAGAGCACGAAGCGGCGCTGGCGGGCGCCGAGGTAGTCGCGCTTCGCGATGTCTTTCAGGCCGATGTGACTGAGCAGGCCGCTCAAGATCGCCTTGTGAATCGCTGTGGCGTCGGCGCCCTCGTCGCCGTTCGCGGGGTGCTTGCCCGCGTTCTTGACCTGACGGCGGATTTGTCTTTCAACGTCAGCCCACTCGCGAATGCGCAGGTAGTTCAAGAACTCACTGCGCACCTCTTTGCGAAACTGGTTGCCACTGAGCTCGCGCTGCCGCTTCTGCAGGTGGTTCCAGAGGTTCAGCAGCGAGATGAAGTCGCTCGTCGGGTCGCGGAACCGGTTGTGCAGCTGGTCGGCGCGCTCCCGCTTCTCGACGGGTCGCTCGCGCGGGTCTTGGATGCTCAGCCCCGCGACGATCGCGATGACCTCCCGCGCGACCCCGAGCTTCTGGGCTTCGACGACCATGCGCGCGTAGCGCGGGTCGAGCGGCAACTGGGCGATCTCGCGGCCGATGCGCGTGATGCGGTGCGCCCTATCTTTCGCCTCAACGGCGGATAGCTCGAGCAAGAGATCGAGCCCGTCGGCGATGCCGCGCTTGTCGGGCGGCTGCAGAAACGGGAACTTCTCGATGTCGCCGAGCCCGAGCGAAATCATCTGCAGAATGACCGCCGCGAGGTTGGTGCGCAGAATCTCGGGGTCGGTGTACTCCGGCCTCTTCTCGTAGTCGAGCTCGCTGTAGAGGCGGATCGCGATGCCGTCGCTCGTGCGCCCCGAGCGCCCCGACCGCTGATTGGCGCTCGCCTGCGAGATCGGCTCGATCGGCAGCCGCTGCACTTTCGCGCGCGCGCTGTAGCGACTGATGCGCGCGGTTCCGGTGTCGACGACGTACCGGATGCCTGGCACCGTCAGGCTCGTCTCGGCGACATTGGTCGCCAGAATGATGCGGCGACGGATGCCCGCGGGCGCCCGCTCGAACACCCGGTGCTGCTCGGCCGCACTGAGCCGGCCGTACAGCGGAAGCACTTCGGTGGCAGCGCCGCGCGGCCCTTGGCGCGCGAAGTGCCCGGTGAGGGCATCCGCCGCGTCGCGGATCTCGTTCTCGCCGCTGAAGAACACGAGCACATCGCCGTCGCCTTCGCGGCCGAGCTCGTCGACCGCGGCGATCACGCCCTCGATCATGTCGATGGCTTCGCCGGGAGTGCTGGGACCGTCTGCCTCGTCGTCGTCGGGATCAGTGAGGTTCTCGGTGTCCGCGCCGTCGGGCACCAGCGGTCGATAGCGGATCTCGACCGGAAAGGTGCGCCCGCTGACCTCGATGATCGGCGCGGGGCTGCCGTCGGCCGCCGCGAAGTGCTGCGCGAAGCTCTCGGGGTCGATCGTGGCGCTCGTGATGATGAGCTTGAGCTCGGGCCGGCGGGGGAGCAGCTGCTTGAGGTAGCCGAGCAGG
>SXMG01000046.1 GCA_005778835.1 Actinomycetota bacterium
CAATCCCGTGCTGCAGGCCGAGAAGTTCGACCCCCGCGGGGTCTACGTGAACCGCTGGGTGCCCGAGGCAGGCACCCCCGCCTACCCCACGCCGATCGTCGACCTCAAGACCTCGCGCGCCGAGGCGCTCGCCGCCTACGAGGCGGTGAAGGCGGCCAAGGCATGAGCCGAAGATGAGAGTGCTCTCATGCACTCCTCCTGGTCGTCTCATGCGCGCGCGACAGAGTTCAGGTATCGACGGAGCACGCGGCGCATCGCCCGGCTCCCCCACAGCTCGAAAGGAACCACTCATGGAAGCCAAGAACTGGATCGCCATCGGCGCAGCCTCGGCACTCGGTCTCGGCGTCATGGCCGCGGGCGCGGTCACCACGGCGAACGCCCTGCCCCTCGTCGCCGGCGCGACGAACCTGTCGGTTCCGGGCATCACCGTCGGCGAGAGCGACGACACCAAGGGCAACGCCCTTCTCTTCTCGGTCTCGAGCGACAGCATCATCTCGCCCGACCCGACCAGCACTCCGAGCGCAGCGTCGAGCCCGAGCCCGAGCCCGGCCTCGCCCGTCTCGCCCGTGAGCGTCTCGGCACCGTCGCCCGCCTCCCCGCCCAGCCCGCCGTCGCCCGCGAGCCCCGCCTCGCCGGCGTCGCCCGCCTCGGTCGACAGCCCCGCGAGCGTCGGTTCGTCCGACTGATCGTCGCAGGGTCACCGTAGGGCGTCACCGGGGGGTGGCGCCCTACGGCATACTCGCTGAGGTGCGCAGCCCCCTCGTCGTCCACCCCGTGGTGCTCGCGGTGCTCGCCATCGTCTCGGTGCAGTTCGGCAACGCCCTCGCGGGGTCGTTCTTCAGCGAAGTGGGTCCGCTCGGGGCCGCCGCCCTGCGCCTCGGCCTCGCGGCGGTCATCCTGCTGGTCGCCGTGCGCCCACGGGTGCGCGGGTGGGATGCGCGCACCTGGGTCGGGGTCGGGATGCTCGGTCTGGGTCTGGCCGGCATGAACCTGCTGATCTATCAGGCCATCGCGAGCATCCCCCTCGGTGTCGCCGTCACGATCGAGCTGCTCGGCCCGCTCGGTGTGGCGGTCGCCGGCACTCGACGCTGGCGCGACCTCGGCTGGGTCGCGCTCGCGGCGCTCGGCATCGTCGGGCTGTGGCTGAGCGGCGGCGAGGGCGAGGGCTCTCTCGCGCTCGCCGGAGTGCTGGCCGCTCTCGGCGCCGCCGTCTTCTGGGCGCTCTACATCGTCGCCTCGGCCCGTCTCGGCCCGCGCGCCCGCGGAGTCGACGGGCTCGCCATGGCCATGCTCGTGGCCGCGATCATCGTCGTGCCGTTCGGAGCCGCCCCGGCGAGCGCGGCCGTCGCCGTCGAGCCTCTGCTGCTGCTCGTCTTCGCCGGCATCGCCGTCATGACCTCTGCCGTGCCCTACGCGCTCGAGTTCATCGCGCTCAAGCGCATGCCCACGCGCGTGTTCGGCGTGCTCTCGAGTCTCGGCCCCGCGGTCGCCGCGCTGGCCGGCCTGCTCGTGCTCGGGCAGACCCTCGACGTGCTGCAGCTGGCCGCGATCGCGGCGGTCGTCGTGGCGTGCGCGGGAGCCGTGGCGACGGCGCCCCGCCCTCCGCTCATCGCCGCGGAGGCCGCGCCCCCGGTCGAGTGACCGCGAGGCGCGCGACGCGCACACCCCCGCGGGCAGCCTCGACGAGATCGGCCCCGCCGAGCACTGCCGTCAGCAATCCTGCCGTGAAGGCGTCGCCCGCACCGGTCGGGTCGACGGCCTCGATCGCTTCGACCTCGATGCTCGCGGTCGACTCGCCTCGACGCGCGACGACCACGGCGCCCGCGCCGTGCGTGAGCACGACAGCCGGAGCGAGGTCGAGCAGGGCCTCGGCCAGCGCCGAGTCAGCCTGCGCGTTCTCGTCGGTGAGCCCGGCCAGCAGGCGCCCTTCGGCGAGGTTGGGCAGCAGCACGTCGATGCCGCGCAGCGCGGCTCTGAAGGCGGCGACGCCGTAGTCGGCGATGAAGCCGGCCGACCCGGGGTCGAGCGAGACGAGCACCCCGTGCGCGTGCGCCCGCTCGATGAGCGCGGCGAGGTCGTCGGCGCTGAACGCGTCGACGAGGCTGTAGCCCGTGAGGTGCAGCACGCCCGCGCTGGCGAGCAGCTCATCGGTGACGGCGTCGACCCGCAGGCCCGCGTTCGCACCGCGGTCGGTCAACATCGTGCGCTGCTCGCCCTCGACGACGATCACGATCGTGCCGGTCGTCAGCGACGGATGCTCGCTCAGGTGCGGCCGCACGCCCAGGTCGCGCAGCACGGCGTCGTGCCGGCTCCGGTCGCCCGGCCCGACGCAGCCCACGAAGTCGACCGGGGCACCCCGGCTGGCCATCCACGCCGCCGTGTTCGCCGCTGAGCCGCCCTCGTGGCGCGAGATGCGAGCGGTCGTGTCGGTGTCGGGCCGCACGGGGCCGGCGGGCACGACGATGATGTCGTCGATGACGTCGCCGACGAGGAGAGCGCGCGAACCGGTCACCGTGGCCGACTCACGCCCGGGCAGCCCAGGCCGCGGCGATGCGGCCCGCGACGCGCACATTGTTGCGCGCGAGGTCGAGGTTGACCTCGAGGCTGCGGCCCTCGCTCAGCTCGACGATGCGCCCGAGCAGGAAAGGAGTGACGGCCTTGCCGCGGATGCCCTGAGCGTCGGCCTCAGCGAACGCCGTGGCGAGCACGCGGTCGTGCTCCTCGCGATCCCACGCCTGATCGGCCGGAATCGGGTTCGCCACGACGATGCCCTGGCGATGCCCGAGCGCATCGTGCGCCGCCATGACGTCGGCCACCTGCTCGGGGCTGTCGACCGCCCAGTCGAGCGTGTAGGCGCTCTCGCGCAGCCAGAAGCTCGGAAAGACCGTCGTGCCGAGCCCGATGACGGGCACCGAATAGGTCTCGAGACGTTCGAGCGTCGCGGCGATGTCGAGCACGCTCTTCACACCGGCCGAGACGACCGTGATGGGCGTGACCGCGAGGGTCGAGAGGTCGGCCGACTCGTCGAAGGTCTCGCTTGCGCCGCGGTGCACGCCGCCGAGGCCGCCCGTCGCGAACACTCGGATGCCCGCCATCGCGGCGAGGTGCGCCGTCGCCGCGACGGTCGTCGCGCCGCTCGCGCCTCGAGCGGCGAGGATGGGCAGATCGCGCACGCTCGCCTTCGCGAGGTCGTCGTCGGCGATGCGCCGCACTCCTTCGGTGTCGAGGCCGATGCGCGGCGCCCCGTCGAGCACGGCGACGGTCGCGGGCGTCACACCGGTCTCGCGCAGCATGCTCTCGAACTCGAGCGCCGCCTCGTGATTGCGGGGGCGCGGAAGCCCGTGGCTGATGATGGTCGACTCGAGGGCGACGACGGGGCGGTGCTCGGCGAGCGCCGCGGCCACCTCGTCAGAAAGCAGAAGGCTGGTCACCGAGCAAGGCTAGCGGTGCGGCCCGATGGCGACGGTCGAAACTGTTGCGCGCCCGGAGAGACTCTAACTCCCAACCTTCTGATCCTTATTCAGATGCTCTATCCATTGAGCTACGGGCGCATGCCGACCGGAGTCGGCGGTGGTTGCCGGAGCAACCTTGCCAGCCTACCAGCGTGAAGCCGGGGCGTGGAGCGGAGACGGAGGGATTTGAACCCTCGGACCCCTTAACGGGGTCTCCACCTTAGCAGGGTGGTGCACTCGACCGGACTATGCGACGTCTCCTGGTGAAGCCGTACCTACTATAGCCGTCTGCCGTGAAGCGGCGACGCACTCAGTTGGCGACCGAGCAGGTGTAGTCGGCGGCCGTCTGGCCTTCGACATCTTCGAGCACGCCTGGCGGTGCCGCATCAACGGGCGGGAGGGTCGGCTCGACCTCGGGCTCAACCTTGCCGTTCTTCGGCGGGGTTGTCTCGGTGGGCTCAGGGGTCGGAGTGGGCTCGCCGGTCGGAGCGTTGGGGTCGATCGTCGACCCGACACCCGTGTTGCCCTCTTCGAGCGTGAAGCGCTCGTCGTTGAGGATGCGCTCAAACAGCGCCGACGCATCAGCCGTGCGTGGTAGCACCTTGCCGGCGTTCGCACCCGAGCCGTAGAAGGTCGGGTACTGCACGAACACGATGTTCTCGGTCGGGATCGCGCGCAGGGCCTGGGCCATCGACACCATGGTGTCGAGGCTCGCGAGGCTGCGCGTGAGCTGCATCGACGAGGTCACGACCTGGGCGAGTCCGTACAGTTTGGTGAAGTCGGTGAGCACGCCCTCGTTCTGCACCTTGCGGATCATCGACGACAGGTAGACCTGCTGCGAACTGATGCGGCCAAGGTCGCTGCCGTCTCCGACGCCGTAGCGCGTGCGCAAGAAAGCCAGAGCCGTTCGCCCCTCGACGGTATAGGTGCCGGCGTCAGGAAACGACAACCCGGTGTAACGGTCGTTGACAGGGCCGTCGACGCACACCTCTACGCCGCCGATCGCGGACGACATATTCGCGACGCCCTGGAAGGAAATCGTGCCTGCGTACGGGATATCGAGGCCTGTGAGCGCTTCAACGGTCAAGACCACGCAGTTGAGCTCGCCGACCGAGTACGCCACGTTGAGGGGCTGGGCCGACATGGCGAACGACGAGCCCTCGCCGTCGGGGTCGGGGCATGACGGAATTGGAATCACCAGGTCGCGTGGAAAGCTGACCGCGACGGCCGACTGCTGGTCTTCGGCGACGTGCACGAGAATGTTGACGTCGTTGAGCACGGCGCCGTCACGGCGGCTCGCGTCGCTCTGGCGCCCGTCGTTGTCGATGCCGACGAGCAGAACGTTGAAGCCGCCCTCCCACTCACCGATCGTCGGGATCACGCGGGGCTCTTCGCCCTCCGCCGAGACCAGGTCGACGACGTCGATGTTCGAGTTGAACTGCGCGACCGAGATGGCGGCGACGGAGGCTCCGCTGACGAGCACGACCGCGAGAGCTCCTGCGATGACGGCCGCGATCGTGCTCCACGCGTGCGAGCGGCGCAAGCGCCCGTGGCGCACCGGCGCGGTCGGCAAGGAGCGGATTGTCCTGTCTCGGATCGGTTCGCTCATCGTGTCTCCCTGCGGCATGCCTGAGGGCCGCCTCGAGCGGAGGGCGTGGGATTCGAACCCACGAGACATTTCTGCCCACCAGTTTTCAAGACTGGCTCCATCGGCCGCTCGGACAGCCCTCCTCGGATATCAGTCTTCCATCGTAACCGACGCAGACTCGAAACCCCTGGCCCGTGGTGCTATGCATCTGCTCAGAACGCCGGCGAGCATCCGTCTCAGATCGTGGCGAGCGCTTGAGCGAGCCCGTTCTCCGTGTCGCGACCCGTGACCTCTGAGGCGACCGCGACGACATCCTCGGGCGCCTGCCCCATCGCGATGCCGCGCCCGCCGTGCTGCACGGCCCACGAGAGCATCTCGATGTCGTTGCGCCCGTCGCCGATGCAGACGACGTTCTCACCGGCGATGTCGAGCGCCTGGCGCACTCGCTCGAGGGCGGTCGACTTGTTGACGCCGTCGGGGGCGATGTCGAGCCAGGCGGTCCAGCCCACGTTGTAGCTGACCTGGTGCAGGCCCATGAGCTCGACGACGGCGATGAACTCGTCCATCGCGTGGCCGGGCGAGATCACCACGACACGCGTGGCGGGTTCGGAGCACAGCTGCTCGAACGGCACCTCTTCGCTCACCGCACCGAGGGCTCCGTCGGGAAACCATCCGGTGTAGCGGTAGAGCCCGGTCTCGTCTTCGACGGCGTAGTTCGCGTGGCGCAGATGCGGGCGGATGCGCGTGAGCACTTCCGTGGGGTCGAAGGTCTCGACGTGGTGACGTCGGTAGCCCATGGGCGCATCGGGGTCGCGCTTGAGCAGGATGGCGCCGTTCGACGCGACGACGTAGGCCGGCGTGATGTCGAGCCGGTCGAGCACCGGCAGCGTCATCGCGACCGAACGGCCCGTCGAGAGCATGACCTCGTGCCCCGCGTCGCGAACGCGGTGAACCTCGGCGACGACCTCGTCGGGCAGCGTGCCGTCTTCGTGCAGCACCGTGCCGTCGATGTCGAGGGCGATGAGCATGCGCGAACCGGTCACGACGGCACCTCGATGGTCTCGAGACCGCGCAGGTAGGGCCGCAGCACCTCGGGCACGACGACCGAGCCGTCGGCCTGCTGGTGCGTCTCGAGCAGGGCGACCAGCCACCGCGTCGTCGCGAGGGTGCCGTTGAGCGTCGCGACCGGGCTCGTCTTGCCGCTCTCGCCGCGGTGCCGCGTCTCGAGTCGGCGAGCCTGGTAGGTCGTGCAGTTGCTCGTGCTCGTCAGCTCGCGGTAGGCGCCCTGCGTGGGCACCCAGGCCTCGACGTCGAACTTGCGCGCTGCGCTCGAGCCGAGGTCGCCTGCCGCCGTATCGATGACGCGGTAGGCGAGCCCGAGGCTCTGCAGCATGCCCTCCTGCATCGCGAGCAGCCGCTCGTGCTCGGCCTCGGCGTCAGCCGGGTCGATGTAGCTGAACATCTCGAGCTTCTGGAACTGGTGCACGCGGATGATGCCGCGGGTGTCTCGGCCGTAGCTGCCGGCTTCGCGCCGGTAGCAGGTCGACCACCCGGCGTAGCGCAGGGGCCCGGCCGAGACGTCGATGATCTCGTCGGCGTGGTAGCCCGCGAGGGCCACCTCGCTCGTACCGGTCAGGTAGAGCTCGTCGTCGGCAAGGTAGTAGATCTCGTCGGCGTGAGCACCGAGGAACCCGGTGCCGCGCATGATCTCCGGCTTGACGAGCGTGGGAGTGATGAGCGGCGTGAACCCCGCATCGAGCGCCGTGTCGAGCGCGTAGTTCATGAGGGCGAGCTCGAGGCGCGCCCCGACGCCCGTCAAGAAGTAGAAGCGCGAGCCCGAGACCTTCACGCCCCGCTCGATGTCGATGGCGCGCAGCAGCTCGCCCAGCTCGACGTGGTCGCGCGGCGCGAAGTCGAAGACGGGCTTCTCACCCACTTCGCGCAATGTGACGAAGTCGTCTTCGCCGCCTGCCGGAACCCCGTCGATGATGACGTTCTGGATGCTCCCGACGACCTGCTCGAAGCGGACCTCGGCTTCAGCGGCCTCAGCCTGAGCGGCCTTGACGTCGGCGGCGAGCTGCTGGGCCTGAGCGACGAGCGCGGCCTTCTCGTCTTTCGGAGCCGCCGCGACGGTCTTGCCGAAGGCGTTCTGCTCGGCGCGCAGCGCCTCGAACGCGGTGATCGCCGCGCGCCGGTCGGCATCGGCGGCGATGGCGTCGTCGACGAGCTCGACACTCGCCTGCCGTGCCTGCTGCGAGCGTCGAACGAGGTCGGGGTCATCACGCAGCAGCTGGGGGTCGATCACGGCTCTAGTCTGGCACGCACTGGTTAACGCAAGCCCCCTGCGCTCTGGGCGCGATGCTCTACTCTCACCTCATGAGCACCCCCGCTGCGGCTGCCGAGAGCGACCAGGTCGCGGCAGGGCGCGACCGCGTCGCCATCATCGTCAACCCGACGAAGGTCGACATGCGCGCCCTCGCCTCAGCGATCGCCGACGCCGAGGCGACGGCAGGCTGGCGCCCCTCGCTGTGGCTCGAGACGAGTGTCGACGACCCGGGTCAGGGCCGCGCCCGAGAGGCGATCGAGGCGGGCGTCAGCGCCGTGCTGGCCGCCGGCGGCGACGGCACCGTGCGGGCTGTCGCCGAAGGCATGCTCGAGTCGGGCATCCCCATGGTGCTGCTGCCCTCGGGCACCGGCAACCTGCTGGCCCGCAATCTCGACGTGCCGATCGGGCGGCTCACCGAGGCCGTGAAGCTGGCTGTCGAGGGCATCGACCAAGCAGCCGATGTCGGCATCGCCACCATCACGCGCGAGAACGGCGAGACCGAGACCCACGCCTTCGTCGTCATGATCGGCATCGGCCTCGACGCGAAGATGATCAGTGCCACCAACCCCGAGCTCAAGAAGCGCGTCGGCTGGCTCGCCTACGTCGAAGCGATCGCCCGCATCGCGCGCGACGTCGACGCCGTGCGACTGCGCTACACCCTCGACGGCAGCCCCGAGCGCTCGACGACAGTGCACACGCTGCTCATCGGCAACTGCGGCACCCTTCCCGGCGGCGTGCTGATTCTGCCCGACGCACAGATCGACGACGGGCTGCTCGACGTCGTCGCGATGCGGCCCCGCAATCTCTGGGGGTGGATGCGCGTGAGCTACGCCGTGGCCTGGGAGAACGGCGTGCTGCAGAAGACCAAGGTCGGCCGGCGCATCATGGCGGCCGACAAGCGCGTGCGCGCGCTGCGCTACTTCCAGGGCCGCCATATGACCCTGGGATTCGACCGCCCCGAAGAGTTCGAGATCGATGGCGAAGAGATGGGCCAGGTCACGGCGATCGACGTGCGCGTCGCGCCGGCATCGCTCCTCGTGCGCGTGCCGCGCGACTGACCCAGCGCGCGGCACCGGGGCTGACGGCACCACCCGTCGGGGTCGCGGGCGATGCCGCGCGACCCCGACAGAATCGATGCGCTCAGGCGGCGGATTTGCGCCGCACCGCCCGGCCGCCGCGCCCCACCACGAGCCCTCCGATGAGCAGCAGCAGCGCTGCGAGCGCCACCGAGAGCAGGTGGGTCGTGGCTCCTGTCGCCGCGAGTGACCCGTCATCGGTCTCCGGCGCGGCTGCCGCGCCTACGGAGAGCGACACGGAGGCAACCTGCTCGTCGCCGACGAGCGCGAGGATGAGGTAGTCGCCTGCGGGAACCGCCGCTGGGATCGTCACGACGGCGCTCACCCGGCCGTTCTCGTCTGCCGTGAAGGTGCCGAGCGAGAGCGGGAACTCGAGAGCCGCCACCGCTCCTGCAGCCGTCGCCATGACCCTGACGCCGCGCACTGAGGCAGACCCGCCGTCATCCGGCACGAGCACGAGCTCGACCTGCTGCCCCGGCTCGAGACCCTCGAGTGAGAACGAGATCTCGTCGCCCGCCTGCGGGGTACCGTCGCCGATGACGAGCTCAGGCGCAGCATCCGGAGCCGCGACCAGCTGCCCGACGCCCCAGCGGGACGTTGACAGATAGCCCTGGCCCGAGGGGTCGGCCCAGTTGCGGATCGACACCCGGTCTCCCTCGAATCCATCGTTCACTTGGAAGTCGAGACCATGCACCGTTTCCGGGCCCGCTCCGCCCAAGAGGTCGATCGACACCTCGACGAGGTAGCCCGTGCTGGTGCGAGCCGTCGCCGTCTGGAGGCGAGGCAGCTGGAAGTTCTCGTCGACCGCACCGATGGTGACCCCGTTGTCGGCGTTCACCCGCAGCTGCAGGTCGTCGTAGCGGTACGAGCCGTTCTTGAAGTTGCCAGAGTCGACGTAGATCTCGACGGAGTCCTTCGTCCAGGGGTCTGTACCCTCCAGGTCGATGACCGGGTCGGTGACCTCCATGAGCACGTACAGCAGGTTGCCGCGCCACAGGGTGCGCACCTCGGCCGTCGCACCCGCGGTGCCGAAGACCTGCTTGCCGGTCTCGATCACCGTCGCCTGATCCCAGGCGTCGTCGATCACACCATCGACCACGACCGCGTCGGGGGTCTCGACGATCTCGACGAAGCTGAGCGGTTCGAGCAGCGTGAGGGTGCCGAGCACGTCCGGCGAGTTCCATGCGGAGCGCACAGACCCGTTGTCGATGATGCGCACGTCGAACAGCACCAGGCTGCCCTCGGTCGCCGCAGTCAGCGGCACCGCCGCTACGGTCGACCATCCCATTGCGGTGTTGATCTGAGCGTCGTCGCGATCGATGTCGAGGATGGTGTCGCCGACCTGAAGCTGGACGCTGTCGGAGGCCTGCGGCGTAGCATCCTCGACCTCGACGAGCACGAAGAGCTCATCATCGGCCCAGCGCACCTGGAAGGTCGCCTCGCTCTCGATACGGATGTCGGGCATCCGCAGCCACTGCGGGTCGTCAGCCTCCGTCACCGTGGCACCGAAGACGTTCGCCGCACGCTGCGGTGCATCGAGTTCGTCGTCGACGACACCGAAGTACGCGGGCTTCGCCTGCAGTTCAGCGTCGAAGAGCAGCGGTCCGCCGTTCGCCGCGCGCCAGCTGCGGTTGTCAGAGAGACCCCAGACCGTCACGGAGAACAGTTGGTCGGTCTCCGCATGGAACTCGCGGAAGTCACGGAACGCATCGCGGTAGAAGTAGCCCTGGTCGATGAACAGCGGCGTCGTGTCCGCGCCAGTCGTCACGTCGAGCTCGGTCACGGCCTGCTTGATGCCGAGGGGCGCGAAGCGCTCGAGCGTTGCGCCGAGGTCATCGACGGGGAACGACAAGCTGACGTGCATCTGGTGGCCGATGCCGTCGACCGGCACGTCGCGGTCGAGCAGGCGCTCGAGCAGAGCGAGCATCCGCGTGCCCTTCGGGGTCAACTCGGTGTTGTAGTCGTTGATGAAGAGCGCGACCGGGCGATCGGCACCCGGTGCCGCGTATTCCTCGTTGAAGGCTTCATCGGCGTACTGGAACGCGAGGTCGATGAAGCTCTCGCCCAGAATCCTGAACCAGGCGCTGTCGCGCAGCCCACCGGGAGTGTTGTTGCCGTCGCTCACGACTTCGTTGACGACGTCGAACGCGACGATCGGGTTGCCCGCGCCGTACAGGCCGTACTCGTCGGCGTAGAGCTCGGCGACGTTGAAGATGTGCTCGCGCATGCGGTCGCGCAGTATCTGCCGGTCAGTCTCCGAGCTGGTGAGCGCTTGACCGCCCGCCGTTTGGAAGAACCAGGCCGGCGTCTGCGCGTGCCACACGAGCGTGTGGCCCCAGACCCGCAGGTCGTTCTCGGCCGCGAAGTTCATGACAGCGGTCGCATCGGCCGGCGCGATGAACTCGCGAGCACCGTTGTAGAACGCCTCTGGCTTCATCGAGTTCTCGGCCGTGACCTGCTCGAAGTGCAGGTTCACGAGCTGGTCTTGCGCCCCCGCCGTCTCGCGGGCATCGATCGCGACGCCGACCGGGAAGTCGACGGTGCTCTTGATGGGCGTGAGGTCGTCTTGGATGACGAGCTCTTCGGCCTGCGCGATCTCGATGTCGTCGATGTAGAACGATGACGTGTTGCCCGCCGCGCCGCCCGCGAAGGCCGTCTCGAAGTACAGCAGCGCACTGTCGGAGGCGGGGATCGTGAAGCTGCCGGTGAGCTCACGCCACTCCGAGTTCGAGAGGCCGGTCGCCGTCACGAGATTGGTGTAGCTCGTCGACCCGCCCGTCGTGCTCGCAACGCTCAACACGACCGAGTCGGTCGGCTGGCCCGTCTCGAACCGGACCCAGGCGCTGACCTCGTAGGTGACGAGCGGCAGCAGGGCGTCGCTGACGTCGAAGCCGATGCCCTGACCCTGCGAGATGCGGTTCGAGATCAAGGCAGACTGCACGCCATCGTAGGCCTGCAGCGTGCTGACCGCGACGGTCGCGGCGCCCGAGCCGTCGGCGCGGGGCACCCAGCCGTCGAGCCCGGTCTCGAAGCTCGTCGAGAGAACGACCTCGCCGGGTGTGCCGGGATCGCCCGGCTCGCCGTCTCCGCCGCCGTCGCCCGCGAGCTGGCTCAGCACGAGGTCGTCGATGAGGTACGTGTAGGCGCCGGAGAGGTTCGAGGTGCCGAGATAGAGCTTCGTTCCGGTCGCGTCGGCCGGCACGGCCCACTCGCCCGTGAGGGTGACCCAGTCGTCGTCGGTGACATCGACCGGCGTTCCTGCATTGGCGTAGCCCGGCACCGAGACCATGCGGAAGCTCGCCGTGCCATCGGTGCCCGCGGAGAGTCGCACACGCATCGAGACCGCGTAGGTCTCGCCCGGCTGGAGCACTGCGGGTGCAGTCTCGATGCCGTCGTAGTCGTTGACGCGATTCGCGATTTGCAGCACGCCGTTGCCGTCGACGGTCTCGACGGTGTTCGTCGAGTCGCCGCTGCGCTGCCACGTCGCGCTGAGTGGCCCGGAGAAGTCATCGTCGGACAGCACGGTGAACTCAGGTTCCGGCTCGGGTGCCGTGTCGACGAGCGTGAGCACGAGGTCGTCGATGAGGTAGGTGTAGGCGCCCGTGAGGTTCGAGGTGCCGAGGTACAGCTTGGTCCCCGTCGCGTCGACGGGCACAGCCCATTCGCCCGTGAGGGTGACCCAGTCGTCGTCGGTGACGCTCACCGGGGTGCCCGCGTTCGCGTAGCCCGGTACGGAGACCATGCGGAAGCTCGCCGTGCCCTCGGTGCCGGCTGCGAGCCGCACGCGCATGGAGACGCGATAGGTCTCGCCCGGCGAGAGCACGCCCGCGGCGGTCTCGATGCCGTCGTAGTCGTTGACGCGATTGGCGATTTGCAGCACGCCGTTGCCGTCGATGGTCTCGACGGTGTTCGTCGAGTCGCCGCTGCGCTGCCAGCTCGCACTGAGCGGCCCGGAGAAGTCATCGGTGGCGATGACCGTGTCGGCGGCGTGAGCGACGGTCAACGGCGTGGCGATGAGGGCCAGCGCGGTGATCGCGACGACGAAACTTTCGAACAGACGGGGGCGAGACATGGCGCTCCTTTGCGCAGAACGGTCGGGTTCGCCGTGACTGTAGGCAGATCAGAGTCGCCGGAACAAGCGATTTGTTGTCATTCCCAACTTAACGTTATCGATCTGTGATCGAAAGTTTTCCGAAACTATCGGAGTTTCGCGGGAGAGCGCTCCCACGCTCGTTGCGGGTGCGGCGGAGCCCCGCGAGCGAGAGGCGCGGCCCGCGCAACCGCGAGACCCGCTGCGGCGAGCGCTACGCGTCGGGCTCGCCGCTGAGGATGGCGCGCAACCAGTCGCGAGCATCCGTGAAGACATCGTCGCCGTACTGCGAGACGACCTCGATCTGGCGGGCATCGGCGCGGGGGTACGAGCCGAGGAAGATGACGTTCGGGCTGAAACGCCGCAGGCCGAGCAGGGCATCGGCGACGCGCTCGTCGTGCACGTGGCCGTCGAGATCGATGACGAAGCGGTAGCGGCCGAGGGCATCGCCGATGGGGCGCGACTCGATGAGGCTCATGTTGACGCCGCGCGTGGCGAACTGCTCGAGCATCTCGAGCAGGCGGCCCGGGGCGTCGTCGGGTAGCTCGGCGATGACGCTCGTCTTGTCGGCGCCCGTGCGCGCGGGCAGCTCGCGGCTGCGGCTCACGAGCACGAAGCGCGTGACTGCGTTCGGGTTGTCTCCGATGCCGTCCGCCAGTTCGACCAGGTCGATCAGCTCGGTGATGCCCGGCGGCGCGATCGCGGCCTGAGCGGGCGAGTCGGCCTCGAGCAATCCCTGCGGTGCCGCGACGTTCGAGGCGGAAGGAATGTGGCCGTGCGTGGGCAGCGCGCTCTCGAGGTAGCGCCGGCACTGCGCGTAGGCGACCGGATGCGCGGCCACGACCCGTACATCGTCGAGGGTCACGCCCGGCCGGGCCACGAGCACGAAGTTCACGGGCACGAGGTACTCGCCGATGATGCGCAGACCCGGGATCGTCGCGAGGGCGTCCTGCGTGGCGCTGACCCCGCCCTCGACCGAGTTCTCGACGGCGATCATGGCGCCGACGCTGCGGCCCTCGATGACATCGTCGAGCGCCTCGCCGACGTTGCTCACGCTGCGCCACTCAGCGCCCTCGGCCTCGGGCACCTGGGCGAGCGCGTGCCAGGTGAACGTGCCGGCCGGGCCCAGGTAGCTGTACGCCGGGGTCGGGTCGGGCTGCGCGGTCATGCTCGGCAGTCTATTGCCGAGCATCCACCCACCCGACCCGCACTGCCCGGTGGTTGGATGGGCACATGAGCCGAGCCGGAACACCCGCCCAGCCTGCCGACCTCGTCGACCTGACCGCGCTGCTCGCGGCGTACTCCGATCGCGTGCCCGACCTCGACGACCCGGCGCAGCGCGTCGTCTTCGGCACGAGCGGGCACCGGGGCTCGAGCCTCGACGGCGCGTTCACCGACACCCACATCGCCGCCATCACGCAGGCCATCGTCGAGTACCGGGCGTCGCAGGGCACGACCGGGCCCGTGTTCGTCGGCGCCGACACGCACGCGCTCAGCGCACCCGCGATGCAGACGGCGCTCGAGGTGCTCGCTGCGAACGACGTGACTGCGCTCATCGACACCCACGACGACTACGTGCCGACGCCCGCGCTGAGCCACGCCGTCATTCGCCACAATCGCGACGCCACCGCGAAAGCAGACGGCATCGTCATCACCCCGAGCCACAACCCGCCGCGCGATGGCGGCTTCAAGTCCACCCCTCCGCCCGGCGGGCCCGCCGACTCGGACGCGACGGGCTGGATCGCCGCGCGCGCGAACGAGCTCATCGCCGCCGGCAGCCGCGAGGTGCGTCGGCAGGCGCAGCTCACGGCCGAGCGGTACGACTACCGCGAGCACTACGTGGCCGATCTCGCGAGCATCCTCGACCTCGACGCCGTGCGCGCGAGCGGGCTTCGCATCGGGGCCGACCCGCTGGGCGGCGCGAGCGTGAACTACTGGGCGCTCATCGCCGAGAAGTACAGCCTCGACCTCACGGTTGTGAACCCGAGCGTCGACGCGCAGTGGGGCTTCATGACGCTCGACTGGGACGAGAAGATCCGCATGGATCCGTCGAGCCCGAGCGCGATGGCGAGCGTGCTCGCGCGGCGGCACGACTTCGACCTTCTGACGGGTAACGACGCCGACGCCGACCGCCACGGAATCGTCACCCCTGACGCTGGCCTCATGAACCCCAACCACTATCTCGCGGTGGCGATCGAGTACCTGTGCACGCATCGCCCCGACTGGCGCGCCGACGCCGCGATCGGAAAGACGCTGGTCTCGTCGACCATGATCGACCACGTCGTGGAAGGGCTGGGGCGCAGGCTGTGGGAGGTGCCGGTCGGGTTCAAGTGGTTCGTGCCGGGCCTCATCGACGGCTCGGTCGCGTTCGGCGGCGAGGAGAGCGCGGGCGCGAGCTTCGTGCGCCGTGACGGCACCGTCTGGACGACCGACAAAGACGGCATTCTGCTGGCCCTGCTGGCCGCCGAGATCACGGCCGTCACGGGGTCGACACCCTCAGCCCTCTACGCCGGACTCACCGAGCGTTTCGGCTCGCCGGTCTACGAGCGGGTGGATGCTCCTGCCACGCCTGCGCAGAAGGCAGCGCTCGGCAAGCTCGACGGGGCTGCCATCACGGCCGACACCCTCGCGGGCGACCCCATCACGGCTCGACTGAGCGAGGCCCCCGGCAACGGTGCTGCGATCGGCGGAGTCAAGGTCGTGACCGAGCGCGCCTGGTTCGCCGCGCGCCCGAGCGGCACTGAAGACGTCTACAAGATCTACGCCGAGTCGTTCGCGGGCGACGATCATCTGCGTCTCGTGCAGCAGGAGGCCAAGGCGATCGTGGATGGTGCCCTTGGCTGAGCAGGGGGGTCGTGCGGCGCTGTTCGCCGAGTGGGATGCGCTGACGGTCGAGCAGCTTCATGCCCGCGGCAGCATGAAGTGGAGCCTCTTCCCGAACACGATCGGCGCGTGGGTCGCCGAGAGCGACCTCGGCACAGCACCCGAGGTGACGCGGGCCCTGCACGCCGCCATCGATGCCGGAACCCTGGGCTACCTGCCGCGCGCGGTCGGGGCCGAACTGGGTCGCGCGACCTCGCAGTGGATGCTCGACCGCTTCGACTGGCAGGTGCCGCCGAGCCGTGTGCACGCCGTCGGCGACGTCATCGCAGGGCTCGACGCAGCGATCGTGCACTACTCCCGACCGGGCTCGGCCGTCATCGTGCCGACACCGGCATACATGCCGTTCTTGACGGTTCCAGGCATGCACGGCCGCGCCGTCATCGAGGTGCCCCTCGCCGTCGACGGCGAGCGCGAGGTGCTCGACCTCGAGGCGATCGACCGCGAGCTGGCGGCCGGTGCCGGGCTCGTCGTGCTGTGCAACCCGCTCAACCCCGGCGGGCGCGTGTTCGACAAGGCCGAGCTCATCGCCTTCTCCGAGGTCGTCGAACGGCACGGCGCGCGGGTCTTCGCCGACGAGGTGCACGCGCCGATCGTGTTCGGCGGCGCGCGCCACGTGCCGTACGCGAGCGTGAGCACCGCGGCGGCGGCACACAGCATCACGACCACGAGTGCCTCGAAGGCGTGGAATCTGCCCGGCACGAAGGCTGCCCAGCTCATCACGACCAACGACGCCGACGAGCAGACCTGGCAGGCGCTCGGCCCCATGGCCGGTCACGGTGCGAGCACACTCGGCGTCATCGCCAACACGGCCGCCTACCGCGACGGCTGCGACTGGCTCGACGCGACCGTCGCCTACTACGACGCGAACCGCCGCCTGCTGGGCGAGCTGCTGACCGAGCGACTGCCCGAGGTGGGCTATCGGATGCCCGAGGGCACCTACATCGCCTGGCTCGACGTGTCGCGGCTCGGCCTCGGCGACGACCCTGCCACGACGATCCGCGAACGGGCGGGGCTCGCAGTGACCGACGGGCGCGCGTGCGGCGCGGCGGGTGCTGGACATGTGCGCCTCATCCTCGCCACCCCGCGCCCGATCGTCGAGCAGATCGTCGACGCGCTCGTGCGCGCAGCGCAGCCGGGCTAGCGCGCGTCACGCGCTGGCGCGCGACTCCGCAAAGTCGCGGAAGGCCTCGAGCGACTTCTGGGTCTCGGCCGGAAAGCTTCGGGAGAAGAGCAGGCCGACCACGCGCATGAACCCGGTGAAGCGGAAGACGTTGCGCTGCTCGACGAGCGTCGTGCGAGCATCCACTCGCTCGAAGCGGGTCTCGCACACGTTGTGCACGCCAGCGACCTCGTAGACGACGTTCCATCTCTCGGGCAGCTCGCTGAACTCGACCGACTCGGTCATGACCGTGGTGCCGTTCCTGCCGCGCCGGAAGATGAGCCGTGACCGTGCGCCCTGCGCGGGCGGCTCGCCGTCGAGAACCTCGATCGACAGCAGACTGGGTTGCCACTCGGGCCACGTCGAGTAGTCGACGAAGAGTGCTGCGACCGCGTCGCGCTCTGCTGCGACAGTGATGGTGCGCGTGTAGTCCATGCGCGAAAGCTAGCCCCGCGGGCCGAGTCGCCGCAAGGCTCGCTCAGCCCGCGTAGGTCGGCGCCGGCGGCAACCCGAAGAACTCTTCGAGCGTGCGCACACCGGTCTCGTGCAGCTCGGTCGCGAGCTCGACGCCGACGTACCGGAAGTGCCAGGGCTCGTAGCTGTAACCCGTGATCGGGGTCATATCGGGCTGGTAGCGCAAGTGGAACCCGAAGCGGTGCGCGTTGGCAGCCAACCACCGGCCGTGGTCGGTGTCGCCGAAGCACGGGTCAAGTGCGCAGACGGCGGGCAGCGAGCTGATGTCGATCGCGAGCCCGGTCTGGTGCTCGCTGTGGCCGGGCTGCGCGCTGCGCACATCGGCGTAGGCCTGCCCGCGCGAGGCGACGATGCCGTTGTAGACCCGCACTTGAACGTTGTAGCTGCGGTAGGCGCTCTGCGCTTGCAGGCGCAGCCCCGCCTCGGCTTCGGCGGCCGCGAACAGCGCGACGACGGCGTCGGCCGCTTCCTGCCGCAGAAAGGGCTCGTTCGCGTAGGGCACCGGCACGCGCACGATGTCGCTCGGAGCGTACGACTCGGGGTTGAGCGGCCGCAGCTTGTTGACGACCACCCACAGCGACGCGGGGTCGTCGATCGAGTAGCGCGTCGTGTCGAACGTCGGGGTCGGCGTGGGGGTGGGGGTCGGCGTCGCGGTGACCGTCGGCGTGGGGCTCGGCGTCGTCGGCACCGGGATCGGTTCGCGTTCGGATGCGCACCCGCCGAGCACGATGACCGTCGCGATCGCGGCCACGGCGCGCAGACGGATTCTTCGGGTCACCGCACGAGCCTAGCCCGGAAAGCGGGCTCGCTCGGCGGCGTCACACGCCTGATCGGCCCAGAAGCGACCTTCCCGAAATGCGCTCCTGACCAGCCATTTCACATCACTATGGAAATTTCTTTGACATTCCAGACCAGTCATGCGTAGTGTTCCCTCAACGTGAGAGCGCTCTCACGACCACTGCATGAGAGCGCTCTCACCTCCACCCACCACGCACACAAAGGAGTGACCGTGAATCTTTCACGACGCAGCACAGCGGCCGCCGCACTCGCCGGCGCCGCCGCCTTCGCCCTCATCGCCTCGGGCTGCAGCAGCTCGACGGAGACCCCTGAAGCCGGGGGTGACATCACCCTCACGGTCGCCACGTTCAACGACTTCGGCTACACCGACGAGATGTTCGCGCAGTACGAAGCCGAGAACCCCGGGGTCACGATCGTGCACAACCGCGCGGCGACCTCGAACGACGCTCGCGACAACTTCTTCACCAAGCTGGGCGCCGGCAGCGGCCTCGCCGACGTCGAAGCCGTCGAGGTTGACTGGTTCGCCGAGATGATGCAGTACAGCGATCGTCTCGCCGACCTCTCTGACCCCGAGCTCGCCGACCGCTGGGTGCAGTGGAAGACCGACGCCGCGACGGATGCCGACGGCCGCCTCGTTGCGTACGGCACCGACATCGGCCCCGAGGCCGTCTGCTACCGCTCCGACCTGTTCGCCGCCGCCGGTCTGCCGACCGACCGCGACGAGGTCGCCGCCCTGCTCGAGGGCGACTGGGACCGCTACTTCGAGGTCGGCGAGGAGTACGTCGCCGCATCGGGCGCTGCCTGGTTCGACTCGGCCGGTGCCACCTACCAGGGCATGATCAACCAGGTCGAGTTCGCCTACGAAGAGGCTGACGGCACCGTCATCGCCACCGAGAACCCCGAGGTCGAGGCGATCTACACGGATGTTCTCAACGCCAGCTCGACCCTCTCGGCCCACCTCGGCCAGTGGAGCGACGACTGGTTCGCCGGTCTCGCCAACGGCGCCTTCGCCACGATGCTCTGCCCCGGCTGGATGCTCGGCGTCATCTCGGGCAACGCACCTGACGTCACCGGCTGGGACGTCGCCAACGTCTTCCCCGGCGGCGGCGGCAACTGGGGCGGTTCGTACCTGACCGTTCCCGCCCAGGGCGCGAACATCGAGGCAGCGACGAAGCTCGCCGCCTGGTTGACCGCTCCTGAGCAGCAGATGACAGCCTTCGCTGCGGCCGGAACGTTCCCGAGCCAGGTCGAGGCGTACGAGTCGGCCGAGCTGCAGGCGGCGACGAACGAGTACTTCAACAACGCGCCGGTCGGCCAGATCCTGATCGACCGCTCGAACGCGATCGGCGTCGCGCCCTTCAAGAGCGTGAAGTACTTCCCGATCAACGACGCGCTGCAGCGCGCGCTGACCCGCGTCGACGTCGATGCCTCGATGAGCATCGAAGAGTCGTGGGAGCAGTTCGTCGCTGACGTGAACGCGCTCTAGCCACCACCTGACAGGAACGGGGGCCGCGCGCTCGATCGCGCACGGCCCCCGTCTCCGTCTCACCCACTTCGTCCAGCTCTATTCACCGCCGGGAGCGCTCATGACCACGACCGACACCGGGCGATCAGCCCCCCGACCCGAGACCGGGCACCCTGCGCCCGCGACTGGCTCGGCACCTGACACGGGCCTCTCCGCCCCCCTCAAGAAGAAGGAGCGATCGGTTCGCCGCATCGCCGTCTCCCAGACGCTCTCGCGCTGGGACGTCAAGGTCTCCCCCTACCTCTACATCTCGCCGTTCTTCATCCTCTTCGCCATCACCGGCCTCTTCCCGCTGCTCTACACGGCGTGGGTCTCGGTGCACGAATGGAACCTCATCGGCGGCCAGGGCGACTTCGTCGGCTTCGACAACTTCGCCTTCGTGCTCTCGAACCCGCCGTTCTGGATCGCCCTGCGCAACACCTTTTCGATCTTCCTCATCTCTGCCGTGCCGCAGATCGCTCTCGCCCTCTTCATCGCCGCCGTGCTCGACCGCAACATCCGTGCCAAGACTTTCTGGCGCATGGGCGTGCTGCTGCCCTACGTCGTCGCGCCCGTCGCGGTGACCCTCATCTTCAGCAACATGTTCGGCGATCAGTACGGCCTCATCAACAATCTGCTCGGTCAGATCGGCATCGCGCCGGTCGGCTGGCACTCGGATGTTCTCGCGAGCCACTTCGCCATCGCGACCATGGTCAACTTCCGCTGGACGGGCTACACCGCCCTCATCCTGCTCGCGGCGATGCAGGCGATTCCGCGCGACTACTACGAGGCCGCGATGATCGACGGTGCCGGCATGGTGCGGCAGTTCTTCTCTATCACCATCCCGCAGCTGCGCCCGACGCTGATCTTCGTCATCGTCACCTCGACGATCGGCGGCCTGCAGATCTTCGACGAGCCCCGCCTGTACGACCAGACCGGCCAGGGTGGCGCGAGCAGCCAGTGGATGACGATCACCATCTACCTCTACAACCTCGGATGGGGTCAGCTGAACTTCGGTCGCGCTGCCGCTGTCGCCTGGCTGCTGTTCCTCATCATCATCATCGTGGGGCTGCTCAACGTGGCCATCACCCGATCGATTGCGAAGGCATCATGACCGGCCCCGGACTGCTGGAGCGCCGCCCGGCGCGGCGCCCAGATGAAAGCCGCCCCGCCGGTCGACGCCGTCGCGGACTCGTCAACGGGCAGCGCCCCGGCTGGAAGGCCTACGGCTTCCTCACCGCCGTCATGCTCGGCTCGATGTTCCCGATCTACTGGTCGTTCCTCATCGGCTCGGGCGACGCGTCGACCATCACGCGGCAAGACATCGTGTGGTGGCCGGGCGGCAACTTCATCGACAACGCGATCGCCGTGCTCGCCGACGACAGCGTCAACTTCTGGCGTGCGATCGGCAACTCGATCATCGTCTCGACCGTGGTCTCAGCATCCGTCGTGCTGTTCTCGACCCTCGCCGGGTTCGCGTTCGCGAAGCTGCGCTTCCGCGGTCGCAACGGGCTGCTCATCTTCGTCATCGCGACCATGGCGGTGCCGACGCAGCTCGGCGTCGTGCCGCTCTTCATCGCGATGAGCCAGCTGCAGCTCGCCGGCACGCTCTGGGCCGTCATCCTGCCTGCGGTGGTGAGTGCGTTCGGCGTGTTCTGGATGACGCAGTACCTCGCGCAGGCTCTGCCCTACGAGCTCATCGAGGCCGCGCGCGTCGATGGCGCGAGCATGATCCGCACGTTCTGGTCGGTCGCACTGCCCGCGGCGCGCCCGGCCGCCGCGATGCTGGCCCTGTTCATCTTCATCGCCACCTGGACCAACTTCTTCTGGCCCTTCATCGTGCTCGACCGACAGAACCCGACGCTGCCCGTGGCGCTCTCGCTGCTGCAGAGCAACTACTTCGTCGATTACTCGGTGGTGATGGCCGGGGTTATCCTGTCGACGATTCCACTGTTGATCTTGTTCGTCGTCGCCGGCCGTCACCTCGTGAGCGGCATCATGCAGGGAGCTATCAAGGGATGACCGCCCACACCACCACGTCGCCTGCGACGGTCGCCCTGCCGCGCCCGGTTCCGGCCGACTTCCTGTTCGGCGTCGCGACCGCGGCGTACCAGATCGAAGGCGCGACGAACCGTGACGGCCGAGCCGACTCGATCTGGGATGAGTTCAGCCGCGTACCCGGCGCCGTCGTCGGCGGCGAGAGCGGCGAGCGAGCGTGCGAGCACTACGACCGCTATCGCGACGATGTCGCCCTCATGCGCGATCTTGGCGTGCAGGTCTACCGCTTCAGCACTTCGTGGGCGCGCGTGCAGCCCGACGGCCGCACCGCGAACGCGGCAGGTCTCGACTTCCACAGCCGCCTCGTCGACGAGCTGCTCTCCGCGGGCATCACGCCGTGGCTCACTCTCTATCACTGGGATCTTCCGCAGGCGCTCGAAGAGCAGGGCGGCTGGCCCGCGCGCGACACGGCCCTGCGGTTCGCCGACTACGCGGCCGACGCGCACAGTGCGCTCGGCGACCGAGTCGTGCACTGGACCTCGCTCAACGAGCCCTGGTGCTCAGCCTTCTTGGGCTACTTGAGCGGCGAGCACGCGCCGGGCCGGCAAGACCCGCAGGCCTCGCTCGACGCCGCCCACCACCTGCTGCTCGGGCACGGGCTGGCGACACAGCGCCTGCGCGAGCTCGACCCCTCGTTGAGCCTCGGCATCACGCTCAACATGACGGTGCCCGACCCGGTCGACCCGAACGATGCCGCCGACGTCGACGCGGCGCGGCGCATCGACGCGCAGCACAACCGGCTGTTTCTCGACCCCATCTTCCGCGGCGCGTACCCGGCCGACCTGCTCGCCGACCTCGACACGAGGGGCCTCAGCCTGCCGGTGCACGACGGCGACCTCGCAGCGATCTCGACCCCGATCGACGCGCTGGGCATCAACTACTACCACGGCAGCGCCGTGAGCGCCCGGCCCCCGGCCGCAGTGCCGCTCTCGACCGCCGCGCCCTCCGAGCGGCAGAAGCTCTCGCCGTTCCCGGTCGGTGACGGCATCTTCACGCACCCTCGCGGCCTGCCCACGACCGCCATGGGCTGGGAGGTGCAGCCCGAGGGCCTCACCCGCCTGCTCGTGCGCATCGACGACGAGTACGCGAAGCCCGCCGGCGTCACGCTCTACGTCACCGAGAACGGCGCCGCCTACACCGATGTGGTCGCCGACGACGGCTCGGTCGACGACGTCGAGCGCGCCGACTTCTTGGCGGCACACCTCGATGCGGTCGCCGACGCGATCGACGCCGGGGTGAACGTCAAGGGCTACTTCTACTGGTCGCTCATGGACAACTTCGAATGGGCCTGGGGCTACGACAAGAGATTCGGTCTCGTGCGGGTCGACTACGAGACGCAGCAGCGCACGGTGAAGACGAGCGGTGCGACGTACCGCGCCATTATCGCGGCGCGCGACCTCTCGGCGACCGCTGACTAGGATTCACACCATGGCAACCGGCGGTGCAGCGTGACCGCTCGCAGTGCTCCCACCCTCGAGATGGTCGCCGAGCGGGCTGGCGTCTCGCGCGCCACGGTCTCGCGCGTCGTCAACGGCTCGCCGCGCGTCACCGAAGAGACGCTCGCCGCCGTCAATGCCGCGATCGCCGAGCTCAACTACACCCCGAACCGCGCGGCTCGCTCGCTCGCGAACCGGCGGTCGATGGCGATCGCGCTGGTGATTCCCGAAGACACGACGCGCTTCTTCGGCGACCCGTACTTCGCCGCGATCGTGCACGGTATCTCGAGGGTGCTCGATGACACCGACTACGTGCTCAATCTGCACCTGGCGAGCTCGGGCGCCCAGTTCGACAAGACGGTGGGCTACCTGCTCGGCGGCAACGTCGACGGCGCGCTCGTCGTCTCGCACCACACCGACGACCATCTGCTCGCCGAGCTGGGCTCGAGCATCCCGGTCGTCTTCGGCGGCCGCCCTCTCGACACCCAGGCGACCGACAGCTACTACGTCGACGTCGACAACGCGATCGCGGCGGCCGACGGCACGCGTTATCTGATCGAGCACGGGCGGCGGCGCATCGGAACGGTCGCCGGCCCGGCCGACATGCCCGCCGGCATCGATCGGCTGGCGGGGTGGAGAGCGGCGCTGACGGATGCTGGGCTCGAGTCGACCGCCGTCGTGCGCGGCGACTTCACCCTGGCCGGTGGAGTTCGGGCGACGCGCGAGCTGCTCGACGCGCACCCCGACCTCGACGCGATCTTCGTCGCGAGCGACCTCATGGCCATGGGCACCGTGACGGTGCTGCGCGAGCGGGGCCTCGCCGTGCCCGACCAGGTCGCCGTCATGGGCTTCGACGATTCGCCCGCGGCGCTCGCGAGCGAGATTCCGCTCACGACGGTGCGGCAGCCCTCGGTCGAGCAGGGCGAGCGCATGGCGCGCATTCTGCTGGGCCTGCTCGATGGCGAGACGATGCCGCAGCGGCACATCATGCCGACCGAGGTGGTCGTGCGCGAGAGCGCCTAGCTCGACCGCTCGTCCTCGGCCTCGGGCACCCACACGGCGCGCTCGCGGTGCGCGAACTCGGCGAAGGTCGTCGCGGGCGACCCCGTCAGGCGGCGCACCGTGCGGTTCGGCAGCGCCGAAACGTTCAGCCGCACGACCTTGTAGATCATCGCCTGAACATCGATGTAGTCCTGCGGCATGCCCCGTTGGCGCAGCATCTCGGCGTACTTCTCGGGGCTCGGGCGCGTGTAGGTGATCTCTCGGCCGAGCTCGGTGCTCAGCAGGCGCGCGACGTCGTTGTAGTCGAGCGACTGCTCGCCCGAGAGTGTGTAGGCCTTGCCGAGGTGACCGGGCTCGGTGAGCACGTGCGCCGCAACGCGACCGACGTCGTCGGTGTCGATGAAGGCCGTTCGCGCGCGACCCGCCGGCACGGCGATCTCGCTGCGATCGCGGATCTCGGCCGCATAGGTCGTCGACAGGTTCTGCATGAAGAAGTTGGGGCGCAGGAACGTGAACGGAGCCTTCACAGCCCGCAGCTGCTTCTCGACCGCGTGGTGCGGGGTCGCGGTGTTGAACTGCACGCCCTGCAACGACAGAAAGACGATGTGCCGCACGCCGTTCTGCAGTGCGGCGTCGATGACGGGGAACAGATGCTCCTGCACGTCGGCGATCGCGGGAGGGCGCAGCAGGAAGAGACGATCGACGCCAGCCAGAGCATCCGTCCACCCGGAGGAGTTCTCGAAATCGAACGCTCGTGCCTCGCTGCCGTTGACGACGGCCGGGTCGGAAGCGTCGCGCACGGCGCTGATCACCGACTCGCCCCGGGCGAGAAGGTGCCGCACGACTGCAGCGCCGACGTTGCCGGTGGCGCCGGTGACGAGCACGGCGCCACGCGCACCGGCGCTCATGCGCGACTCGTGGTCGCGAGCGGAGCGGGTTGCTCGACGGGTGCGCGCACGGCGGCGAGGATGCGGTCGAGCTCGAGCACGTCGACGGTGCTCAGCGCGTCGAACGCGGGTGCGACGGCCTCGATGTACTGCCGCTCGAAGCCCTCGATCTCGCGTCGCGCCTCATCGCTGAGTCGGATGATGCGACCGCGTCGATCGTCGGCATCGACCTCGCTCGTCACCAGGCCAGCGGCCTTGAGGACATCGACCGACTGGGTCACGGCACCGCTCGTGATGCCGAGGCGATCGGCGAGCTCGGCGACTCGCACTCCGTCGGTGCGCGCGAGCACGAAGAGCAGGTTCATCGCCGCGCGCCCGAGTCCGAGCGCCTTGAAGGGGTAGCCGCCGCGCGCGGTGACGTCGCGCGTGACGACGGCGATGCGCTCGATGACGCGCGCGAGCGACTCGGCCCGGGCATCCATCAGCGGCTCACGAACGGCAGCTCGCCGATGAACTGCGGGTCGTCGACCTGGGTGAGGATGAACCGTGCGAGGTCGCCGCGGGCGATCTGCGTGCTCGCGTTGACGCCTACCCAGCCGACCCGGTACTGACCCGTGGGCTCGGCGTCGGTGAGGCGCGGCCCCCGCACGACCGTGAAGTCGAGGCCGCTCGCGCGCAGCACCGCGAGGTGTCCTTCGGCATCGGCGAGCACCTGCGGTGAGATGCGCTGCAGCAGCCACTTGATGATCTTGTCGGGGGTCTTCGGCTGGTCGTGACCCTCGGCCGGCAGTCCGCCGCCCGACAGAGAGATGATGCGACGGATCCCCTGTGCCCCCATCGCGTCGACGATGTTCTGCGTGCCGTCGGTCTGCAGCGTGGGCGGCGAGCCCTTCACCTGCCCGAACACGCTCACCACGACGTCGGCGCCGCGCACGGTCTCGCGTACGGCTGCCGCGTCGAGTACGTCGCCCGCGATGACGGTGAGCCGGTCGTGGGTGGTGTCGATCGACTCGGGGCGGCGGGCCAGCGCGCGGACGGTGTGGCCAGCCTCCAGAGCCTGGGCGAGCACGTGGCGCCCGGTCTTGCCGGTGGCGCCGAAGAGGGCGATGGTGCGAAGTGCGGGGGTCGTCATGCCATTAGTTTAGCAACTAAAGCAAATCGGAGGATTCGCAAGGCGCGGTACCGTGGTGACATGAGCCGAGGCCGCGCGATTCTCTCTGCCGTGCTGGTCGCCCTCGGGGCGATCGCCTACGGGGCGTCTCCGATCGACATCCTTCCTGAACTGATCCTCGGCCCGCTCGGTCTCGTCGACGACGCCGCCGTCATCGTCGGTGCCGGCCTCGCCATCTGGAAGCTGTTGTCGGGCCGCAAGACCGCGCCGCCCACCACTCCCCCGGCACCGCCCGCCGCCGAGCAGCCCCGGTGGGAGCAGAAGTCGACGGAGTAGGGTGCCGGGCATGAGCCTCACCGTGACGCACGAACCCGACGCCGACCGCTACGCCGTGTACGACGGCGATGAGCTGCAGGGCTTCATCATCTACGAGCACGCAGGCACGACGCTGCGGCTGCTGCACGCCGAGGTGCCGCCGATGATGCGCGGCAAGGGCGTGGGCGGCGAGGTCGTGCGCGTCATTCTCGACCACTTGCGCGAATCGACGACCGATCGCGTGCAGCCCGTCTGCGGTTTCGTCGTGGCGTGGATGCGCCGCAACCCCGACTACGCCGAGCTCACCACGCGCTGACCTCGCGCGACGCTCGCCGCGATCGCAGACCGCAGCGCTACAGGCGGATCGTTCCCTCGTAGCCGTCGCCGGCATCCGGATCGCCGTCGGTCTGGATCACCCCGAGGTCGCCGTCGCCCGGAATCGGCGCGGGCGCGGGCAGTGTCGTCTGCCGGTCGAGCTCGATCGAGGCCTCGTGCCGTGTGGGGTTGAAGACCTCGTCGCCGATGCCGACGAGCCCGCCGCCCGAGCCTCCGCGCCGCGAAGCGTCGCCGCGCAGGTCGATCCAGCCGCGACGCTGGGCGAGAACGCCGAGGGCGACGACCCCGAGCACGATGAGCACCCACCCCCACCACTCGATCATCCGTCGAGCCTACCGAGCGCGCTCGTCGGCTCAGTCGCGCAGCGGCAGAACAATCGGGCGGTCGGATGCTCCCAGGCGGTGGATCTGCACGTCGAGCCCGTAGACGCGCCCGACCCGATCGGCCGTCATGACCTCGGTCGGCGTGCCGACGGCATCGAGCCGCCCGCCGTCGAGCAGAGCGATGCGATCGGCGTAGGCGCCCGCGAGCGAGAGGTCGTGCACGACGACGACGACGGCGCGGCCCTGAGCAGCGAGCTCGCGCGCGAGGCGCATGACGTCTTCTTGGTGCCGCAGGTCGAGGGCGGCGGTCGGCTCGTCGAGAAAGACCACCGGGGTGCGTTGCGCGAGCACACGCGCGAGCGAGACGCGCGCCTGCTCGCCACCGCTGAGGGTCGTGAAGCGGCGGCCGAGCAGGTGCTCGATGTCGGTCGCCCGAATCGCTTCGAGCACGGCCTGCTGGTCGTCGGCGAGCTCTGCCGTGCGAATCCAGGGGCTGCGGCCCATCTGCACGATCTCGATGACGCGGAACGGAAAACTGACGACGTTCGCCTGCGACAGCACGGCACGTCGACGCGCGAGCTCGAGCGGTCGGAACGAGCCGATCGCTCGGCCGTCGAGCTCGACCGTGCCGGCCGCCGGCTGCAGGTCGCCGCTCAGCACCGAGAGCAGCGTCGACTTGCCGGCGCCGTTCGGTCCGACGAGCGCGAGCACTTCGCCCGTGCGCACGTCGAGGTCGATCTCAGCGAGAATCTCGCGCTCGTCGCGCCGCACCCGCAGACCGCGGGCGACGACGACGGCCGTGCCGGTTTCGGCGCTCATGCCCACCCCCCGCTGCGGCGGCGCTGGCGGTAGAGCAGCCAGAAGAAGAACGGCCCGCCGACGAGCGACGTCAGCATGCCGATGGGCAGCTCGGCCCCCGACACGAGGGTGCGGGTCATGAGGTCGGCGAGCACGAGCAGCGCACCGCCGCCGACGGCGCTCGCGAGAATGAGCCCGCGGTGCGCCGGCCCGATGATCATGCGGATGATGTGCGGCACGACGAGCCCGACGAAGGCGATGATGCCCGTGAACGCCACGGCCACGCCCGTGAGCAGGGCGACGAGCACGATCGAGACGAGGCGCAGCTGCTCGACGTTGACGCCCAGGTGCCGCGCGTTGCGCTCACCGAGCGAGAGCAGGTCGTAGCGCCGGGCGAGTGCGAACGACAGCAGCACGCCGATGACCGTGACGCTCGCAACGATCACGACCTGCGACCACAGCGAGCCGCCGAGCGAGCCGAGCTGCCAGAACACGATCTGCTCGCGGCTGGCCGTGTCGGCGACGAAGAGCACGAAGGCGATGCCCGCCTGCGCGATCGCGTTGACCGCGATGCCCGTGAGCAGCAGCGTGACGACCTCGGTGCGGCCGCCGGCGCGCGACACCGCGTAGACCAGCAGCGTCGCGACGAGCCCGCCGAGGAAGGCGAAGAGCGCGACACCGGCTCCACCGAGAACGGATGCGCCGAGCACGATCGCCGTCGCCGCCCCGAGAGCGGCCCCCGACGAGACGCCCACGACGCCCGGCTCGGCGAGCGGGTTGCCGAAGATCGCCTGCATCACGGCACCGGCCACGGCGAGCGCAGCACCGACGACGAGCGCCATGACGATGCGCGGAAACCGCACGACCCAGAGCGTGCTCTCGATGATGGGATCGGTCGGCGCCCACGCGGTATCGATGCCGATCGCGCGCAGCAGCGAGCCCGCGACCTCGGTCGGCGTGATGGCCAGCTGACCCGTGATCGCCGACAGCACGATGCCGCCGACGAGCACGCCGGCGAGCAGCAGGATGAGCGCGAGCGCCCGCGAACGAACGCTCACGGCACCCGGTTGAGCCACTCGGGCGTCGAGAACTTGCTCTCGACGAGCGCCTGCGCCCGAGCGAGCTCGTCGTCGGTCAGCGCCGAATCGGTGAGACCGTACAGACCGCGGAAGGTGGCGATGAGGCGCTCGATGACCTCGTCGCGCGGCAGGCCGGTCTGCGACTTGAGCGGGTCGACGCGCTTCGCGGCGCTCGCGATGCCCTTGTCGCTGAGCTTCTCGCGGCCGATGCGCAGCACCTCGGCCATGCGCGCGCCATCCATGTCGTAGGCCATGGTCACGTGGTGCAGCACGGCACCCGCGCCGAGGCGCTTCTGCGCGGCGCCGCCGATCTTGCCGAGCGGGCTCGTGATGTCATTGAGCGGCTGGTAACTCGCGTCGATGCCGAGGCCCTGCAGGCCCTGAATGACCCACTCGTCGAGAAAGGCGTACGAGTCGGCGAAGCTCATGCCCTGCACGAGTTCGATCGGCGCGTAGAGCGAGTAGGTGATGGCCGAGGCGGGCTCGATGAACATCGCCCCGCCACCGGAGATGCGCCGCACGACCTCGAAGCCGTACTTCTGCGCGTTGTCGTGATCGACCTCGTTCTTGACGCTCTGGAACGAGCCGATGACGACCGCCGGGCTGCTCCACTCCCAGATGCGCAGCGTTGCACCACGGCGGCCCTCGCCGACTTCTTCTGAGAGCACCTGGTCGACGGCCATCTGCTGCAGCGGCGCGAGCGCCGGCCCGCGCAGCAGCTGCCAGTCGTAGTCGGCGAAGCTCGTCGCGCTCGCGAGAGCGCGGCGCACGGTCGTCGCGACCGCTTCGGGGCTGAAACCGAGCAGCACGGCGCCGTCGGGCAGGGCATCCCGCACCGCACGCGCGATCGTCGCGGCGTCGGTGTCGACGGCGAGACCGTTGACCGCCGACTCGATGGCCGGGATGGTCTCGTCGGGCTCGACGAAGAAGTCGCCCGCGAGCCGGAAGCCGCTGATGCGCCCCTCGGCCGTCTCGAGGTCGACGACGACGAGCTTGCCGCCCGGCACCTTGAATTCCGCGTGCATGCAGTCAGCCTATTCGCCGGTGGCTGCGGGCCGAGCCGGGTCGGCGGCGTACTGCGACCACGACCCCGGGTAGAGCCGGCCGGGCGCGAGGCCGACGTGCTCGACGACGAGCAGGGTGTGGCACGCCGTGACTCCCGAACCGCAGTAGCTGATCACCGGGCGCTCATCAGCGCCGAGCGCCGCCAGGCGGTCGCGCAGGGTGTCGACGTCGAGCAGCGTGCCGTCGGCGGCCACGTTGTCGCGTCACGAGAGGCTCGCCGCGCCCGGAATGTGCCCGGGGCGAGCATCCACCGGCTCGGTCTCACCGCGATAGCGATCGAGGGTGCGCGCATCGAGCACGAGCGCAGTGCCGTCGGCGGCGGCCGCCTGCGTCTCGTCGATCGTCGCGAGCAGGTGGGCGGGCCAGGGGCGCTCGGTGAAGGATGCTGGCGCCGGGTCGACCGCGCCCGACTGCAGTGCCTCCTCCGGGTGCGCCCGCTGCCAGGCGTCGAGCCCTCCGTCGAGCACGGCGGCCTCGAGCCCGAGGGCACGGAGCATCCAGACGAGTCGCGCCGCGATGACTCCCCCGGCGTCGTCGTACACCACGACGCTCGAGTCGTCGCCGATGCCGGCCTCGCTCATGGCGCGCGCGAAGACGGCGGGCTCGGGCAGGGGGTGCCGACCGGCCGCGGCCGACGGCGCACCCGCGAGCGAACGGTCGAGGTCGAT
Organism: Actinomycetota bacterium; assembly: GCA_005778835.1. Classification (GTDB taxonomy): domain Bacteria; phylum Actinomycetota; class Actinomycetes; order Actinomycetales; family Microbacteriaceae; genus Microcella. The sequence continues at coordinate 30,429 of SXMG01000046.1, forward strand.
GAAGACGGCGCCCGGCACGTGCCCGGCGGCGTGGGCATCAGCGCCCGAGCGGCCGTCGAGGTACCAGCGGCTGTCGACGATCACCATCGCGCGTGCGGCCAGCAGCCGGTCGAGTTCGGCGACATCGATGAACGGGGCGAGGGCGGGGCTCATGGCGACCAGCGTAGGGTGCGGGTATGGACCCGATCGCGATGGACCTCGCCGTGCTCGCCGACTACCTGCTCACGAAGGCCGCCGAGAGCCCGCAGGGGCGCGCGGCCCAGAAGATCGACCTCGATCACGAGCAGTTGCGCATGACGGCGATCGGTTTCGCCGAGGGCGGCGAGCTGCCCGAGCACAAGAATCCGGGTGAGGCCGTGCTGCAGGTCGTGCGCGGGCGCATCCGCCTCACCGACGCGACCCGCTCGATCGAGGTCGCCGAAGGCACGCTCGCGCGCATCCCGAACGGCGTGCACAGCGTCACGGCGCTCGAGCCGAGCGTGATCGTGCTGACGGCGATCGCGCTGCCCGCCGCCGGTTAAGCCGTCGGGAAGAGGCGGCTGTCGAGCCAGGCGATGAGGTCGTCGCGCACCTCTTGCTGGTTGGTCTCGTTGAAGACCTCGTGGCGGGCGCCGGGGTAGACGATGAGCTCGACGTCAGTCAGCTCGCCTTTTCGCAGGTAGGCGTCGGCGAGCTTCTTCGCGCTCTTCTCGCCGCCCAGCGGGTCGTCGTCGCCCACCATGATGAGCAGCGGCACGGGCGGCTGCACGCGCTTGGGGGTGCCGAACAGGCGCAGCCCGTCGAGCACGTCGAAGAGCTGCAGCACCTTCGCGTCGGTCGTGAGCGGGTCGGCGACGAAGGCTTCGGCGACGGCCGGGTCGCGGCTGAGCCACTCGGCCCCCGTCGTGCCGAGGTGCTTGTGGCGCGCGTTGAGGTCGCCGCCGTTCATGTCGCGCGGCGTGCGGAGCGCCGTGCCGGTGAGCACGACTGCGTCGTACGAGTGCTCGCCCTGGTTGAGCAGGTTCTGCACCATGAGCGAGCCCCACGAGTGGCCGAGCATCGTGAAGGGAATGTTCGGATGCTCGGCCTTCGCCAGCGCGGTGAGCTCGAGCAGGTTCTGCTGCGTGGCGCGCAGGCCGCCGACGCCGAGCTTGCCGATCTTGCTGAGGTCGCCCTTCCAGTACTCGACACCCGTGGCGCCGTGGCCGCGGTGGTCGTCGGCGTAGACGGCATAGCCGGCATTGACGAGATCTTGCGCGAGCAGCTCGTAGCGCAGCGCGTGCTCGCCGACGCCGTGCGCGAGCTGCACGATGCCCTTCGGCTTGCCCGGCGCCCACACGTAGTAGTGCACGACGACTCCGTGCTCGTCGGTGAAGGTGCGGTGCTGACGCTCGGCGATGATCTTCGGCATTGGTGTGTGGCCTCCTGCGCTCGATCCTAGGCGTGGGCGCTCGTCGCGCCCAGGTTGTTCGCCAGGCTCATGAGCTAGGCTAACGACAGTGAACGAACTGAACGATGAGACCGACGCCGACGAGCAGCTGCGCATGGTCATCCAGCGTCTCGCCCGCCGTATTCGCGCCGAGCGCGCCGGCGAGAGCATCAGCGACACGCAACTGGGCGTGCTGTGGCGCCTGCGCACCGACGGGCCCACGACGCCGGGCGAACTCGCCGCCGCCGAGCGCGTCAGCGCTCCCTCGATGAACCGCACCCTGAACGCCCTCGAGGCGAGCGGATTCGTGCGTCGAGACCCCAGTGACGACGACGCACGCAAGGTTCGCGTGAGCCTCACCGCCGGGGGCGAGCATGTCATCGCGGAAACGCGCCGACTGCGGCGGCAGTGGTTCCACGCGCGCCTCGAAGAGTTGACCGCGGCCGAGCGCGCCGCGCTCGAGGCCGCCCGACCGGTGCTCGATCGCCTGGCCGACGCGTGAACGCGATGTTCCGCTCGCTGGCGGGCGTGAACTACCGCATCTGGTTCGCCGGGGCGCTGATCTCGAACATCGGCACGTGGATGCAGCGCACGGCCCAAGACTGGTTCGTGCTCACCGAGCTCACCGACAACGACGCGGCGGCCGTGGGCGTCACGATGGCGCTGCAGTTCGGGCCCGCCCTCGTCATCGGCCCGTTCGCGGGCGTCATCGCCGACCGTATTCCGGGCAGGCGCCTGCTCGCCATGACGCAGATCGCGCAGGCGCTGCTGGCCCTCGCGCTCGGGCTCATCATCGTGCTCGGCGTTGCCGAACTCTGGATGGTCTACCTGCTCGCCCTCGGCCTCGGCATCGCCACCGCGATCGACGCACCGGCCCGCCAGACCTTCGTCGGCGAGCTCGTCGGCACGGCCGAACTGCCCAACGCCGTCGCCCTCAACTCGGCGTCGTTCAACACCGCACGCCTGATCGGTCCTGCTGTCGCCGGCCTGCTCACGGTGCTCGTCGGTGCGGGCTGGGTGATCCTGATCAACGTGGTCACCTACGGGGCGATGCTCGTGGCGCTCGGGCTGCTGCGCGCGGGCGAACTGCACCCGATGCGCAAACAGGGTCGAGGGCGCGGGCAGCTGCGGGCGGGCATCCGCTATGTGACGCAGCGAGCCGACCTCGTCGTGGTGTTCGCGATGGTCTTCCTCGTCGGAACCTTCGGCTTCAACTTCGCGATCTTCACCGCGACGATGGTGCGCGTCGAGTTCGATCGCGGTGCCGCCGACTTCGGTCTGCTGTCATCGATCATCGCCGTCGGCTCGGTCGTCGGGGCTCTCATGTCTGCTCGTCGCGAGCGCCCGCGGCTGCGCGTGATCACCCTCGCCGCCCTGGGCTTCTCGGCCTTCATGGTCATCGCGGCCCTCATGCCGACCTTCGAGCTGTTCGCGCTCGCGCTGATTCCGATCGGCTTCTTCGCGCTCACGATGATCACGAGCGCCAACGCCTATGTGCAGACGACGACGAGAGCGAGCATCCGTGGTCGAGTCATGGCGCTCTACCTGACCATCTTCATGGGCGGCACCCCCATCGGTGCACCGGTGCTCGGACTCGTGGCCAACGAGCTCGGTGCTCGCTGGGCCATGGGCGTCGGCGCGCTGGCCGGGCTGACCGCGGCGCTGGTCGCCATCGTGTGGATGCGCAGCACGCGCAATCTGCGCATCCGACGCGCCCCGGCCGACGACCCGTGGTGGCGCCTGCGCGTGCGCTACGACGGCGACGACCTCGAGCGCGAAGACTACGACGCTCGCATGCGCGACCTCGACACCGCGACGCAGGAGATCGCGATTGTCGAGGCGGAGATGCGCAAGACCTAGGGAGACGTCGTTGACGGAGGCGTGGCGCGGCTGGCGAAGAGGAGCGCCGTCGCTGAATCGCGGATGCCCTCGAGCTCACTGATCGACAGACCGAGTCGTTCGATCACCTGGCCGGGCACCTGCTCGGCCCGCTGCCGCAGTGCCGTTCCGGCCGGCGTCAGGGCGAGGGCGAGCGACCGCTCGTCGCTCGAGTCGCGAGCGCGTGTGAGAAGGCCCTGCTTCTCGAGCCGCTTCAGGAGAGGACTCAGCGTGGCGGGGTCGAGCAAGAGACGCTCGCCGAGGTCCTTCACGCGAAGCGGACTGCTCTCCCACAGGGCGAGCATGACCAGGTATTGCGGGTGAGTGAGGCCGAGCGGCTCAAGAATGGGCTTGTAGACCGCTACGAGACTGCGACTGGCGGCCACGACGGCGAAACACACCTGTCGGTCGAGCGCGAGCGGATCTGTCATGACCACAGAGTACAAGGGGTACCATTAGTTTGTGCGCAAAGTAAATCCGCTCAACCCGTTCAACGAGTCGCCCGGGTTCCCGGGCGCATTCAGGCGGGTGCTGTGGACCTTCATCGGTCCGGCGGCGATCGGCATCGGCCGCCCGGAAGAACCGTACGTGCCGCCGACCCATCCGCGCTGCCCGCTGTGCACCGCACTGATGGCTGATCACGTCATCGAGCGCAACACCGGCTCCACACCGACTCGGCTGCACTGCCCGACCACCGCGGCGTGACGTTGCCCCTGGGGTGAGGTCAGCCCTCGCGCGTGATCTCGACCGTGACGAAGAGCTTCGAGCTCGACGGCCCGGCGTAGACGCCGCGCAGCGGCGGCACGTCGCGGTAGTCGCGGCCGCGGCCGCTAGCGCTCGACGATGAAACCCTGACTCAATTGGGCGAGATCATCTCGCGTGGGGGCGCCTTCCCAGTCGCCGGCGAACATGCACGCGTGAGCCCCCGCCGCCGCCGCCGTGCGCAACGACTCCGATACATCAGCGTGGCTCTGCCACTCGGCCAGGAACCCTCCGACGAACGCATCGCCTGCACCGACCGTGTCGATGACGGGAACTGCGACAGCGTCGACGTAGTGGTCGCCGTCAGGCGTGCGTGCAGCCGCCCCGCGGGCACCGTCGGTGGCCACGATGATCGCCCGGTCGTAGCGACCGAGGGCGATAAGGGCGGTTGAGAGATCGACGGCAGCTTCGGAGACGATCGAGGCTTCGTCGACACCGGAGAAGAGCAGATCGGCGGCGGGCGCCAAACGATCGTAGGTGCGACGCGCATCCTCCCGGGTCCACAGCGCTGACCGGAAGTTGAGGTCGAGAGCGACGAGCGCTCCTGCATCGTGTGCACGGGAGAACAGGCTCTCGAGCTCGTCGGGCAGGTGCGGTGTCAGAGCGGCGGTCACTCCGCTCACCAGAACCACACCTGTCTGAGCGAGCAGCTCGTCGTCGAGGTCGGTGTGCCGAAACGTCGATGCGGCACTGCCGCTGCGGTAGTACGACACTCGCTGGCGTAGAGGGCTGCGTCGCTCTTTGACCATGAGTCCGGTCGGGCGATCCGGCACGGTCTGCGCGACCACGGTGATGCCTTCGGCGGCCAGGGCGCGTCGTATTGCGTGTCCTACGCTGTCGTCGCCGAGTCGGCTCGCCCAGGCCACTCGAGAGCCGAGACGTGAGGCCGTGATGGCGGCGTTGCATTCAGCGCCGCCGAAGCTGAAGTGCAGAGGAGCCCCGTGGTCGAGTCGACCGACGGTGGTCGTCGAGACCAGACCCATGACCTCTCCGACTGCGAGGATATCGAGACTGCGGTGACCGTTCACTGCGCACTCTCGTTCCACGAACGAAGTGCGGTTCTAGCCCGCTCTTCGAGTTCTCGAAGGTCACCGCCCTCCAACGCATCACCCAGGAGCGCGCCTCCCAGGCTGACCACTCTGGCTCCAGCGGAGCGCCAGTCGGGAATGGACCCCAGCGTCACCCCTCCTGAAGGCATGAGCGACAAGTGCGGCATCGGAGCGAGCACCTCCCTGACGTAGCCGGCGCCCACCACGGATGCTGGGAAGAGCTTGATCAGCGGAGCGCCAGCGCGATGGCATTCGTGCAACTCGGTGGGAGTCAATGCTGCAGGGACGACCGCGACGCCGAGCCGTCGACCACGTTCGAGCACTGCGTCGACCCGCACGGGGCTCACGATGAATTGGGCCCCTGCCGCGACTGCGCGCGCGGCATCGTCCGCTGACAGGATCGACCCCATTCCGACGAGCAGGCCAGTCGCATGACGAGACCTGATCGTCTCCAACGCGGGAAGTGCACCGGGTGTGGTCATGGTGAGTTCGACGGCGCTCACTCCCGAGGTCGCGAGGGCCGAGACGGCCTCGACGAGATGGCTTGCCGAGCGTGCTCGCACCACGGGCAGCACGCCGCACGCTGTGAGCAGAGCAGTGCTCTCGTCACTCTCGGTTGACGCATTTCCCAGCACGAGTCACTCCTTCAGAGAGGTCTACTTATCTTACAAGTAAACCCTCATCGCGGCGACCGCCTCAGGGCGTCGGTACCGGATCAGTCGCAGTGCCGAGCGACTCGTCATCGTACTGAAGGCCCTGGGCGGCTTGCGTCAGATGGTCCTGCATCGCACTCGCCGCCCGATCGGGATCGTGCGCAGAGATGGCATCGAAAACGACCTCGTGGGCGTCGACGATCTCCTTGAGCCGCCCCCCCGCCCTGGTCCACCCCGCCCAGGCGTGCTTGCGCAGTTGGAACAGCAATGGGGTGATTCCATCGAGGGTCAGGAGCACCATGTCGTTGCCTGCGATTCGCGCAACTTCACGATGGAACGCCTGGTCACGAAGGTGCAGCTCTTCTTCGCCGACGGCGGCCTGAAGATCGTGCAGTCGTTCACGCAGCACCTCGAGGTCCGCATCGGTCGCACGGACAGCCGCCAGCCTGGCGGCGCCGATCTCGATGACCTCGCGGTACTCCTGGAGGCTGGCGAAATCTGCCCCCTGCACCGCGAACCGCAAGCGCAACAGCCGCTCGAGCTGCTCGGCGTCGGGGAGGGTGATGACCGTTTCGCGACCTTGTCGACGCTGCAGCAGACCCTGCCCTGCGAGTTCGGCAATGGCCTCTCGCACGACGGTTCTGCTGACATCGAGCACTTCGGCGAGCTCGGCCGTGGGGGGGAGGGAGTCGTTCGCGCGGAGTCGACGGTCTTGGATGAGCTTGAGGAGTTCGTCGACGGCCATATCTGCAAGGGAGACACGTTGGATGCCCACGAGTCCTCCTTCCCGATCATCGCGAGTCGACGATCACTTATGTACCTAGCATATGGGCCGAGGAGACGTGACTCGGTGCGTGGCGCCTACAAGACTCCGAACGTCTCGTACGCCTCGGTGCTCGACATTCCTCGCGAGATCGCCGTGCGCGTGACGTCTTCCGCGCGCACCTTGTCGAAGGCCAAGTTGAGCACGTCATTCTCGATCTCACGAGGCACGACCACGACGCCGTCGACATCGCCGACGATCAGGTCGCCCGGGTTGATCATGACCCCGTCGATCTCGATCGGCACACGGTAGTCGACCACCGAGGCTCGAACGCCCGCATCTTGGCCGTAGCTGCCTCTGCTGAACACGGGCCAGTCCTGTGCCAGAACTTTCGCGGTGTCTCGATGGAACCCGTCGATGACCGCCCCCACCGCACCGCGACCACGCGCCGTCGCCGTCAGAATCTCGCCCCACGCGGCGCAGTGCAGTCTCCCGCTGCGTGCAAGGTAGACCTCCCCCTGCTCGAGCGCATCCAGGGCTTCGGTCAAGCGCCCGAACGGGCGGGGCTGAGGGCCGAAGACGTCTGCGATCAGCACGGGCATCGCTCGTCCGACGACGGTCATTCCGGGGTCGAGGGGTCGAATCGCTTGAGGAAGGAACTGGTGCAGTCGCCCCGCGCTGTCGAGAACATCGCCGATGACAGGGGTGTAGAGACCGGATCGTATGCGCTCGAAAAGTGCGCTGTCGGTCGTTGCGTGTTCGTTCATGAAGGGCTTTCTGTCGGTGCTCATCGTCACCCCTTGAGGGCGCCGGCGGAGAGGCCGTCGGAGAGACGGCGCTGGAAGACGAGGAAGAAGATGATGATGGGAAGGGCCGTCATCACGCTCGCCGCCATGACTCCCGGCCAGTCGGTGAAGAGTGCGCTGATGTACGTCGTCAGCACACCGCTCGCCGGATAGAGCTTCGGATCGGCGAGGAAATTGATCGCGTAGACGAACTCTCCCCACGACACCATGAACGTGAGGATGCACACCGTGACGACGCCGTTTCGTGCGAGAGGAACGACGATCGACCAGAACTGACGGAAGGGCCCAGCGCCATCGACCGCTGCGGCCTCGCTGATCTCGCGGGGTATTGCCGCGAAGTACGGACCCATGAGAAGCAATGCCCACGGCAGCAAGGTCGCGGCCAGTGCCAGGATGACGGCCGGCAGCGTACCGACGAGTCCCCAAGCAGCCAGCACGCGGTAGAGCGGGATGACCGATGAAGCGGCCGGGATCATCTGCAGGAAGACGATGACGAGCAGTGTCACGCCTGCGAAGCGCGGAGCGATGCGAGAGATCCAGTACGCGGCGGGTACCCCGACGATCGCGACGACCAGCGTCGTGCCGATTGCGATGATCGCCGAGTTCAGAAGTGATTGCGCGCCACCGCGCTCGAAGAAGGCGACGTAGTTCTCGACCGTCAGCGCACCGAACGCCTCGAACGTCACTCGAGGCACACTCGAGGCGGGTTGGAATGAGCCGAAGAGCAGGACGAACAGCGGAGTGCCATAGAGCACGAACAGGACGCCCATCACGCTCACCGGAAGGATGCGGGCGATGCGCTCGTGCCTCAGCATCGAGTTGCTCACAGTGCCCTCCTTCTGATGCTGCGGGCGTACGGGAGGGCGAAGAGCAGCACGGCGAGGATGGTGATGACGGCCACCGCTGCACCCGCTGAGTAGTCGAAAGCCGTGAACGCCGTGAGGTATCCGAAGACGGGGAGCGTCGTGCTCGCGTTGCCCGGTCCGCCGCCCGTCATGACGAAGGTGAAGTCGAAGCTTCGCACCGCATAGGAGAGCAGCAGGATCGACACGACGTAGACCGTCGGGGCGATCGACGGAAGGGTGATGTAGCGGAACTGCGCGGAGCGACCAGCGCCATCGACCGTCGCGGCTTCGTACAGCTCGTGGGGCACATCGAGCAACGCTGCTCGGAAGACGATCGCGGCGAAGGGCAGAGCGACCCAGCCTGCGACGAACGCCACGCTCAAGAGTGGTAGCGAACCATCGATGAGAAACAGAATGGGCTCGTCGATCACGGCGATGGATGTGAGGAACTGGTTGATGATGCCGTCTGCGAAGAGCATGAACCGCCAGGTGACGCCCGAGACGATCGGGGGCAGTGCCCACATGAGCACGATGAGGGCGTAGGTGACCGATCCGATGCGCGACCGTGCGTGAAGCGCCAGCGCGGCGGCGAGTCCCCCGATGACTCCGATGACGAGCACGACGATGCCGAACACCACGGTTCGGAGAACAGTCGCGGTGAACCGGGTGTCGTTGAAGAGGTCGACGAAGTTCGCGATGCCGACGAAAGGCCATTCTCTGAGGAGCGTCGCAGGCGTCACGTCGCTCACGCTCATGCGAACGAGCTCGAACATCGGGTAGCCCACGAACATGATCAGGAACACGCCCGCAGGTACCGCGAAGTAAAGGGGCGGTCGAGCGCTCCAGGGGGCTCGACGCCGCGCAGGGCGCGGTGCGCGCGACTGTGTCGTCGCGCGCACCGCGGTGTTCGATACCACTGCTGCTACTCAGCCCCTGCTGCGATCTGGGCTGCTTGAGCAGCTCCGTCCGCTGGGCTGGTTTGTCCGGCGAGAACGCCGCTCCAGAGATCGCCGACCGCAAGGGTCGACGCGGTGTCCGACGAGAGCGGAGTGCCATTCGCCGCAGCGTCGGCGTAGGCCTGGACGTTGGGGTCGACATCTCCCTCGAGAACGTCGGCACGGGTCGGAATGCTACCGAGACCCAGCCGCATCGTTCCATGTTCCTTGGTCAGCCACGTCTGCTTCAAGAACTCCCACGCCAGCGCCTTGTTGGTCGGGAAGGCTCCGAGAGCTTCCGCTTGTCCACCCAGGTACACGACCGCCGGCCCTTCAGGCCCGGCCGGCATGGGGGCGACACCCCAGTCGAAGCCGCCCTCGGCCGGCAGCGTGAGCTGCCAGTTGCCGCCGACATAGAAGGCGACATCGCCAGCGACGAACTCGTTGACCGCCTCGGCCTGCGGCAGCGTGACAGTGGCCCGGGGCACCAGGCCCTCGTCAACCCACCCGGCGACCCGGGTGAACATCTCCTCGACGGCAGGATCGCCGTAGTCAGAGAAGTTCTGAACGCCGTAGCCGGTGAAGAACGCCTTGGAGACCCACTCACCCGCGACTCCGGGTGCACCCGGAAGCATCATGCCCCGGTACCCCGCTGCAGTCGCCGCTCGCATGGCGTCTTCGAGTTCGTCGAGCGTGGTCGGCACCGCGACGCCGAGCTCATCGAGGATCGTCTGGTTGTAGTACAGCGCGTTCAAGTTCACGTAGGCCTGCACACCGTAGATGCGATCGCCCGAAGTCTGAAGCACGGACTCGGGGAAGAGATCGGCGTCTTCGAACGAGGCCCACTCCTCAGTGATGTCGCCGATGACTCCTGCGTCGGCGAAGGTCTTCGTGAAGGCGCCGTTGTACCACATGATGTCCGGACCGCTTTGGCTGGTCGCCGCCGAGATGATCCGGTTGGGGAACTGCTCTTCGGGGATGAACGTCACTTCGAACTCGACGTTCGGGTAGAGCTCCTGGAACTGCGCGATCTGCGGGTCGATGTCCTGCAGGCCGGCCGTCTCGTTGTAGTGCCAGATGGTGAGCGTCGCCTCGATGTCGGGGGTGAGCGGCTCGTCGCTCGGGGCCTCAGTGCTCTGGGAGCAGGCGACCAGGGCGACGGCGAGCGGCAATGCGAGTGCCGCTGCCAGCGCCTTCCTTCGTGACCTCGTTGTCATGATGAACTCCTTCGGGGTTCGGAATGTGATGGGGATACATCCTGCCTACTTGTGTGACAAGTAGGCAATCAGGCTACATCTGTCACGCCTTGCTGTCTAGGGTTGCGCAGGAGAGAGCCGGAGCGCCCTGTATCCGCCTCCTCGAGTGCCATCGGCGCCGATGGATACCGCGAAGGTGTCGTCCGTGATGTCCTCCGACAAGCCGCTCACGAGATCGGTCATGCGCAGGTGCACGTCGGGATCGAAGCCAAGCCGCGCTCTCGGCAGGCGCACCATCGTCGACACCTCCGCAGCAGCGGGGTTGGTGACGACCACGATCGCCTCGACGCCCTCGTCGACGAGGGCATAGGGCACGAAGGGCGTCGCGCCGTCGAAGGGAATCGGCACGATCTGCATGGTCGAGGAGTCACCGTTGATGAGATGCCGATACTCGTGTCGGATGCGAAGCATTGTTCGAACGTCTTCCAGCATGTCCGCGCAGTGAGCCAGCTCTAGTTGGCTCCAGTCGAGTCGATTGCCGTACAGCCATCCGCCCGGTCCACCCGTGCCGTAGAGGCCCTGCGTCAGGTCAGGAAGCGGGGTAGGTGTGGCATTGAACTCCTCGCCTGCGAAGAAGAGGGGGATGCGGGGTGCGAGCAGCGAGATGTGAGCCATGCGCGCTCGACTGCCCTGGGCGAAGTAGTGATTGCCCGGAAGGTTCTCCCAGCCGTAGTCATGGCAGCTGATCTGCGCCGAGGCCAATCCGCGAGGCACCCCGACGATGTCGTCGATGTGGATCTCGCGATAGACATCGCGGGGCGTGCCCTGGTTGTCTTGCTGAGAGAAGTGGTAGCGCTCGATCTCAGGGAAGACCACGATCTCTTTGCCCCCCGCGCGACACGCCTCGACAATCTCGTCCCACAACTCGACATCGCCCATCAGCACGTCGATACGGAACCCATCGACACCGTAATCAAGGGCGTACTTGGTCCACAGCGCCACCCACCACGAGCGGAACTCCGGGTTCTGGTAGTCGTAGTCGGCCATCTGCCAGCTGGACGTCGGAAACCACTCCGGGTGCTCCGCGACGAGCGGGCTGTCGTGCAGCACGCCGTGCGCGATGACATCGAGGAAGATGCGGATGCCGTGCTCGCGTGCCACGCGGATGAGACGGCGAAAGTCATCCTCCGTGCCGAGCACAGGATCGATCACATCAGGACGACGCACGGCGTAGACGGACCAAACGCCGTAGAAGTGCTTGGTCGCCTCGTGGTGCCCGGCTAACCACAGGGCATTCACACCGAGATCTCTCAGGTACGGAAGCTTCTCTTCGAGAGACGCGAAAGTGCCGCTGCCGCTGCCATCGCCCACCCCATGCGGCGAAGTGAAGCCTCGGGGGTTGAGCTCGTAGATCACGAGGTGCTTGGCCCACTCCGGCGCGGTCTTCGCTCGCATTGCCCAAGGGTCCGTCGCACTGACTTCGTCACTCGTGTGCATTCTCTAGGCTCCTTTGCCACTGGGGTTTATCACCGGCACGGTTGCAGCCGCACGGAGAGTCATCTACTTGTAGTATATGTCGGACACGGGCGTTCGCGATGGCGAGACCGCCCCTCGACGAAAGGGCATCCATGCCGAGCGATCGGAAGACTTCCGGGTACCTCTCGGCCCAGTTCGGTGTCGAAGGCATGACGGCGCTCGTCACCGGTTCGACGCGCGGAATCGGGTTCGGGATTGCGCGAGCGCTCGCTGAGGCCGGAGCGCAGGTCATCGTTCATGGCCGGGATGCCGAGCGTGCACATGACGCAGGGAGGTCGATCGGCGCCGCCGACGTCGTGGTCGCCGATCTGGGCTCGCCAGAAGAGGTGCTGCAGATGTGCGACGGTCTCGTGCAGCGCGAAACGCCGATCGACCTGGTCGTCAACAACGCCGGAGTCGAGATCGGCTCTCGGCTCGAGACCATGAATGACGACGACCTCTGGTCGACATTGCACGTCAATCTGATGGCCCCCATGGCACTGCTGCGGGAGCTTCTCCCGTCGCTGAGGCGATCACATCGAGCAAGCGTCATCAACGTCTCTTCGATCCACGAGGTGGTTCCATCCTGGGGCAATTCGGCCTACGCCGCCTCGAAGGCCGCCCTCGCGATGGTCACCAAGACGCTCGCCATCGAGTGGGGTCCGGAGGGGATCCGAGTCAACGCCATCGCGCCCGGCGCGATTGCGACGGACATCAATGCTGACGTCATCGAAGAGATCGGCGAAGAGAGTTTTCGAGAGTGGATTCCGCTCGGTCGCGTGGGCACTCCTGATGACATCGGCCCGGCCGCCGTGTTCCTGGCGAGCAGAGCAGCGCAGTACATGACCGGCGCCACACTCGTCATCGACGGGGGCTACAGTCACCACCTCGTGCGCTATCGGCACTCCGACCACGCGTGACCCGCACCGCGGCACCCACCTGAACGACGAAAGGCGCAACATGAGAATTCGATCGGTCACGACCGCTGTCGTGGAGGCGAACTTCGACTGGACGATCATCCGTATCGAGACCGAGGACGGCCTGGTGGGGTGGGGCGAGTCGTTCTTCGCCCCGGGGCTGACGTCGATCATCAAGAGCATGGGCGAGTTGATCACGGGAAGCGACGCGCGCGACAGTCAGGCGATCGTGGCGCGACTTCTGACCGCGACCTCCGGAGCGGGCTCGGTGGGTGGCATCATTCACAATGCGATCTCGGGCATCGACGGCGCCCTGTGGGATCTCAATGCGCGGGCGCTCGGCGTGCCCCTCTGGCGTCTGCTGGGGGGCCGCTTCACAGAAGCTGTGCGGGTGTATGCCGACTGTCACGGTGGCTCGGGCCTCATGAGCCTGGGTCCGATGCTGGACATTCGGAGACCCCGATGGGATCACGGCGAGGAGATCGCCGACGGTCAGGTGGGCCGCATGCTCTTCGACCCCGGGGCCGAGACTGAGCCCATCGACTTCGACTTGCTGGAAGAGCGAGCGCGCGACGCGGCAGCCGCTGGTTTCGATGCTCTGAAGTTCGACCTCGATGTGCCGGGGCTCGTTCCGCTGCACCAGGGATCGAAGACGATGCCCCCGGGTGGTGAAGAACTGGCGGCCGCCATGGTGGCCGCGGTGCGCCGAGGTGCTGGACCGACGACAGAGCTCGCGTTCGATCTCCACTGGCGATACGACCTCGCCTCGGCCACGCGCATCGCCCAGGCCCTCGATGGCGTGCCTCTGCTGTGGTTGGAGGATCCGCTTCCCCCCGACAATGTCGCCGGTCTCCTCGCCCTGAGCCGCTCGGTCACTGTTCCCCTGGGCGGCGGCGAGAACCTCATCGGGTACCGTGCGTTCGAACCGGTCATCGACGCGCACGCACTCGCTGTCGTCACCCCCGACCTCGGCAAAGTGGGAGGGGTGGCGCAAGCTCGCCGAATCGCCGAGGCCGCATCAGATCGCGGCATGTCGATCGCACCGCACAACATCGCCGGCCCGGTGGGCACGGCTTTCGCCGCACAGGTTTCGAGTACGTGGCCGAACTTCTTGGCGCTCGAGTTTCATGCTCAGGATGTTCCGTTCTTCGACGACATCGTGGGATCCCCGGTCATCGATGAAGGTTCCATCGCGATGACTGAGCGTCCCGGCATCGGGTTCGAGGTCGATGTCGACGCCGTTCGACAGTGGAGCAAGGCCGACGAGCTCGTGTTCGGCGAGTCACGATGATCAGCATCGACTTGTCGGCGGAGACCTATCTCGTCACGGGCGCGGCGGGATCGATCGGCCGAGCGGTCTCGCGCACGCTCGCCACCGCAGGGGCGGCGATCATCGTTGCCGACCTGTCGCACGGCGCAGCGGACGATGTCGCCGCCGAGATCGTGGCAGAGGGCGGGCGCGCGCACGCCACGGCGGTCGACATCACGGAGCGCGGATCGGTCGAGCGCGCGGCGGACGAGGGCGAGCGCGCACTCGGCCGCATCACCGGGCTCGTCAACGCGGCTGGAGTTCTTCGCGCCGGCGCTGTCGACGAACTCAGCGACGACGACTGGGCCACCAGCCATGCGGTGAACGCGACAGGCACGTTCAACACCACCCGCGTAGTTGCGCCTCGGATGCGCACTGCCGGCTCTGGGTCGATCGTCAATCTCGCGTCAGTGGCAGCGTTCTCGGGATCCGATGTCGGATCCGCCTACCACGCCACGAAGGGCGCCGTACTGAGCTTCACCTACGCCACGGCTGGCGAACTGGCCGCGGACGGCATCCGTGTGAACGCGGTATGCCCTGGCTGGGTCGATGGCGGCTTCACCCACCACGCGCTCGCCACAGCCGCCGACCCGGCGGCTCTCATCGCGACCGCCAACTCGATGCACTACCTCGGGCGCATGGCGACTCCCGACGATGTCGCGGGTGCTGTGGTCTGGCTGATGTCGCCGCTCGCAGCCTTCGTGACGGGAACCGCTGTCTTCGTCGATGGCGGCTACATGATCAAGCACTGAGTGCATCACCACTCACTCTGGTATACTTGTACTACATGTAGTTCAGTCTGAGAAGGGTGCCCGACGGTGATCAGGATCCAGGTCGACATGGGTAAGTGTCAGCATTACGGGCAATGCGTGTTCGAGGCGCCCGAGACATTTCGCCTGAATGACGATGATCGACTCGAGTACGAGCGCGAAGCGAACGAGGCTGACCGAGAGAAGCTCGAGGCTGCCGCAGACGTGTGCCCGATGCAGGCGATCACCCTTCTCGATTGACCAGGCCGACCAGCGCCGACCTTGTCATCGTCGGGGCCGGGCTCGGGGCACTCCGCACCGCTGAGGCTGCGCGCAGAGCTGGATTCTCCGGCTCGATCCTCGTCATCGGCCGCGAGTCGCATCCGCCCTACAATCGACCTCCGTTGTCGAAGACGGCGCTCATCAGCGAGCTCACATCGGCGGATCTCGCCTTTCCTCTGCGCAGCGCCGTAGACGACGTCGAGTGGATGCTCTCCACCGCCATCGATCGCGCCGACCTCGCACAGGCTCGTGTCACGACTTCCGGCGATCAGAGCATCCACTACGACCACCTGGTGATCGCGACGGGCCGCACGCCACGCCGCCTTCCCTCGTCGGTCGCGCCCGACCGTCGACACGTCGTCTACACCATCGAAGATGCCCAGCGCCTCCGGCGGAGCACGTCGGCGGGCGAGAGGGTGGCCATCATCGGCGGCGGCTTCATCGGGTGCGAAGTCGCCGCATCATTGAGAGCTCGAGGGTGCGCTGTCACGCTCGTCTGCTCGGGCGACGTGCCGCTCGAGCGGACCCTGGGCCGGCGGCTCGCCGAGGCCCTCGTCGACCGGCATCGCCTCGAGGGCGTCGTCATCGAGTCCCGCAGCCGCGTGCTTGAGCTGGTCGACCGTGTCGACGGTGTCGCGATGTCGCTCGAAGACGGGCGCACGCTCGTTGTCGACGCCGTGGTCGAAGCCCTGGGCTCCGTCCCGGCGGCCGACTGGCTGGCAGACGGTGACGTGGTCGTCGAGGCAGGGGTCGCGACCGACCCCTGGCTGCGCGCGCGCAAGGCTTCAGGCGGAGTGTGGTCGAACGTTCACGTCGTCGGAGATGTCGCGCAGGTGCCGCACCCCCTTTCCGACCAAGCCTCGATCGTGCTGCCGCATTGGTCGACACCGGTCGACACCGCCAGAGTCGTCGGGGCAGCGGTCGCGGCTTCCGCCCGCGGCGAGCGGGTATCCGCCCTGCCCGCGTTCTCAGCATTGCCGACCTTCTGGACGGATCAGTACGACCTGCACATGCTGTCGTACGGAATGCCCGCGACCGCCGATAACCACGAACTGATCGCAGGCTCGTACGGGAGCGAGTGCGTCGTCGGATACAGCCGCCAGGGTCGGCTCATCGGAGTGGTCGGCGTGGGCATGCGCTCGAGTGTCATGGCACTGCGCGACCGGATTGGCCAGGCGATCTGAGCACTGCGGCTCAGCCTCGCACGACGCGGATGGGCATCGAGAGAAACGACTCCACAGCGATCGTCGCGTCTGGCCCTTCTCCGTTCTGCTCCCAGTCGATCGCGGGCTCGCCGTCGAGCTGCCAGCCGGGCCACTGCGTCACGAGCGCTGAGATCATCGCCTTCGCCTCGAACTCGGTGATGTTCATGCCCATGCATGAGTGGCGCCCGATGCCGAAGGCCACGTGGGGCTTGCGGTCGCGGTGAATGTCGATGGTGTCGGCGTCGGGCCAGATCGAACGGTCGTGATTGGCCGACAACCAGTTGATGAGCACGTAGCGGCGAGGATCGTCTTGCTCGAGTGCGCGCCTGGTCGGGTCGGAACTCAGTCGCTCCATCTGCTTGATAGGCGAGAGATAGCGAGCGAGTTCGGCGATGGCCTTGTTGTAGGCCTCTGGATGCTCACGCAGGTACTCGCGGTCGTCCGGTACCCGGATCAGATGCCAAGCAATGCCCACGATCAGCTTGATGACCGTGTCCCGACCACCGGCAAGCAGCAGCATGGCGATGCCGAACGTCTCCTCGCGGGTCGGCGCTTCTCCGTTGACGCGGATGCCGGCGATCCAGTCCCACACATCCGTTGTCGCGGGATCGGCACCTACCGCTGGCGTCGCCTCGGCGAATACGCGCTCGAGGTAGCGGTAGAGCATGTCACCCGACCGCAGACTCGCTTCGCCGAACTGTCGATTGCGAGCCGCCCTGCGTGACTCGACGACACTCATGCCTTTCGAGTAGGCCTCGGCAGTCCAGACGTCTGGGCCCCAGCTGAGCCACTCGTCGAGGTCTTGCGGTCGGTTGTAGATGATCGAGAGGCAGCCCATGACGTAACGTAGTCCGAGATCGGGCACGAGGTCTCCGCCTCCTCGCGCAGTGATGTCGTCGATGAGCTGCCGGGCAAGGGCCTCGAACTGCGGCGCCTTGCCTTCCAGGTGGGAGCTGTGGAAGATCGGCTGCACGGCCTCCCGGAAGAGCGTGTGGCGTGGCGGATCGATCTCGAGCGGTATCGCCTTGTAGTCGCGCACGTCGCGGTCACCGAGAAGGTCGCTGGAGTAGGTCTCGTAGTCGCGCGCCGCTGCACGGACGTTGTGGTAACCGCGGATCTCTTCACGCTCCGACATCTGCATGAGGCTCCTGTGCTCGCTAAGAGATATGATAAGTAGATACGTAGAATAGCACGCTCACGACGCTTGCAACGGAGTCGAGCTGGTCAAGAATCGGCCCCCGATAACCCATTCCGTCAGGTAGATCGCCCCGTCGAGGTCGATTGCCACCCCGTGCGGGCTGTTGAGCTGTCCCTCCCGCAGAAGCGGGCGTCGCAACGTCTCATCGATGAGCACGTTGGGCCAGCCCTTCCGCGCAGGCCAGCCCTCATCGTTCTCGACACGATCTGCCCGGTCGACCACGACGGCGATAGACCCGTCATGTCCGATCTCGAGCAGCGCCCCATCGAGCTCAGTCAGCACGATGCGGTGCGCATTCGCGGCGAGGCAACTCGGGCTGCGCATACGGGGGTCGGTGATCACGTCGATGACATCCCCTTCGGGCGTCAATCGAACAATCCTGCGATTCTTCCGGTCCGCGACGAGGAGCATCCACTCACCCTCCATGGTGGCGAAGAGGAGACCGTGAGGACACGAGAACGGCGCGCCCGACGCGTTGCCGTCGATTGACCGGACGAGGTCGCCCTGAGGCGAGAAGAGGTGGAGCAGATTCTGACCGTAGCCGTCTGCCACCCAGATGAATCCCTCACGGTCACCCCTGATGTCCACCGCGATCGACGTCGGCCGCCACGGTTCCGACGCGAGACCGCGGTGAAACGGATCCTCGAGCTCCATGAGAACTCTGCCCTCGAGATCGATTGCGACAGCACGTCCCTCGCCGGGAATCCACTCGTAATCGCGCGCCGGTTCAGGCCTCACGCCCGGGTCGGCAACCCACACCCGGGCCCCGTGCACCGTCAGCCCGTGCAGTTCGGTCAACCCCGTGGGCACAGAACGGCCGGCGGGACTCTGATCGTCCATCACGATGAGCTCCCCGCTTCGCGGCGAGCCGAAGACGATGCCTCCAGAGTCGAGAATTGCGACACCGGTATGGCACCACTCGTCGACGCCATCACCAGCCGACCAGAACTCGCTCCACGGTGATCGGTGCACGATCGCCTCCTTCACTGCACGGCGCTCTGCCGACGCAGATACGCCACGAGGCTAGCCCTCGCGCGTGATCTCGACCGTGACGAAGAGCTTCGAGCTCGAGGGTCCGGCGTAGACGCCGCGCAGCGGCGGCACGTCGCGGTAGTCGCGGCCGCGGCCGACGATGACGTGGCGGTCGTGGATCTCGAGGGCGTTGGTGGGGTCGTAGCCCTGCCAGGCGCCGTCGAACCACTCGACCCAGGCGTGCGACTCGCCCGCGACGGTCTGGCCGATCTCGG
Organism: Actinomycetota bacterium; assembly: GCA_005778835.1. GTDB lineage: Bacteria > Actinomycetota > Actinomycetes > Actinomycetales > Microbacteriaceae > Microcella. The sequence goes on from SXMG01000046.1 coordinate 49,146, forward strand.
CGTCGGGCACCGGGTGCAGGTAGCCGCTGACGTAGCGCGCGGGAATGCCCGCGGTGCGCAGGGCTCCGAGCGCGAGGTGCGTGATGTCTTGACAGACACCGCGCTTGTGCTGCCAGGCCTCCGCGGCCGTGGTGTGCACGCCCGTCACGCCGGGCATGTACTCGACCTCGCTGTTGATCCAGTCGCAGATGGCGCGGGCCGCCGCCTCGGGGTCGGGGGCCGCGCCCGCGAGCTCGCGCGCGCGCTCGGCCACCTCGTCGGGCGGGGTCGTGAGCCGGGTCTGCACCGTGCTCTCGACGTTCTGCACCGTGCGCTCGACGAGGTCTGCGAGAACATCCCAGCTCACCGTCCCCTCGGTGGACGGGCGCGTGCGCAGCTCGACGAGGCAGTCAGAGGTGAGCGACAGCTCGCGGTGGTGGGCCAGCTGCTCGAACGCCGTCACCCGGGTGCCGTAGTAGTCGATGTAGTGGTGCTGCGACGAGGTCGGGCTGATGTCGAGGTGCGAGAACAGCACGAGCTGACCGTCGCCGCTCGCGGGCAGCATGCGTGCTTCGTTGTACGACGCCGTCACCTCGCCCTCGTAGTGGAAGCCGGTGATGTGCCGCACGCGCAGACGGTTCATAGCTTCTCGGCCACCCAGCTCGGTGCCGCGTTGGTCGGGAAGTAGCGCTGGCGCACGGCCTCGCTCGTCGCGCTCGTCGCCGACTGCACCGCATCCATGTGGCGCTGCAGGTCGTCGAGAATGTCGGCGATGGGGCGGTACTCGAGCTCGCTGCGGATCTGGCCCAGCTGGCGCAGCGCCTGGTCGCCGATGCCGGCGCGGTCGGAGCGCGGTTCGATGTCGCGCAGGCTCTTCTCGGCGCGCGTCACGGCGAACAGGATCGAGCGCGGGAAGAGCCGGTCGAGCAGCAGGAACTCGGCGGCGTTCTTGGCGCTCGGCACACCGCGGTAGGTGCGCAAGTACGCCTCGTAGGCCCCGACGCTGCGCAGAATGGTCGTCCACGACGGGCCGCTGGCCTCGGTGAGCGAGCGGGTCGCGAGCAGGCGGGCGGTCATGTCGGCGCGCTCGAGCGAGCGCCCGAGTGTGAAGAACGAGTAGGCCTCGTCGCGGCTCGTCGACGACTCGACGATGCCGACGGCGAGCGCCGACCGCTCGCGCACCCAGCCGAAGAACTCGTGAACCTTCTCGGGGGCGACCTTGCGGGGCATGCGGGCTCGGGTGGTGTTGAGCACCTCCCACAGCTCGGTGCTCACGACCTCGCGGGCACGGCGAGCGTTCTCGCGGGCGGCGCCGAGCGAGTAGGCGATCGATGCGGGATGCGAGCGGTCGATCGCGAGAATGGTGAGCACGTCGGCCCGCGATAGCGCGTGGTCGGGCTTCGCGTCACTGCCCATCACGCTCAGCAGCGAGCGGCAGGCGGTGTCTTCGTCGATCCACGGGTCTTCGAGCAGCAGCTGCAGGTGCACGTCGAGGATGCGCGCGGTGCCGTCGCTGCGCTCGACGTAGCGACCGATCCAGAACAGGCTCTCGGCAATCCGACTCAGCATCACTCGGCCCCCCTCGAAACTGCGGGAGCGCCTTTGCTCTTCCTTTGCTGCTGCTGCTGCTCTTGCGCGCGACGCGGGTCGTCGGCGGGGTTGTGATCGGGCACGTGCGCCGACGCGTCGTAGATGATCGGAATCGACTGGGTCACCGTGGCCTGCTCGGCGACGATGCCCTGCACGTCGTGGCTGTCGGCGACCATGGGCAGCTGGCCCACGACCCAGGTGTCTTTCGAGCCGCCACCCTGGCTGGAGTTGACGACGAGCTGCCCCTCGGGCAGGGCCACGCGCGTGAGGCCGCCCGGCAGCACCCACACCTCGCGACCGTCGTTGACGGCGAACGGGCGCAGGTCGGCGTGACGGGGGCGCACGCCCTCGTCGACGAGCGTCGGAATGGTCGAGAGCTGCACGACGGGCTGGGCGATCCACCCGCGCGGGTCGGCGAGCAGTCGTTCGCGCAGCGCGTCGAGCTCATCGCGGCTGGCCGCCGGCCCGACGACGAGCCCCTTGCCGCCGGAGCCGTCGACGGGCTTGACGACGAGCTCGTGCAGCCGGTCGAGCACCTCTTCGAGCGAGCCCGGGTCTTCGAGCCGCCAGGTGTCGACGTTCGGAATGATCGGGTCTTCGTCGAGGAAGTACCGCACGAGGTCGGGCAGGTAGGTGTAGACGAGCTTGTCGTCGGCGACACCGTTGCCGACCGCGTTGGTGATCGTCACGTTGCCGAGGCGGGCGGCGAGCATGAGGCCGGGTGTGCCGAGCATCGAGTCGGCGCGGAAGGTCAGCGGGTCGAGAAACTCGTCGTCGACCCGGCGGTAGATGCCGTCGACGCGCTGCGGCCCCGCGGGGGTGCGCATGAACACCTTGCCGCCCGCGCAGTACAGGGCGCGGCCCTCGACGAGCGCGACGC
>SXMG01000047.1 GCA_005778835.1 Actinomycetota bacterium
CCACCTCGTGCTGCAGTCGCTTGAGCTCGAGTTTCATCTCGGCGCGCACCTGCCGATAGAGGGCCCAGAGCGGCGCGTCGAGCAGCAGCAGCCGCGGACGCTTCACGATCGCGCGCGCGAGAGCGACCCGCTGCCGTTGACCGCCGCTGAGCGCCGTCGGCCGGCGACGCGCCAGCGCGGTCAGTCCGACCGTCTCGATGACCTCGTCGACCCGGGCGCGAATCTCGGCGGCGGGCAGCCTCTCTGCCTCGAGCCCGTAGGCGATGTTGCGCTCGACCGACATGTGCGGAAACAGTGCGTACGACTGGAACATGAGATTGATGGGCCGCCTGTTCGCCGGCACTGGCAGCAGAGGCTCGCCGTCGAGCACGATCTCACCCTCGTGCGGGCTCTCGAATCCGGCGATGCACCGCAGCAGGGTCGTCTTGCCGCACCCCGCCGGCCCGAGGAGCGCGAAGAACTCGTTCTCGCCGCTATCGATGCTGACGTCGTCGAGCGCCGGCGTGTCTCCGTACCGGTGGCGGAGGTTGCGGATGGACAGCAGTGGTGCGGTACTCATAGGGACTCCGTGATGCGGGTCAGGCGCTGAGTGGCGATGATGGCGAGCAGGCTCACTCCGAGGAGCATCGTGGCGAGGGCGTTCACCTCGGGCGTGACCCCGAAGCGCACCATCGAGTAGATCACCATCGGCAGGGTCGGCGTGTTGGGCGCGGCCGTGAAGAACGCGATCACGAACTCGTCGAGCGACAGGGTGAATGCCAGGAGTGCGCCCGCGATGATGCCCGGGGCGAGCTGCGGGATCGTGACCCGCAGCAGGGTGCGCACCGGTCCGGCTCCGAGATCTCGCGATGCCTCCTCGAGGCTCGGGTCGACGTGCGAGAGCCGGGCGAGCACGATCGCGGTCACGAAGGCCATCGAGAAGACCGCGTGCGCGATGAGGACTGAGTGCAACCCGAGCGTCATCTGCACGAGCCCGAACAGGCTCAGCAGCCCGATCGCGAGCAGCAGGTCGGGAAGCAGTGCCGGGGCGATCGCGAAGGCCCGGATCAGGCCCGACCGGGTGTACCGGCTGATGCCCACGGCGAGCAGGGTGCCGAGCACGGTGGCCAGCGCCGTCGAGCCGCTCGCGACGACCAGGGTGTTGCCGAGTCCCTCCATGAGCGCGCCGTCGCGGAACACCTCGACGTACCACTCGAGCGAGAACCCTCGCCAGACGAAGAGGCTCGATGACGCGTTGAACGACATGATGACGACCACCACGATCGGCACGTAGAGGAACGCGAAGGTGAGCCAGAAGGGCAACCGGAACCATCTAGGAGTGCGCACGAGCACCCCCTCCTTCTGCGCGGGCCGCCGCCCTGGCCTGCAGCACGAGCAGGATCACGAGGATCGCGGTGAGCACGAGTGCGAGCGCAGCGCCGAAGGGCCAATCGCGCGCCTTCAAGAACTGGTCGCGGATGAGGTTGCCGAGCAGCAGCGACTTGCCCCCGCCGATGAGTTCGGGAATCACGAAGTTCGCCATCGACGGCACGAAGACGAAGACGCTGCCGATGAGCATGCCGGGCAGGGCGAGCGGGATGGTGATCGTGCGGAAGACGCGCCAGCGCGACGCCCCGAGGTTCGTCGCCGCCTCTTCGAGCGCAGGGTCGATGCGCTCGATGGCCGAGTAGAGCGGAAGGATCATGAGCGGCAGGTAGATGTACAGCAGACCCGTGATCACGGCGGGTTGGGTGTACAGCATGCGGATCGGATCATCGACGATGCCGAGCCCTTGCAGGGCCCCGTTGATCCACCCCGCATCGTTGAGCAGGATGATCCACGCGTAGGTGCGGATCAGGAAGTTGGTCCAGAAGGGAAGCAGCACGAGGATGAGCGCCGTCACCCTCCATCGCCTCGGCAGGCGCGAGATGACGTAGGCGGTCGGGAACCCCAGCAGCAGGGCGAGCGTCGTCGTGATCGCCGCCGTGCCGATCGAGGTGCCGATGACCTGCAGATAGACAGGCTCGAACAGCCGGGCGAAGTTCTCGAGCGTCACCTCGGGCACCACTCCGCCGAACCGGCCGCGCGTGAGGAACGCGTACGAGACGATCAGCCCGAGCGGCAGCACGAAGAAGATGCTGAGATAGAGCGCCCCAGGGCCCAGGAATGCGGCAGCCGCCCACCGGCGGGACGAGCGTTCGCTCGCCCCGCCGCGGGTCGACCTGGTCGCGACGGCCGACATCCGGCGGATCAGCCCGCCTGGATCTCGGTCACCAATCGCGAGTACTCGACACTGAACTCGCCGAGGTCGATGGCGACCTCTTGCTCGAGCAGCTCCTCCGGGGTGATGCCCATGTTCGGGAACGCCTCGATGATCGACGGGTCGAGAGCCTCCATGGCGGGCGCGTTGGGCACCTTGTAGAGGATGTTCTCGGCGACCCAGCCGTGGATCTCCGGCTCGAGGATGAAGTCGAGGAAGGCCATCGCGGCCTCCTTGTTCTGGCTCGACGCGAGCACCGTCATGGTGTCGACCCAGAGGTCGCTGCCCTCGGAGGGAACGACGAACGAGACGTTCGGGTCTTCGGCGATCGCGTAGTTGCACCAACCATCCCAGGCCTGCACGAGCGTGGCCTCGCCGCTCACGAGCTTCTCGTAGAACGTGATGTCGTCGAAGGCGAGCAGCGTCGGCTTCGTGGCCTCGAGCTGGGCCCGGATCTCACCGAGCTCGTCGGGGTCGGTCGTGTTGATCGAGAAACCGAGGTACTTCTGCGCCGGCAGGGTCATCCAGCGCTCCGTCGCGAGCATCGTCGTCCGGCCCGAGAGCTCCGCCACCGGGTTCAGCAGGTCTCCCCACGACGTCGGCTCGAAGTCCATGAGGTCGGAGCGGTAGCAGAGGCCCGTGGTGCCCCACGCGTACGGCAGCGAGTAGGCGTTGCCGGGGTCGTACGCGAGCTCGGAGGCCTCGGGGAAGAGGTTGGCCTCATTGGGGATGAGCGACTTCTCGAGCTCCGCGAGCAGGCCCTGCTCGGCGAGTGCCTGAGCGTACTGGCCGCTGACGAAGGCGACGTCGATGCCGGAATCGGCGCCGGTCGTGAGCTTCGCCATGACGTCTTCGTTGGTCGTGTGGTTGACGATGGTGACCGGCACTCCCGTGGCCGCCTCGAAGCGCTCAGCGAGGTCGTCCGGGTAGTAGTCGGCCCAGATGCTCACGGTCAGCGACTGCTGCGTGATATCGGCATCGGTGTCGATCGGATCGTTGGCGGTGCCGCTGGCGCACGCCGTCAGCACACCGACGGTGGCGAGGGCGAGCACGGCCTGGGCGGAGCGTCTGATGCGCATGGTGCCTCCTTGCAGGGTGGTCCCGGATCGGGTTTCGGAGATTCTTGCACCGGTGCGCAACCCGGGACAATGGCAGGATGGGCCGCAGCACCGAGCTGTAACACAATTGTTTCAATTGGGGTTCAATGAATTCGCCGCCGTCGGGCACCGCCTTGGCCCTCGCACTGCCGCACGGGAGTGTGCGATGGGCGCCGGGCGAGCGCGTGAGCATCCGCACCCTCGCTGGTCACGAGGCGCGCGCCGGTGACGGCGTCGGGGCCGATCTGGTCGGATTGCTCGCAGGAGCCGCGCTTCCCGAAGCAGCACGCGTCACGGTCGATGCGCCACTGCCTCCCGTGACGGGGACCGAGCGAGGGTTCGGCGCCGAGGTCGACATGACGAACTGGAACCTCATCGTCGATGACGCGGTCATCGTGAAGGTCGTCGGTCGACTCGGAGACGGCGACCGCGCCGTGCGCCTCGGTCGCGCGATCGCGCGGCATGTTCCGGATGCCCTCCCCCGGCTGCACGGCACCATCGAGCTCGACACCGACCACGGTGCCCGGGTCGTCGCGACCGTGCACGAGTACCTCGACGGCAGCTCCGACGGCTGGACCTGGGCGGTCGACGATGCGCTGCACGCGCTCGGTGCCGGCACCCGGTCGCGGTGGCCCGCAGCGCTGGGCGACCTCATCGCGCGCGTGCACCGCGCGCTGCACCAGGAGACTGCTGCGCACAGCGCAGCGATGACGCGATCGGACGACGACGCGCTGATCGACGACGCCGAGCTGCTCGACACCGTCGAGGGCGCAGCATCGCGGCGGCTGCGGGCCCGCTGGGCGTCCATCACGGCCGCGATCTCCCGCACGCCAGCCGCACACTCCCCGCGGTTCGCGATCCACGGCGACCTTCACGTCGGTCAAGTGCTGAGAGACCGGTCGGGCGCTCTTCGACTCATCGACTTCGACGGCGATCCGCAGGGCGGTCTCGACCCCGACAGCGCCGATGCCGCGATCGATGTCGCCCACCTGCTCGTCTCGATCGACCTCGTCGGCGCGATTGTCGCCAAGCGATGGGGGGCGGATGACTCGCGCATCATCGACTGGTGCGATGCGAGCCGCGCTGACCTGCTGGCCGCCTACCGGGCACGCGATCGGGATAGCCCGGCGGCGGCGCTGCTCGACGAGTCGCGACTGCCCGGGCTCGAGGCGCAGCAGCTGCTGCGCGAGGTGCGCTACGCGCAGAGATTCCTGCCCCGGTGGAGTTATGCCTCCGACTGGGCGATCACCCGCCGTTTCGCCCCCGACACCGACCTGGAGGATCCACCGTGGACACCGCCCGATTCGTCGACGACCTGAGCACGATCTCCGAGCACTTCAGCCGCCTCGCCACGACACTGCAGCACCCCGACCCCGGCGCTGGACTGGTCGATGATCACCGCCACCAACGCATCCTGATTCTCGGCATGGGTTCGAGCCGGTACGCGGCCGAGCGTGTCGCACGCACCGCGCGAGCGCGCGGGCTGGCGGTCTCGGCCGAGTGGGCGAGCGCCGTCGAGCTGCCCCCACCCGCCGATGATCTTCTGGTGATCGCCGTCTCGGCGACGGGTCGCAGCCAGGAAGTGCTCGCTGCGGTCGAGCCGTACGCCGGCGCGGGCAGACTGCTCGCCGTCACGAACGATGCTGCCTCGCCGCTCGCGGAGATCGCCGACGCGACGAGCCCGCTACACGCCGGTGTCGAGGTGAGCGGAGTCGCCTGCCGCACCTATCGGCACACGATCGTCGTGCTCGAGCGCCTGCTGGGTCTCGTCGACCCGGGGCGCGCTGCCGACGAGCTCGACCGCGCTGCCGCCGCAACGGTGCAGCTGCACGCGACAGTCGCCGAGTGGCGCCCCGCGCTCGCTGCTGTGCTCGACTCCCCCGACGGCACGCACGTTCTTGCCCCCGTCGAACGCTTCGGCTCGGCGCAGCAGTCGGCACTGATGATCCGAGAACTGCCTCGGCGTCTCGCGGTCGCCTGCGAGACTGGCGACTGGGCGCACGTCGACGTGTACACCTCGCGCACCCACGACTACCGTGCGGCGCTGCTCACCGGCTCACGGTGGGATGCGCAAGCTGTGGAGTGGCTGCAGTCGCGCGGAGCGCGCTACGCCGCCATCGGCGGGCCGGTCGCGGGTGCCGAGGTCGAGCTACGGTTCGCGCACGACGACGACGACCGGGTGCGGGTGCTCGTCGAGATGCTGCCGCTCGAGCTCGTCGCCGCCGAGTGGCTCGCGCGGGATCCGGAGTTCCGTCACTCGCGCCGGCCGCTCGACCGCGTCGACGATCGGGCCTGAGGCCGTCAGTCGGTTCCTTCGGGGTCCTTCCAGGCCGGAGCCTTGGCGTTGATGGCGTCTCCCACGATGTGCACGCGAAGGTCGTTGGTCGAGCCCGAGATTCCGGGAGGCGATCCGGAGATCACCACAACCTTGTCGCCCTCGACGGCGAGACCCTCGCGCAGCAGCACCTCGTCGACCTGGCGGTACATCGCGTCGGTGTGCGTCACACGGTCGACGAGGAACGACTCGATGCCCCAGGTGAGCGACATGCGACGAGCGATCGCCTCGTAGGGCGTGAACGCCTTCATCGGGATGCGGAACCGCAGCCGCGACATGCGCCGGGCCGAGTCGCCCGACTCGGTGAAGACGCACACGTATTTCGCCTCGACGAAGTCGGCGACTTCGGCGGCCGCGAGAGTGATCGCGCCGCCCTGTGTGCGCGGCTTGGTGCCGAGCGGCGGAATGCGCTCGAGACCGTGCTCTTCCGTCGACGCGATGATGCGCGCCATCGTCGAGACCGTGATGACGGGGAACTCGCCGACGCTCGTCTCGCCGCTCAGCATGACGGCGTCGGCGCCGTCGAGAACGGCGTTCGCGACATCGCTGGTCTCGGCGCGCGTCGGAATCGGGCTGCTGATCATCGATTCGAGCATCTGCGTCGCCACGATCACCGGATACGCCATGCGGCGGGCCAGTTCGACCGCGCGCTTCTGCACGATCGGCACGGCCTCGAGGGGCAGTTCGACTCCGAGGTCTCCGCGGGCGACCATGATGCCGTCGAAGGCCTCGATGATCTCCTCGAGGGCATCCACCGCCTGGGGCTTCTCGATCTTCGCGATGAC
>SXMG01000048.1 GCA_005778835.1 Actinomycetota bacterium
CGAGGGCACCTTCCTCGGCGGCTGCCTGCACACGGGGCTGCGGGCGGGCCGCGCGATCGCTCGCCTCTAGCCGCCCAGGCTCCAGGCGCTCTGCTTGACGAGCACGTGCCCGCGGGCCGTGCTCAGGCGAATCCACGGCCCGGCCGCGAACTGCTGCACCGCGTCCGGCCCAAGAAAGCCGAGACTCTCGAGTGCGAAGGCCGCGCCCGCCGGCAGATGCCCGGCCTCGGGCAGCCCTCGACCCCACACCTCGCTGCGCACACGGTGCACGATCTGCTCGCCGGTGCCCTCGGGAATCGCCGTGGCGATCTCCTCGATGCCCGCGCGCGCCGCCGCGGAGAAACCCGCGGCATCGATCGCGGCCATGCGCTGCCAGCCGCCCCGGGGCGGAGAGATCGCCGACCAGACAACCGTGTTGACGGCGGCGGGCACGCCGATCGTAACCGCACCCTCCGTGACCGACGCGAGCGCAGCATCCACCCTCACCTGCATCGATCGAATCGGCACGACCACATCGAAGCCGCCCTCGCTGAGCGCGAACGTGCGCAGGCCCAGCACGGTCGGGCCGCGGTCGAGCAGGCCCTTCGGCGTGATGACGGCGACATAGACGGCGAGCACGCCGCTGTCGGCGATGAGTCGCACGGCGCCGGCCTCGTCGAGGCGCAGGGCGCGCCCGAGCAGCACCGAGAGGTCCTGAGCGGCGGGGAGGGAGGTGAGGGTGAACGACGCGTTCATCGCTCTTTAGACTACGCGTGTGACCGACCCCACTCGTGACCCCGTTGACGACATGCTCACCGCCCTCACGCTCACCGACACCGACGCGCGCACGAGTGAAGACATCTTCACGGCGCCGAGCCTGTGGACTCCGCAGCGCCGGGTCTTCGGCGGGCAGGTCGCCGCGCAGGCGGTGCTCGCGGCGATGCGCACGGTCGAGGCCGATCGCTTCATCCACTCGATGCACGGCTACTTCTTGCGCCCCGGCGACGACGAGCAGGCCATCACGTTCTCGGTCGACCGCATTCATGACGGCCGCTCGTTCTCGACGCGGCGCACGCAGGCGTATCAGAACGGCAAGCCGATCCTCTCGATGATCGCGAGCTTCCAAGACGTCGACCCCGGCTTCGAGCACCAGGCCGAGTTGCCCGCCGGCATTCCTGGCCCCGACGACCTGCCGAGCGCGCGCGACATTCTCGGCCCCATCGATCACCCGGTGGCGCAGTACTGGGCGAACAGCCGCCCCTTCGATCTGCGGCACGTGGATGCCCCCGTCTACTTCGCGCCGGGCCCCGACCCGGTCGCGCATCAGGCCGTGTGGTTCCGCAGCACCTCGCCCCTGCCCGACGACGAGAACCTGCACCGCGCCGCGCTCGCCTACGCGAGCGACTACACGATTCTCGAGCCGATCCTGCGGCGTCACGGGGCCACGTGGGCGACGCCCGGGCTGAAGATGGCGAGCCTCGACCACGCCATGTGGTGGCACCGCTTCGCGCGCGTCGACGACTGGCTGCTCTACGTGCAGGAGTCGCCGAGCGCGCAAGGCGGCCGCGGGCTCTCGCAGGGTCGCATCTTCACGCGCGAGGGGCTCCTCGTGGCGAGCGTCGCCCAAGAGGGCATGGTGCGGGTGCCGAGCGCCTGAACGCGGTCCGCTAGCGTCGTGCGCGCGCCGCCTTGAGCACGCCGTCGATGCACTCCCACAGCGAGATCGCCGCGACCGCGATGGCGGTGACCACCATGGCCTGCCCGCCGAGCTCGATGAGTTCGGGCACGTCGGCAAGTTGCGCCGAGAATGCCGGATTCACGATCGAGTCGCTCAGCACGAGCACGATCATCGGCACGGCGAACGCGAGGGTCAGCACGATGTTGCCGACGGCGAGCCCGAGGCTCCACGATCGACGCCGGTAGAGCACGATCGCGAAGACGAGCTCGGCGACGAGCACGACGATGAAGTACGGGATCCACCACGACCACAGCTCGGGCGCGAGGAACGGGATCGCTGTGCCCTCGGCATCGCGGAACGCGGGAAAGACCGACTGCGAGACGAGACCGGCGACGAGCAGCAGCAGCCCGAGCACTCCCCCGACGAGCACGTCGACGCCCACCTGGGGCTTCGCTGTTGTCGCCGGCAGACTGTCAGGCGACCAGGAGACGAGGGGGCGATCGGCTGCGCCCGTGCGCTCGATGATGGCGAAGACCACCGTCACCCAGAAGGCCATGGCGATGCCGACGCTCACGACGGTGCCCATCGTGCCGAGCACGATGTCGACCGGCCCGGCGCCGGCGAGCGCTTGCGCGATGATGAGGGCGCCGGCGACGATCGGCAGAACGATGCTCAGCAGCACGGTGAGCAGGCGGCGCCAGTCGAGGTACACGGCAGGGCCGATGAGCTGCAGCGGAGTGCCCGCGAAGCCCGCGGCGAGTCGGTCGGGGTCGCCGAGCTCGATGAGAGCATCCCGCTCGGCGATCTGAGGGTCGGTGCCGTCGGCGAGACGGGCCTCGATGTCGTCGGCGATGGATGCCCTCAGCTCGCTCGCGACGTCAGAGCGGCCCTTCTCGGGCAGCCGGCGCACGACCGCGGCGATGTAGCGCTCGGTCAAGGTGGGGGTGGTCACGATGCTTCTCCTTCAGACAGGCGCACGAGCGCGTCGGTGATGCGGCGGGATTCGTCGAGCAGGCGGCCCGCGAGGGACTCGCCCGCGGCGCTCGTGCGGTAGAACTTGCGCGGGCGGCTCTCATCGGTGTTCCACTCACTTGTGAGCAAGCCCTGACTCTCGAGCCGGCGCAGCAGCGGGTAGAGCGTGTTGGCGTCGACGTCGACCCCGGCGTCGGCCAGGTGCTCGAGCAGCGCGTAGCCGTAGCCGGGGGTGCGCAGCGCGAGCAGGCTCGCGAGCACGACAGTGCCACGACGCAGTTCTTGCAGATGCCCGGCGTCGAGCGTCGCGGGGACAGGGGTCGTGTCATTCACGAATCACACCTTACTGTGTGACGCACAGTACCGTCAAGGGCACATCGTCGTGCTCGATCAGGGTCGTGGCTGCCCGCTACCATCGGCGCGTGCGACTCGCCCCCCGCCTGCCCGCCGAACGGCTCGATCGCTCGGCGTACGAGCTCGTCGTCGACGAGCGTTTCGCCGCAGCCGGGCTCGACGCCGAGCGCTGGCTGCCGCATTACCTGCCGCAGTGGAGCACCCCCGAGCGCAGCGCCGCGCGGTACTCGCTCGGGGCCGACGGGCTCACGCTGCGCATCGACCACGACCAGCCCGCGTGGAGCCCCGAGTACGACGGCGAACTGCGAGTCTCGAACCTGCAGACCGGCGTGCGATCGGGCGCCATCGGCAGCGGGGCGGGGCAGCACCCGTTCCGCGACGGTCTCGTCGTGCGCACGCCCCAGCCTGAGCGACGTCTCTGGCTGCCGCATCACGGCCTCATCGAGGTGCGACTGCGCCCGTGCCTGCACCCTCGAGCGTTGACCGCACTCTGGCTCATCGGCTTCGAGCACGTGCCTGAGCAGTCAGGTGAGCTGTGCATCGTCGAGCTCTTCGGTCGCGATCTTGGAGCCGACGGCTCGGGGCTCGTCGGCCTCGGGGTGCACCCTTTCGGCGACCCGCACCTGCGCGATGATTTCACGCAGGTTGCGATCTCGGGCGACGCGCGCGACTGGCGCACCTACTCCGTCGAGTGGATGCCCGGCGCGGCGCGATTCTTCGTCGACGACGAGCTCGTCGCCGAGACCGACCAGGCCCCCGACTACCCCATGCAGCTCATGCTCAACCTCTACGAGCTGCCCGATGGCACGCCGCGCGAGCGCGCCGACTACCCGCTCGAAGCGGGCGTGAAGTGGGTGCGCGAATGGCGGCGGCGGTGACTACTGCTGCCGGAACGACAGCGGTTCCTCGATGTAGGGCGCCCATGCGACCCGCTCGTCGTCGCTGATGCGTCGCGGCGCCCCCGACTCGCGCTCGGCCAGAACGATCGTCGTCGCCGCCCGTACGTAGAGCGTGCGCGGCTGCTCGCCCGCCGGGCTGTACACCTCGTAGCAGACCTGCAGGCTCGCGCCGCCGAGCTTGCCGATCCACATCTCGACATCGAGCGGCTCGCGGTGGTACGGAATCTGCGCGCGGTACTCGATCTGCTGACCGGCGATGAGGGTGATGGATTCCGCGCCAGGGCCGGTGGTCAGCACCGCGGTCGGCGCCCCGCTCGAACCGCCGCCCCAGAACGCCGCGATGCGCGCTTCTTCGAGCAGCGTGAACATACGCGCGTTGTTCACGTGCGCATAGGCGTCGAGATCGCTCCAGCGCAGCGGAACAGCGACGTGCAGGCGCGTCATGGCGTCACCGTCGCACGCCAGGCGCCGGCCCTCTGCATGCGGTCTCGATCGAAGTCGAGAACGTTCGGGCCCTCCATTCCGAGAATGACGCGATCAGCTGCGTCGACGAGTGCCGTTCGGCGCGCCGTATCGGTGGCCCGAACAGCCAGAGCGCCGAGCAGATCGAGCAGTCTCTCGGCGACGATCGGCTGCCCCGCACTCGCAGAACGGATGGCATCGACGACCTCGACGACGACGTCGCTCCAGGGTCGGCGCGCGACCCGCAGGCGGATCTGGGCATCCCCATCAGCGAACACCGAGTGCGGATCGGGGTGCGTGGCCGTGCCGGCGAACGCGGCCTTCAGCGAATCGATCGCACCGACCGCGGTGTACGGGTCGTTCACGCCCGAGCTCAAGGCCCGCACGGCGATGTCCACGAGCTGACGAGCCAGGTACTCGACGTCCTGGTACGGGGTTCTTTCGTCTCTCAGGGTCACATTCGACCGAACGGCCGCGACGAGCGAAGAGCGCCGGGTGTCTGGCGATTCGTGATGCTGGTCGTTCCCTTCGATCATGACCATTGCGACGTGATCGCCCCGGCACACGAATCCCCCCGGGCGCACCAGCAGATCGATTCTGCCCTCGACCCCCTGGGCGGCCTTCACGAGATCTGCGCTGCTGATGTCGGCGACATAGCCGTCGCCTTCGGCAAGCACAACAATCTCGCTGCCGTCGGAAGCGGGCCACGACTCAGCGGGGTGCATCGACTCGTCGTGCTCAGCCGGGTACGTCTGCTTCATGCGGAAGGTGAGATCAGAGCGCACTTGGCCCGACAAGGTCGAGATCTGGATGCCGCTGCTGATGTGGTGAATGAAGTAGATGAGCGACGAGATGCAGATGACCGTGAGGGCGAGGGCGACCGACACCCCGAGGCCCGGAACGAAAGCCTCGTCGCCCGCACGCACCCACCGCAGCACCAGCAGCGCGTAGAGAGAGGTCGAGACCAGTACAGAGAGCACGAACTGGTTGCCACGATCGGCCATGAAGTTCTGCACCAGACGGGGGCCGTAGGCCGACGAGGTGAGCGCGAGCACGGCGATCGTGATCGAGAACATCGTTGCGGCCACGGCGAGCATCGAGGTCGCGATCGCCGCGAGAAGACCCCGGGCACCCTCGGGGCCGACATCGAGGATGAACACGCCTTCGATGCCCAGCGACCGATCCAGCGCGACGACCACTTCGGCCACGACGATCGCCGCCACGATCGCGAGGGCCGGAACGAACCAGAACGAATCGCGAATGCGCACGGCGAGAAACCTGATGCGACCCATGGGTCAGCCGATCAGTCGCGCGTCAGTTTGCGGTAAGCCGAGCGATGCGGCTTCGCCGCTTCGGGCCCGAGGCGCTCGATCTTGTTCGCCTCGTACGACTCGAAGTTGCCCTCGAACCAGTGCCAGTAGCTCGGGTTCTCGTCCGTGCCCTCGTAGGCCAGGCTGTGCGTCGCGAGGCGGTCGAGGAACCACCGGTCGTGCGTGATGACCACCGCGCACCCGGGGTATTCGAGCAGTGCGTTCTCGAGGCTGCCGCGAGTCTCGACATCGAGGTCGTTGGTGGGC
>SXMG01000049.1 GCA_005778835.1 Actinomycetota bacterium
CCGCCGGTGTGCCGATCGTGGTCGCCGTCAACAAGGTCGACAAAGAGGGTGCGAACCCCGCCAAGGTGCGCCAGCAGCTCACCGAGTTTGGTCTCGTGGCTGAGGAGTACGGCGGAGACACCATGTTCATGGACGTCTCGGCCCTGCAGAACCTGGGCATTCGCGAACTGCTGGATGCCGTGCTGCTGACCGCAGACGCCGGCCTCGACCTGCGCGCCAACCCTGTTCGCGACGCCCGCGGTGTCGCGATCGAGGCGAGGCTCGACAAGGGTCGTGGTTCGGTCGCGACCGTGCTCATCCAGGCGGGAACGCTGCGCGTCGGCGACCCGATCGTCGCGGGCACGGCCTATGGCCGCGTGCGCGCCATGACCGATGAGAACGGCGAGAAGGTCGAAGAGGCCTACCCCTCGCGTCCGGTGCAGGTGCAGGGTCTGTCGAGCGTTCCGCGCGCCGGCGACACCTTCATCGTCACCGACGACGACCGCACCGCGCGTCAGATCGCCGAGAAGCGCGAAGCCGCCGAGCGCAATGCCCTGCTGGCGAAGGCCCGCAAGCGCATCAGCCTCGAAGACTTCACCAAGGCCCTCGAAGACGGCAAGGTCGAGTCGCTCAACCTCATCATCAAGGGCGACGTCTCCGGTGCTGTCGAGGCACTCGAAGAGGCCGTGCTCAAGATCGAGGTCGATGACAGCGTGCAGCTGCGCATCATCCACCGCGGTGTGGGTGCCGTCACCGAGAGCGACGTCAACCTCGCGACGATCGACAATGCGATCATCGTGGGCTTCAACGTGCGCCCCGACACCAAGGCGCGCGAGCGCGCTCAGCGCGAAGGCGTCGACATCCGGTTCTACTCGGTCATCTACGCCGCTCTCGAAGAGATCGAGAGCTCGCTCAAGGGCATGCTCAAGCCCGAGTTCGAAGAGGTGCAGTCGGGTGTCGCCGAGGTGCGCGAGATCTTCCGCTCGTCGAAGGTCGGCAACATCGCCGGTGTCATCGTGCGCAGCGGCACGATCACGCGCAACGCCAAGGCGCGGGTCATCCGCGAGGGCGTCGTGGTCGGCGACAACCTGGCCATCGAGTCGCTGCGTCGCTTCAAGGATGACGTGACCGAGGTGCGCACCGACTTCGAGTGCGGTATCGGCCTCGGCAAGTTCAACGACATCCAGATCGGCGACGAGATCGAGACGATCGAGATGAAGGAGAAGGTGCGCGTCTAGAGCGCACCCGGCGCGGCCCGCTGATCCGAGCGATCGGCGGGCCGCATCCCTCAGCACCACCCGCACCACCCGCAGCAGTCAGGAGCAGCTCATGGCAGGCAACCCCCGCGCTCGCAAGGTCGCCGACCGCATCAAAGAGGTCGTCGCGCAACGGCTCGACAAAGGCCTGCGCGACCCGCGCCTGGGCTTCGTCACGATCACCGATGTGCAGGTGACGGGCGACCTGCAGCACGCTTCGATCTTCTACACCGTGCTCGGCACCGAGCAGGAGCGCACCGATACGGCTGCGGCGCTGACCGCGGCGACCGGGATGCTCAGAACCGAAGTGGGCCGCAACCTCAACACGCGCCTCACGCCGTCGATCGAGTTCATCCTCGACGGCATCCCCGAGAACGCGGCCTCGATCGAGGCCCTGCTGCGCGAGGCGCGCGAGCGCGATGCGCAGACCGAGGCGGAGGCCGCGACGGCGCAGTACGCGGGCGACCCCGACCCCTACGTCAAGCCGCGCGACGTCGATGCCGAGCTCGATGAGCTCGATGACGACGACGATCTGGACGACGACGAGCCGGGCATCACCGACGAGAGCGGCACGAGCCGGGTCTAGTACCTGATGTCTCGTGCTCTAGCTCGGGGCTCGCGTGAGTACGATCGAGGCAACTGACAGCATCATGCCCGTCACGCTCCGTGCCGGCGCGACATGCGCTGAACCTCGGCGTCGATGTCGGCCTCGGTGATGACCTTGCCCGGTCCCCATGCGTCGATCGCCATGAACATCGCGGCGATTCCCATGCCGCCGATCGCGAAGATCGGCCAGAAGAAGGCGTTGGGCGTCAGGAACGCCCACACACCGACGACGATGGCCGAAACGGCGGCCCAGACGAGAAGAAAGCGGAAGAACTCGCGCTGGGCCTTCAGCCGACGATAGGCCTGCTTGCGCACTCGCTCCGACTCGGTGGCATTGCTGTTCGTAGTCATGTCATCGAGCCTACGAGCGGGCTTGGCCACGCGCATCCCCCGAATGGTGGACGCTCTGACCCACCCTTCAGCGGGCCTCGACCTCCGTCGTTGCGGCTGCGGCCGCGCGTCAGCGGCCCTAGTGGTCGAGCTTGATCGCGCCCGTCGAGAAGATCGAAAGGGCGATGAAGACGAGCGACGGCAGCACGATCAGTGCCGCGAAGCCGCCGAACAGCAGAACAGAGAACTTCTCCAGCCGCGTGAGTGCGGGCGCTCCGTCGTCGAGTGTCATGCTCCGATGATACGTCAGCGCGAGTGGGCGCCGGGCAGGCCGTAGCCCTCGTCGACCGAGCCGATGGCGAGTCCGTCGGCGAGCAGGCCCGCGAGCGCACGCTCGCGCTGCACGGCGTCGGGCCAGAGCGACTCGACGGCCTCGGCGGGCACCGGAGTGTCACTCAGGCGCAGCTCGCGCATGATGAGCCCGCGCACCTGACGGTCGCTGCCCTCGAAGCGCGCCTGGCGGGGTGCAACAGGGCCCTCGTACTCGGGGTAGCCGGCCGCGCGCCAGGCGCACAGCTCGGCGATCGGGCAGGCCTCGCACTTCGGCGTGCGGGCGACGCACACCGTCTGGCCGAGCTCCATCGCGCCGGCGTTGAACGCGCGCGCTTCGGCCGGGTCGCTCGGCAACAACTGCTGCATCGTGGCGAGGTCGGCGCGAGTGCGCGCGCGCCCGGCCTCGCCCTGACCAGCAACGGCGCGGGCCAGCACTCGGCGGGTGTTGACGTCGACCACCGGCACGGGCTGGGCGTAGGCGAACGCCGCGACGGCGCGGGCGGTGTAGTCGCCGATTCCGGGCAGGGCGAGAAGAGCATCCACGTCATCGGGCACGACGCCGCCATGCTGCTCGCTGATGGCGACGGCCGCGGCGTGCAGGCGCAGTGCGCGGCGCGGATAGCCGAGGCGATCCCACGCGCGCACCGCCTCGGCGGGGGAGTCGGCGGCGAGCGCGTCAGGCGTCGGCCACCGTGCGAGCCACTGCTCGAGTCGGGGGACCACGCGTGCCACGGGCGTCTGCTGCAGCATGATCTCGCTCACGAGCGTGCCCCAGGCGCTGAAGCCCGCGCGGCGCCAGGGCAGGTCGCGCGCGTTCTCGGCGAACCACGCAATCACGCGGGGCGGGATGCCCGCACGCCGCTCGGCGTCGCCTGCTGACTCCACCCCACCACGCTACGTCGTCTCGTGTGCAAACTCTGCTCTGCGTAGTCGCATATTGCGCAACCGAACTCGCGAAGTCGCAGTTTGCGACCACGCGGCGCTCGTGATGCAGCGAGTCGGCAATCGAGCGCGACCTGTCGGTTGCGCAGGTCGCACAGAGCATGAGTCCGTAGGGTCGGCGCATGACCGATCGCGCCGCACTGCTCGCCGATATCGCCGACGAGGTGCTCGCGCAGAATCCTTCCGGTCGCCGGATGCTCGCGGTCGATGGCGTCGATGGCGCGGGCAAGACGACCTTCGCCGACGCCCTCGAGCCGGTGCTGCAGGATCGTGGAGTGCACGTCGTGCGCGCGAGCATCGACGGCTTTCACCGACCGAGGGCAGACCGCTACGCGCGTGGTCGCGACTCGGCCGAGGGGTACTACCGGGATTCCTTCGATCTCGAGGCGCTTCGCACGCTTCTCATCGAGCCGTTTCGTTCGGGGGCCGAGGAGGTCGTGGTCACGGCGTTCGATCACGCGAGTGATGCACCGGCCGAGCGGCGCGCGACGGGCATTCCGAGGGATGCGGTGCTCGTGATCGACGGCGTCTTTCTGCACCGGCCCGAGCTTCGCGGGCTCTGGCACAGCAGCGTATGGCTGGAGGTCGACGACGCGGTGCGCGATGCGCGACTCGCCGCTCGCGACGGCGCTGGCTCGCTCGCGCCGCGCTACTCAGACGGGCAGGCGATCTACGCTCGCGAAGCGAATCCCCGGCGCGCCGCCGCCATCATCATCGACAACAACGACGCGGCTCACCCTCGGCGCGACTTCGCCGACTTCTGCTGACTCGCGGCTGGGCAACGCTCAGCATGCGCCCCTAGCGTGGCGGCATGAAGATGCTCGTCACCGGGGCCACCGGCTACATCGGCGGACGCCTCGTGCCGCGCCTGCTCGAGGCGGGCCACGAGGTGCGCGTGTTCGTGCGCGATCCGGTGCGGCTGCGCGACGTGCCCTGGGCGGGCGACGTCGAGGTCATCGTGGGTGACTTGAGTCGCTCCGCCGACGTCGAGCGCGCGGTCGACGGCATCGACGTTCTGTACTACCTCGTGCATTCGATGAGCAGCGCCGGCGACTTCGAGCGCACCGAGCGGCAGGTGGCGTCGACCGTCGCGCGAGCCGCGGCCGCCGCGAAGGTCGGCCGCATCGTCTACCTCGGCGGCCTGCACCCCGACGGCCCGCTCTCGGCGCACTTGCGCAGCCGCAAAGAGGTCGGCGACATTCTCATGTCGAGCGGCGTGCCGACGGCGGCGCTGCAGGCCGGGGTCGTCATCGGCTCGGGCTCGGCGAGCTTCGAGATGATCCGGCACTTGACCGAGGTGCTGCCCTACATGCCGGCCCCGAAATGGGTGCGCAATTTCATTCAGCCGATCGCGGTGCGGGATGTTCTCCACTACCTCGTCGGAGCATCCACCCTGCCGGCCGACGTCAACCGCACCTTCGATATCGGAGGCCCCGACGTGCTGCGCTACGGGCAGATGATGAACGGCTACGCCGTGGAGGCGGGCCTCAAGCAGCGCCCCATCGCGAGCCTGCCGGTGCTGACGCCCTATCTGGCGAGCCAGTGGGTGAACCTGGTGACGCCGATTCCGCGGTCGCTCGCGGTGCCGATCATCTCGAGCCTGCAGTACGACGCCGTGTGCAGCGAGCACGACATCGACGAGTACATCAGCCCGCCCGACGCCGGTCTCACGGGCTACCGGCTCGCCGTGCGCTACGCGCTCGCCAAGATGCGCGAGGGCGAGGTCGAGACGAGTTGGCAGAACTCGACCGTGCAGGGTGCGCCGAGCGATCTGCTGCCGAGCGACCCCGAGTGGAGCGGTCACACCGTCTTCACCGACCGGCAAGAGGCCGAGTCGTCGGCCCCGCCCGAGGCGCTCTGGCGCGTCGTCGAGGGCATCGGCGGCGACAACGGCTGGTACTCACTGCCCGTCGCGTGGGCGGCGCGCGGCTGGCTCGACAAGCTCGTGGGCGGCGTCGGCCTGCGGCGCGGCCGACGCGACCCCGACCGCCTCGCGCAGGGCGAGGCGCTCGACTTCTGGCGCGTCGAGCGGCTCGAGCGCGGGCGCTTCTTGCGGCTACGTGCCGAGATGAAGCTGCCCGGCCGCGCGTGGCTCGAGTTCACGGTCGAGGAACGGCCGGGCGGACGCTCGCGACTCGTGCAGCGTGCCATCTTCTTCCCGACCGGGCTGGGCGGGCGACTCTACTGGGCGGCGGTCTTCCCCTTCCACGGCATCATCTTCTCGGGCATGGCGCGGTCGATCGCGGCCACGGCTGCGACGACACGCGGTCGCGCGATCGGAGGCGAGTCGGCAGCGAACGGTGTTCAGGTCACAGAACGGTAACGGGCTGCGCTAGCATGGCTCCACCGCAATGACGCGGTGACTGTCTGAAAGCGAACGCGATGCCCCTGACGCGCACGATCGACCGACCCCGTCGATACTCAGTGCGTCGCAGCACGGCCGCCTTCACCGCCACCCTGGCCCTCGTGGCCGTGCTCACCTTCGACCACACGGCCGCGACCGTGCACGCGGCGCAGCCGCTCGGGTCGTTCGGGCTCAACGACGGGCTGCCGCTCACGGTCGCACACCGCGGCGACCCGGCCGCCGCACCCGAGAACACGATGCCGGCCTTCGAGGCCGCCCTGCGCAGCGGAGCCCAGGTGCTCGAGCTCGACCTGCAGGCGACCGCCGACGGCCACGCGGTGCTCTTTCACGACGAAGTGCTCGACCGCACCACGAACGGCAGCGGCCCCATCGCCGAGCGCACGCTCGCCGAGCTGCAGACCCTCGACGCGGGCAGCTGGTACGGCAGCGCGTGGGCGGGCACGAGCATCCCGACCTTCACCGAATTCCTGCCCCTGCTGCAGTCGTCGAACGCGCGGGCCCTCATCGAGCTCAAGGGCATCTGGACCCCCGACGAGCTGCGGCCCGTCGCCGCCGCGATCTACCGCGCCGGAGTGCAAGACCGCGTCGTGCTCGCGAGCTTCGAGACGCCGACGCTGCTCGACCTGTGGCGCGAGGCCCCGTCGCTCGCGCGCGCTGTCGTCGTGCGGCGGCTGCCCGACGACCCCGTGGCCTTCGCGGCCGCGCACGGGGCGTCGACCGTGGTGACGAGCCTGCGGTCGTTCCAGGTCGAGCCCGAGGCCGCTGAGCGCCTGCGCGCCGCGGGCCTCACGATCATCGTCTACACGCTCAACCGCGCCGACTTGTGGCAGCAGGCAGTGGACCTCGGCGTCGACGGCGTCGTGACGGATGCTCCCCGCCGGCTCGCGCAGGTGCAGGCTGCGACGCGCGGGTAGTCAGCGACGCTGCAGCAGTGCGGCATATATCTCGATGCCCTCGAGGAACGACGAGATGCGGATGCGCTCGTTCTTCGCGTGCAGGCACGCGCGCTCGGCGCCGCTGAGCCGGAACGGCGCGAAACGGTAGACGTGGTCGCTGATCGTGGTGAAGAAGCGCGAGTCGCTCGCCTGCATCATGACGTAGGGGCTCACGAGCAGCCCGGGCACGCTTTCGTCGATCGCACCCACGAGGTCGTCCCAGGCGCGCCCCGAGGCGGGGGAGACGGGGGAGGGTTCGCTCGGCAGCAGCACGTCGATGACGACCAGCTCATCGTTGATGGTGCGCCGCACCTCGTCGACCGCTTCGGCCACGCTCGACCCCGGGGCGATGCGCATGTTGACGGTCGCTTCAGCGTGCTCGGGCAGCGCGTTGGCGGCGTGCCCGGCGCGCAGCTCGGTCACGGCCCGCGTCGTGCGCAGCAGGGCGGTCGTCTCGGCACCGCGCCGCAGCAGCACGCGCAGCAGGAGCGGCGCGAAAGCGTCGACGTGCCGGAACACGAACCGCAGGGGCTGCTTCGTGCGCGCGCCGAGGGTGCGGATCATCGCGCGCATCGTCGGGTCGAGCCGCGCCTTCGCCGGTGAACCGTTCAGTCGCAGGATCGCCAGGGCGAGCCGCTCGGTCGCCGCGAAGGGCGGCGGGCTCGAGGCGTGACCGCCCTGCTGCTCGACCCGCAGTGTGAGGGTCGTGATGCCTTTCTCGGTCACGCCGATGAGCGCGGCAGGCTCGTCGAGCCCCGGAAAGACGTCGCGCACGATCGCGCCGCCCTCGTCGACGACGAGCGAGGGGCGGATGCCGCGCTCGCGCAGCGCCGCCACGATCGCCTGCGCACCCGTGCCCGCGACCTCCTCGTCGTGGCCGAAGACGAGCAGCACATCGTGCCGCGGGGTGAAGCCCGCCTCGAGCAGGCGGTCGACCGCTTCGAGCACGGCGACGAGCGAGCCCTTGTCGTCGATCGTGCCGCGGCCCCAGACGACCTGCTCGCCGTCGTGCTCGAGCACTTCGGCGCCGAACGCGGGGTGCTGCCACCCGTCGTCGGTCGCCGGCACGACGTCGTAGTGCGCCATGAGCACGGTCGGCGCGCTCGCCCCGGTCGGGTCGCTGCCGGGCCAGCGGTAGAGCAGCGAGTACGGCACGTCGCCCTCGGGATCGGTGCCGTGGCGCTCGACGGTCAGTGCCTCATGCACGCGCGGGTACAGCGCGGGCAGTGCGGCGATGAACTGCTCGAACGCGTCCCGATCGGCGCGCGGGCCGGGGCCGGTCGTCGGGCGCGAGATGGTGGGGATGCGCACGAGGGTGCGCAACCTCTCGATCGCGCGGGCGTCGGCGGCAGCATCCGTCATGCATTGAGCCTATGGCGGGGCCTGCAGAGCAGGTAACGTGCCAGAATGCGCCGTTTGCCGATCGCCCTCGTCGCGGGCGCGGTGATGCTCGTGCTCGCGATCATCGCCGCCGTCGTCCTGCTGCCCCGGGTTCTGCCGACCACGCTCTCGAGCGGCCCGGCACCGCAGGCGGCGGCCGCCGCGATCTCGAACGGGCCCCTGCGGGCCGATGTCAACGCCTTCACCTTCGACTCGTTCCACGCCGACTACGTGCTGGGCCGCGACGAGACGGGTCACGCAACGCTGACGACGACCGAGACGCTCGTCGCCCGCTTTCCCGACTTCGATCAGAATCGCGGCATCCGTCGGTCGCTGCCCGCGACCTATCAGGGCCACACGACGAATCTGCAGGTCGTCTCGGTGACCGACGAGAACGGGCAGCCGAGGCCTTTCACGGTCGATGCCGGGTCGAATCGCATCGACATCGTGTCGGCGGTGCCCGAGGGCAGCTACACCTACGGCGTGCAGACCTACGTCATCACCTACACGCAGCGCGACGTCGTCGACTACTTCAGAAACTCGGGTGCCCAAGAGTTCTACTGGAACACGAACGGCACCGACTGGGCGCAGCCGTTCGCGAGCGTCTCAGCGTCGGTGACGCTCGACGACGGGCTCGCTGGAGCCCTGCTGCCGGGCCGAGCGTTCTGCTACGTCGGCTACGCGGGCTCGACCGACCAGTGCGAGATCTCGGTCGACGGCGACACGGTCGCGACGCAACCTGTCGCCCTCTTCCCGTACCAGAACGTGACGATCGCGCTCGGCTTCGCCGACGGCACCTTCGAGCTCTTCGACAGCTCGGTCTTCGCGTCGATCTGGGGCTGGCTGCTCGTGCTGTGCGCGCTCGCCGCGGTCGGTGCGGCGATCGCGGCGGTCGTGCTGCGGGTGACGGTGCATCGGGATGCTCGCGGCAGGCCCGTCATCGTCGCCGAGTACCTGCCGCCGCCGGGAATGAGCCTGCTCGAGGCCTCGATCCTCACCCGTCACCGCGCGCGCGCCGTCGCGAGCCAGCTCGTCGACTTCGCAGTGAATCGCGTGCTCACGATCATCGAGGTGCCCGGCGGCTGGTTCTCGCTGAGGTCGACGTGGCGCCTGCGGCTCGAGTCGGGCATGGGCGTCGAGGGGGAGGAGCGGCGCCTGCTGAGCTACTTCTTCGGCGGCGGGCTCGTCGGCGGCACGGAGCACACCCTGAAGGCTCAGAACACGACGCTCAGCACGCAGATTCAGAAGCAGCTGACTCGCATCTCGACCTCGATGGTGAAGCGCGGGTGGCGCCGCACGATCCCTGCCCGTCACTCCGGGTTGTTGACGCTCGTCGTCATTCTCTCCACGATCGGAGCCTTCATCTCGGTCGTGAGTCTCACTGATGAGGGGCGGGCCGACGGCGACTCGGTCTTCCTCGTGATCCCGCTCACGTTCCTCTGCTTCTTCATCGTGGCCGCGATGCTCTACCGTCAGCCGTTGACCGAGAAGGGGGCCGAGCTCGCGGACCACATCAAGGGCCTCGAGCTCTACATCCGCCTCGCCGAGGCCGACCGTCTGCGCGTGCTGCAGTCGCCGCAGGGCGCCCTGCGCGAGCCGGTCGATGTCAACAGCCCCGAGCAGCGCATGAAGCTCATCGAGCGACTGCTGCCGTGGGCCGTGATGCTCAAGCAGGAGCGCGAGTGGGCGAGAGAGCTCGGCGAGTTCTATGCCGAAGGGCAGAGCCCGGCCTGGTTCTCGAGCTCTCGAGCGTTCTCGGTGAGCGCGTTCTCGGCCGGAGTCGGCTCGGTCGCCTCGACGCTGTCGTCGAGCTACTCGGGGTCCAGTTCGTCGGGCGGTTCGTCGGGCGGAGGCTCCTCCGGCGGCGGCGGTGGCGGTGGAGGCGGCGGCGGAGTGTAGACTTCTGCTCAAGCGCTTCCGCCCACCGGCCGTTCCTCGACCGGGTCAGGGCGACGAAAGCGCGGCACGTGCAGTCGTCGAGTTCGCGCGCATCTCGCGAGCCCGAGGCGGTTCTGCAGATCATGCAGGGCTGCGGTTCGTTCGGAGCATCCACGCTCCGCACCGTTCGAGGAGGGGCATGGCCCAGACCGGCCAGCGTCAGAGAAAAGGGTCGTCGTCGAAGCAGACGTCGACGCGCCGTCGTCGACCGCTCGACGAGCAGGGAATCATCCCGATTCTCGCCCGCGCAGTGCGCGAGGTCGAGAACGCCGCCGAGCGCGGCGCGAAGGTGAGCCCCTCGAACCGCACGAAGTTCCAGGTCGCCGCTCTGCTCGTGCGCGAAGAGCGCGCCCGGGTGAAAGACGACCGCGAGGTGCCCGAGAGCGAGCGCGCCGAAGTGCTCAAGCGCCTCGACGGCCTCGCGAGCATCATGGCCAAGACGGCCGCGCGCGACACCTCGCTCATCGCCCTGCTGGCCCCGGAGGCGAAGGTCTCCGACGCCGCGAAGGCGCTGCGCCGCGACATGCTGCTCGCTTCAGGTGCTGAGCTCGAGCCGGATGACCTGCTCATCGTCTCGGAGCCGGAGCCCGTGGCTCCTGAGGTCGCGAAGCAGGTCGTGCCGAAGTCGGTCAAGCAGGCGCAGCTCGCCAACCCGTTCTTGGCCCCCGACCTCTCGGCTCTCAACCCGCAGCCCGTGTCGACGGCCGGTCGTCTCGCGAACTGGGAGCTCATCGAGCCCCTCTTCCGCTCGTTCGAGTACGGCGCGGGCGGGCAGTCGGCGTCGATGCCGCTGCCCGAGGCCGGCTCGCTCGCCACCCCCGGCGGCATGGATCTCATGCTCCACCAGTCGAAGCTCATCGAAGCGGTGCGGCGCGGGCACCGTACGTTCCTGCTCGCGGACGAGCCGGGCCTCGGCAAGACGGCGCAGGCGCTCATGGCCGCGAACGTCGCGAACGCGTTCCCGCTGCTCGTCGTCGTGCCCAACGTGGTGAAGACGAACTGGGCGCGCGAGGTGCAGCGCTGGATTCCGCAGCGCTCGGCGACGGTCGTGCACGGCGACGGCGACGACCTCGACGCCTTCAGCGACGTCGTCATCGTGAATTACGAGATTCTCGACCGCCACGTCGGCTGGCTCGGCCGGTTCGGCTTCAAGGGCATGGTCGTCGACGAGGCGCACTTCATCAAGAACGCCACGTCGCAGCGCACTCGTCACGTGCAGGCGCTCGCGCAGAACGTGCGCGTGCTGCACCCGAAGGCGCTCATGATGGCGCTCACGGGCACGCCGCTCATCAACCAGATCGAAGACTTCCGGATGATCTGGAAGTTCCTCGGCTGGATCGACGACAAGAAGCCTTTGGGCCGCCTGATGTCGTCGCTCGAAGACACCGGGCTCACCCCGGCTGATCCGGGCTTCTTCGCCGCCGCGCGACAGTGCGTCATCGAGATGGGCATCGTGCGCCGCAAGAAGGTGGATGTCGCTGCCGACATTCCCGCTCGTCGCATCGCCGACATCCCGGTCGAGCTCGACGACGACGTCGCACGGTCGATCCGCGCGTCGGAGGAGGCGCTCATCAACCGTCTGGTCGAGCGCTACCGCCGTGTCGTCGCAGCCCGCGAGGTGCCGCCGATCGGCATCGACCGCGAGCTCGTGCGGCTCGTCGCTTCGGCCGAGCTCGAAGAGTCGAAGCAAGCAGCGAACGGCGACAACGTGTTCACGATGGTGCGCAAGATCGGCACGGCGAAGGCCGTGCTCGCGGCGGACTACACGGCGCAGCTGGCCCGCAACGTCGGCAAGGTCGTCTTCTTCGCGAAGCACATCGACGTGATGGATGCCGCCGAGGCGCACTTCGCGAGCGTCGGCATGCGGTCGGTCAGCATTCGAGGCGATCAGTCGCCGAAGGCGCGGCAGGAAGCGATTGACGGCTTCACGAACGACCCTGAGGTCAGCGTGATCGTGTGCTCGCTGTCGGCCGCGGGCGTCGGCGTGAACCTGCAGGCCGCATCGAACGTCGTGCTTGCCGAGCTGTCGTGGACCTCAGCGGAGCAGACGCAGGCGATCGACCGCGTGCACCGCATCGGTCAAGAGCTGCCCGTCACGGCGTGGCGCATCCTCGCCGCGCAGACGATCGACGCCCGCATCGCCGACCTCATCGACGCGAAGGCGGGTCTCGCGGCCCGTGCGCTCGACGGGTCGGACGAGCAGGTCGCCGCCGAGGGCACCGTGCAGGTGCAGGCGCTCATCGCGCTGCTCACCGACGTGCTCGAGCAGCGCGCCGCCGCCTAGTCGCGCAGGGCCGAGCAGTGGTCGGCCTGTCGCAGTGCGACCGCCCGACTGACGGCTTGCCGATCTCCGCTGAGGTAATCAGCGGTGCTCCAGTGGATGACAGGGTTGCACGGCATGGCGATGCCCCACCGCCGCGCGATCAGTGCGGGGCGCGGAGTGCGCGGCGTGTTGGCGGGTACGACAATGTGCAGCGGCTGCGGAACACTCACCGCAGAGATCGCGATTCCGGCCTCCTTCGCTTGATGCAGGTCGAGTGCGCTCACGCACGCGAGCGGCCCACCCAACCGCCACGCGAGACGAATCACATCGGGCAGTCTCGGCGAGCAGTGCCACCCTTGTCGCACTGCTTGCAGCGAGCCGTAGTCGCGATACAGCTCGAGAGTCGTTTGGTCGATGCCGAGTTGTCGAAGCTCGCGAGTCGACACGATGCCGCCTCGCTGTCGGAGCAGTGACGCGACGGACGGGCGCAGGTGCCCCGTGCCCGTGGGTCGCCCTGTTCGCTTGTTGACCGGTCGTAGCATGGCTCCAGCCTGCAGACGCGTTGGCCCGATTCGTCTACCGTCACGGCGTCGGTGAACTTACCCCTGCCGACCTCGAGCAGTGGAGGAGTCAGTGCCGTGTCGAGAGGCCGGCTCGCACGAACCCCGACGAGTCCAGCCGGACGTGTTTCCCCGCAGACTCCCGAATTGTAGGAAGTTCCGGAGCGCCGTGTAGCTGCGTTCCTACAGTTCGGGAGTCTCTGAGGGAGGGCGGTTGGTGGCGCAACGTGGGGGATCGGGGCGCGGGGCTCAGCGGTGGGCGGCGCGCTCGGGCGCGGCGAGGGCGGCGACAGCGGCGAGGGGGATCGGCAACCACGAGGGGCGGTTGCGCGCCTCGTACATCGCCTCGTAGACCGCCTTGTCGAGCTCGAAAGCGTCGAGTAGCGATTGGTGGGCGGCGAGATCGAGACCGCTCGCGCTCGCATAGCCCTCGAGGAAGGCCCCGCGCGCGGCCCGTGCCCAGGATGCTCGCGCGACGTCGTCGAGCATCGCACCCGCGCCTCCCGGAGCCCCCGTGTTGCGCAGCGAGCCCACGACGTAGTCGAACGAGCGCAGCATGCCCGCGATGTCGCGCAGGGGCGAATCGACGCGCGCGCGCTCGGCAAGTGGCCTCAGCGGTTCGCCCTCGAAGTCGACGAGCAGCCACTCGCCCGACTGGCGCCGCAGCACCTGGCCGAGGTGGAAGTCGCCGTGGATGCGCTGCAGGGGCGGCCACGCCGCCTCGCGCGCGGCGTCGTAGACCGCCTCGATCGCCGGACGCAGCTCGCGCAGCTCGGGCACGTCGGAGGTCGCGATCGCGAGCCGCTGATACCAGCCCGCGACGAAGCCGACGATGTCGCCGAGCGACGCCTCGCGCGACGGCAGGCACTCGGCGAGGGCCGTGTGCACTTCAGCCGTGACGCGGCCGAGTCGCTCGGCGTCGTCGGCCCACGACTCGTCGGCGGCCGCCGCCTCGAGCGCGAGCGGCCAGCCGTCGCGCACACCCGGCACGAATTCTTGCGCGAACGCGATGTGGCCGGTCGACGGCTCATCCGAGTGCGTGTGCGACCCGAGCGGGTCGACCCAGGTCGCTTCGAGCGAGCCGAGCATGCGCGGCACCGAGCGATTGCCGACCGAGGTGAGCGCCGTCTGCAGCACCACGTCGGGGTTCTCGCCCGCGTGCACGAGCCGGAAGAGCTTCACGACGAGCGGCGCATCCCCGCCCGCATCGAAGATGATCGACGTGTTCGACTGCTCGCCCGTGTGCACGCGCGACGACTCGTCGGCCCGCTGCACGCCCAACCGGGCGAGCAGCTCGTGCGTGTAGGTCTCATCGTGCGCGGCGTCGAACAGGTAGTCGTCGTTCTCGTCGCGGCCGATGAACGTGCGACCAGAGCCGCGGGGGATCGTCGTGCGCAGCACGAGCGGCACGTGGTACAGCGACGGCGGATTGTTCGCCATGTCTCGCACCAGCAGCACCACGATGCGAGCATCCGGGTCGGCGCACGGCCACTCGTCGCGCGCGACCTCGGCGAGCTCGGGAATGCGCCCCTTGCCCGCGTACCACCGCTGGCGAGACATCCAGTCGGTGAGGCACTCCAGCGTGCTGTGCATACTTCGACCCTACACACGGCGGGCGAGGCGACGGTCAGGTGCGTCGCGCGTGCAAGAAGCCGTTCATCGCGGCCGAGAGCGCAGCATCCACCGCCATCGGCACACCGTCGACCGCGCGCACGGGGGCGGCATGCCGCACGCTCGAGACCAGCCAGGCCGCATCGGCAGCGCGCAGGTCGTCGGGAGTGAGCGGCTCGACGACCGCCTCGAGCCCCCACTGCGATGCCGCGGCGAAGAGGTCGGCCTGGGTCGTGCCGGGCAGGATTCCCACGTCGTCGGGCGGCGTCGACCAGCGTTTGCCGCGCTTGAGCACCACGGTCGAGGTCGGCCCCTCGAGCAGCTGCCCGTCGGTCGAGACGAAGATCACGTCGTCGGCACCACGGCGCTGCGCCTCGCGCACCGCGGCGCGATTGACCGCGTACGACAGCGTCTTCGCGCCCGCCAGTAGCCACGGGCTCGACTGCGCGACATCGCTGCGGTAGCCGCGGTCGAGCAGGGCGACGCTGAGGCCCTCGGTGCGCTCGCGCCGGAAGTCGGGCGACACGGTGCCGTAGACCCACCCCGTCGGCAGCGGCTGCCCTTCGACCCCGCGCGAGAGCACCGTCTTGACCCAGGCCTCGTCGTGGTCGGCGAACCGCTCGGCCACGGCGATGATCGCGTCTCGCCAGATGCCGCGATCGGGCGCCGGCAGGTCGAGCATGCGCGCCGAGCGCTCGAAGCGCGTCAGGTGCGCTTCGAGCGCCTGCGAGTGGCCCTGCACGACGCTGAGCGTCTCGAAGATGCCGTCACCGCGCGTCGCCGCGACATCCATGACCGCGAGCTGCGGATGCTCGGCATCAGCCTCGACCAGGTGCGCAGCCGCGTCGGCTCCGGTGTGCACGACGAGCAGCAGGTGCGCAGAAGTCATGCGCTGAAGGTATACCCGCAGTCGTCGCTGCGGCACTCGAAGCCCGGCGGGTCTGCGTCATGCACGACACCGCCCAGGGCGATCTCGCCGCGCAGAGCAGCGCGGATGTGGGACGGCTCGGGGTAGCCGTAATGCAAGGGGAGTGCTCCGTCGGTTCCGCATCGCGGACACGTCGCCACTCCCGGCCCAGGGGCGGTGTCGTTCATGATCTCAGTGGAGCGCGCACCACTGACAAACCAAGAATCAGCGCAGATCGGCGCGTACTACCGGTATCTCGCCGGTGTTGCGCCGACCGTGCCCGACTCCGCGCACGCCGCGCGTGTGCACTCGGTTGATGAGAACTGCGAGAGCCGCCAAGACGATGATGAAGGCGGCGATGCCGACCACGTAGGTCACGACACCCATGACCCCGTTTGGCCCGTCGGGCTCGAGGAACGGGTAGGGGTACCAGCCCGTGAACTCTCCGCGCAGCATCGTGACGCCGACCCAGATGAGCGGGTAGCTCACGGCGAGCCACATCGTCTTCCAGCCGATGCGCACGCGCCCGGGGGTGAGCAGCCAGTCGAGGGCGATGTAGATCGGAATCCACACGTGCAGCGACTCGTTCGGCCAGACCGGCCCCACGTAGCCGTCGTCGTTCGGCACATCGCGCAGCAGCAGGTTGTAGACGACGCCCGTGACGATCGCATACGAGAAGATGCTCGCGCGGATCGCCGTGTAGAGCCGGGTGTCGCGGTCGAGCCGGAAGGCCATGATGCCGCCCGCGATGAGCACGACGATGTTGATCATCGCGGTCTGAATGGTGAAGAACGCGAAGTACTCGGTCGGCTCGAATCGACCGACCGAGATCTGGTCAGTGATCTGCGTGATCAGCGCGCCGAGAATCAGCAGGCCTGCGACGAGGCTGATGATGCCGGCGATGTGTCGAAGGGTGGAGAGTCGGGCAGCGGCGGCTTTTTCGCCGAGGGGGGAGGGCGCACTCACTCGATCGACGGTAGCAAGATTCGTCGATGCGCACGCATCTTTTTGGCGAGCATCCCTCGTCTGATCGGCCTCTTTATCGAGACGTTCAGCTTTCGTGCGACTCGTCGGCAGCCAGGCCGAGCACGTCGAGCAGCCAGGCGAGCTCGATGGCCCGCTGCTTCCAGGCCGAGTAGCGGCCGCTCACGCCGCCGTGCCCGGCCTCCATCTCGCAGCGCAGCACGGCGTCGGCGCCGACGTCGCGCAGCCGGGCGACCCACTTGGCCGGCTCGACGTAGAGCACGCGCGTGTCGTTGAGGCTCGTGACGGCGAGAATGCGCGGGTAGAGCTGCTCGGTCACGTTCTCGTAGGGCGAGTAGGCCTTCATGTAGGCATAAACGTCCGCATCGTCGAGCGGGTTGCCCCACTCGTCCCACTCGATCACGGTGAGCGGCAGCTCGGGCATGAGGATGCTCGTGAGCGGGTCGACGAACGGCACGTCGGCGAGAATGCCGGCGAACAGCTGCGGCGCGAGGTTCGCGACAGCGCCCATGAGCAAGCCTCCCGCGCTGCCGCCCTCGGCGACGAGGCGGTCGGGGGCCGTCACGCCGGTGTCGACGAGGTGCTGCGCGACCGCGATGAAGTCGGTGAAGGTGTTCGTCTTCGTGAGCGTCTTGCCGTTCTCGTACCAGGCGCGGCCCAGCTCGCCGCCGCCGCGCACGTGCGCGATCGCGAAGACGACGCCGCGGTCGAGCATCGACAGGCGCGGGATGCTGAAGCCGGGGTCGATGCTCGCTTCATACGACCCGTAGCCGTAGAGGTGAGTTGCCCGTGGCCCCGCACTGTCGTCACCGTCGAGCCGCCCGCCCCTGCCTTTGCGCCACACGAGCGAGATCGGCACGCGCGTGCCGTCGGCCGCGACCGCCCACTCGCGCCGCTCGGCGTAGTCGGCCGACGAGTATCCGCCGAGCACGGGCTGCTGCTTGAGCACGGTGACGGCGGCGGCGCCCTCGGCGAGCCGGGCGACGTCGAGGCTCGCCACGGTCGCGGGCTCGGTGAAGCTCGCGTAGCCGATGCGGAGCGTGGGCTGATTCCACTCGGGGTTGCCGCGGGCGCCGATGCTGAGCAGCTTCGCACTGTCGGCGAGCGGCACGACGATGTCGTTCCACTCGAGCGGCGAGCCATCCAGGCGTGCGATCGCCGTGGCGGGCAATCCGTCGCGCCGGTAGTCGAGCACCAGGAAGCGTGCGAAGGCATCGATGCCCTCGACCCGCCGACCGGCCTCGTGCGGGATGAGGGTCTCGGGCGGCGCGAGGGGAGCATCCACGGGCACAGCGACGATCTGGAAATCGGGGGCGTTGTCGTTGTGAGTGATGAGCCACAGGTCGCGGCCGTCGATGACGGCGTGGTCGAGGTCGTACTCGACTCCGGCGCGGCGCGGCCAGACGACCGCGAACTCTCCCTCGGGCGTCGACGCGTCGAGCGCGCGGGCCTCGCTCGTGATGCTGCTCGACGCCTCGATGATGAGGTACCTGCCGCTGCGGGTGCGGCCGGCGCCGACCCAGAAGCCGTCGTCGGGCTCGTGGAAGACGGCCACGTCGTCGGCGGGGTCGGTGCCGACGCGGTGCCGCCAGACGGTGTCGGGCCGCCACGACTCGTCGACTGTCGTGTAGAAGACGTACTGCCCGCTGGGGTCGAAGAACGCCCCGCCCGCGGTCTGCTCGATCGTGTCGGGCAGCGTCTCGCCCGTGACGAGGCTGCGGATGCGCAGTGTGTAGCGCTCGTCGCCCTCGGTGTCGACGCCGAACAGCAGCCAGTTGCCGTCGTCGCTGACGTCGAGCGAGCCGAGCGAGAAGAAGTCGTGACCCTCGGCTTCGACGTTGCTGTCGATGACGATCTGCTCGCCCTCGCGGGGCTGACTCGGGTCGTCGAGCGGCGGCGGGGGAGCCCAGACCGCCGGATCGTCGGGGTTCGCCGGATCGATCGGCACCGCGGGCACGCGGCACTGGATGCCGTACTGCAGCCCCTCGACCGTGCGGCCGTAGTACCACCAGTCACCCTCCCGCACGGGAATGCCCATGTCGGTCTCGAGCGTGCGCGCGGTGATCTCGCCCACGATCGTGTCGCGCAGACCCTCGAGGTGAGCCATGCGCGCATCGGCATACGCGTTCTCGGCCGTCAGGTGGGCGATGACCTCGGGGTCGTCTTTCGCCCGCAACCACTCGTAGGGGTCGAGCACGACGTCGCCGTGGTGCTCGCGACGATGCGGCTTCTGCGGCGGGTGGGGAGGGTTCGGCAGGAAAGAAGTGCTCACCTGCACAGCGTAGGCGGCGGGCGAACCTGGCAGTTCGCCTGGCTCCGTAGGTGATCGGGCCGGATGCTGTCACCGTTGTCGCCGCACCACTGTCCCCAGACCTCGGACTCCCCATCATCGCCTCGCCCATCGCGCGAGGCTGACCCGGAGTCGCCGAGGGCGCCGTCTCCTCTCGTGCTTGAGCGACGGAGGACAGCCCCTGTGACCATTACCCATCCCGCCCTGGCGGCCGCGCATCCGCGCCGCTACTCGGTCGACGACGACGTCGCCCACGTGCCGGTGAACGCGTCGATCCGCTCACCCTCAGTGCTGCTCTTCATCCTGCTGGCGCTGCTGGGCGCCCTCGCCTACGCGATCTTCCTCTTCAACCCCGACAACCGCGGAGACCTGCTGCCGTTCGCCCTGGTGGTCGTCGCCGAAGTAGTGCTCATCAGCCACGCGCTCGTCGCGCTCTGGACGATTCTCTCGGGCGGGCAAGACCCGCGAGGCTTCGCCTTTCACCAGGCCCAGAACGATCTGTTCGATGTGGATGCTGATTCCGACCCCGTCGTCGCTCGAGCACCCGAGCTCTGGCCCATGCGTCTCGACGACGCGGCGGCGACGGTCGACGTCTTCATCACCGTCTACGGCGAGCCCCTCGACGTCATCGAGCGCACGGCGCGTGCCGCGGTGGCGATGCACGGCGAGCATGCGACCTGGATTCTCGACGACGGGCGCTCCGACGACGTGCGCGATCTCGCCGCCGAGGTCGGCGCGCGTTACATCCGCCGGCTCAGCAACAACGGGGCCAAGGCGGGCAACGTGAATCACGCCCTCAGCATCACGTCGGGCGACTACTTTGCCATCTTCGACGCCGACTTCGTGCCGGCGCCCGAGTTCCTCTACGAGACGCTGCCGTTCTTCTGCGACGAGAAGGTCGCCTTCGTGCAGACCCCGCAGGCCTACGGCAACAGCTCGACGCTCATCGCCCGGGGCGCGGCGTTCATGCAGTCGCTCTTCTACCGTTTCGTGCAACCCGGCCGCAACAGCTTCAACGCCGCGTTCTGCGTAGGCACCAACGTGATCTTCCGGCGCACGGCGATCGAGAACGTCGGCGGCATGTACACCGACTCGCAGTCAGAAGACGTCTGGACCTCGCTCATGCTGCACGAGCGCGGGTGGACCTCGATCTACATCCCGATCGTGCTCGCCGTGGGCGATGCGCCCGAGACGATCGAGGACTACACGAAGCAGCAGATGCGCTGGGCGACCGGCGGCTTCGAGATTCTGCTCACCCGCAATCCGCTGAATCCGCGGCGTCGCCTCACACCCGATCAGCGCATCCAGTACCTCGTCACGGCCACGCACTACTTCATCGGCATCGTGCCCCTGCTGCTGCTGCTCGTGCCGCCGCTCTCGATCTACTTCGACCTGCGGCCCGTCAACCTCAGCGTGACCGGCGCCGAGTGGCTGCTGTTCTACTTCGGGTTCTACGGCATGCAGATTCTGCTCGCCTTCGCGACGATGGGCTCGTTTCGCTGGGAGACCCTCATGCTCGCGGCGGTCTCGTTCCCGATCTATCTGCGCGCGTTCGTCAACGTGCTGACCGGGCGTCGTCAGCGCTGGCACGTCACGGGCGGTCAGCGGCGGCGCAGTTCGCCCTTCAACGTCATGGTCTCGCAGACCCTGTTCTTCGTCTTCCTCGCCCTCACCTCGGTCGTGGCGATCTACAAAGACCTCGGCAACGGCGCGCTCACGCTGGCCACCGCGTGGAACGTCACCAACACCCTCATCATCGGCGCGTTCATCGTCACGGCGGTGATCGAAGCGCGCCGCATCCGTCTCGAGCAGCGCGAACGCAAGCGCGCCGTGTTCGTTCCCACTCGTCGCAGTCAGAAAGAAGCCATCTCATGACCTGGTCCACTCGTTTTCGTCTCTTCTTCGGCACCCTGCTCGTGATCGCCCTCGTGGGTCTTCTCACGATCGCGCTCTCGCAGCGCAAGGGCGAGGCCACCGCCAACTCCGCGGCGATCGACGCCGTCACCTACGAGGTCGGCACCGACTACGCGGGAGCTGTCATCGAGCAGTTCGTCGTGCGCGGCGACCTCGTGAACGCGGGCGACCCGATCGCCACGATTCAGAGCAACGACCTCGTGCGCGACCTGGCCGACGACATCGTCGTGCGCTCGAGCGAGGTCTTCACGGTCAACCCCGACGGCACGCTCACCGTCACGTCGGCGGTCAGCGGCGTGGTGCTCTCGGTCGACGTGCCGCAGGGCGGGTACGCGCCCGCCGGGGGAGCCGTGGCGACGATCGCCGCGGTCGACACTCTCTTCGTCAGCGCCGAGTTCGAACTGTCGACCGCCGACTTCGCCCGCATCGTCGAGGGCGCGCCGGTCGAGATCGTCATGCCCGACGGCGCCGTGCTCGCGGGGTCGGTCGGCCCCGTCGAGACGACGACCGTCGAAGGCTCTGCGCTCGCGACCGTCGCTGTGATCATCAGCGCCGACGAGTTCGTCGACCAGGGCGGCTTCATCCTGCCCGGCACGCCCGTGACCGCCACGATGGCGCTGCGCAACGACGACATGCTCGCGAGCGTCACCGGCCTGGTGCGCACGGTCATCTCCGACGTGCGCATCGCGCTCGCGCTGTGATCGAGGTCAGGCGTCGACGCGGGCGGGTGACGGCGGCCGTCGCCGGCTTCGTCTCGCTCGCCATCATGGCGACTGGATGCTCTGCCGAGGGCTCTGCAGACTCCGAGTCGCGCCCCACTGCCCGCGGCACCGTGCTGATCGATGCCGAGATCGAGCCGCTGCTGTTGACGGTGCCGCGCGAGTCGCTCGCGAGCGTGCCTATGGCGCGCCTTGCCGACGACCTCGTGCCGCCCACCAACCGCTGGTTCAGCGGTCTCGTGTTCGGCGACGAGCCGCAGCCGGTCTTTCCGCTCCCGCTGTCGTTCCGGCTCGGCGACACGGGGTTCTCGTTCGGCGTTCCGAGGGTCACCTCGGTGCCCGCCCTGATCTCGGGCCCGATGACCGACGACGTGACCGTCGAGACGGGTGCCACGAGCGCCCTCGTGACGCGCTACGACGAGGTCTCGGTGACGGTCACGCTGCTCGACGGTGACGCGGCGCTCGCCGAGGTCACGATCGCGCGCGGCTCGTTGCTCATCGGCTACCGATCGCTCGCCGACCACGAGGTCTCGGTCGAGGTGCCGCTCGAGCCGGCCGGCGACGACGTCTTCTCGACGACGATCGGCGGGGCCGAGTACGGCCTCGTCGCGCCCGAGGGCGAGCTGAGCGACGACGGGCGCATCCTGAGCCTTTCGGAGGGGGCGACGGCCACCTGGGTCGCAGTGCCGGCCGGAGCCTCGCTCGACGAGCTCGTGCCGTTCGCGAACCCCGTCACAGGGGTCGAGGTCGACTACGCGCTCGACGGCACCGGCGATGACGCGAGCGCCACGACGACGCTGCGCTACCGCACCGAGGGCGACGGACCGACGCTCGTCGGCTCGCTGCCGCATCAGAGCAGCACGGTGCCGGTCGACGGCGCGCAGTGCGAGCTCGGCAGCGTTGACACGACCTACGGGGTCATGACCGTGTGCGGCGCGACCGCCGTGGCCTACGCGGTGCCCGACACGGCCCCCGTCGAGACGGCCGCGATGAGCGCTCTCGACCTCAGCGGGCTCAGCGACGCCGACCGCGACGAGCTCGCAGAGACCGTAGCCCTCGAGGCCGGCACGCTGCCCGACCTGCCCGCCGACACCTACTTCGGCGGCAAGGCCCTCGCGCGCATCGCGACGCTGCTTTCGCTCGCCCGCGAGCTCGAGCGGACCGCAGTCGCCGAGGCCCTGCACGAGCGGCTCGTGACCGAGCTGCGCACGTGGACCCAGCTCGACGGCTGCGACGAGCGCGCCGACCGCTGCTTCGTCTACGACCCCGCGCTGCGGGGCATGGTCGGCAAGGTTCCGTCATTCGGTTCGGAGGAATTCAATGATCACCACTTCCACTACGGCAGCTTCATCTATGCCGCCGCGATCGCGGCCGAGGGCGACGAGGCCTTCGTCGCCGAACTGCGCCCGATGATCACGCTGCTGGCGGCCGACATCGCGAGCTCGGGCGGCGAGACGTTCGCCACCTGGCGCGCCTTCGACCCCTACTCGGGCCACTCGTGGGCTTCGGGCTTCTCGCCCTTCGGCGACGGCAACAACCAGGAGTCGAGTTCTGAGGCCGTCGCCTCGCACGCCGCCGTGGCCCTGTGGGGCGCGGTTGTCGGCGATGCGGCGCTGGAGGAGCAGGCGAGGTGGATGCTCGCCCTCGAGTCGCACTCGGCCCGCACCTACTACACGGCCGTCGACACGACCGAGCAGCCCTACGCGAACTTCGACCGCGGCGTCGTCGGCATCGTGTGGGACGGCAAGCGCGACTACGCCACGTGGTTCAGCGGCGAGCCCGCGGCCATTCTGGGCATCCAACTGCTGCCGATGCGGCCGGGCACGTCGGGGTCGCTCGCGATCGATCCGGAGCGCATCCTGTCGAACATCGACGAGGCGACCGCCTCGGGGCCGGCCCCGCAGTTCGCCGACTACCTGCTCATGTACCAGGCGCTCGCGGGTTCTGAGCAGGCCGAGCTCGCGCTCGAGGCCGCTCGCGAGCTGCCGTACTCGAGCATCGACGACGGCAACTCGCGCAGCTACCTGCTGGCGTTCATCATGGTGCAGCGATGACCTTCTGCGCCCCGCGCTGCCACCTGTGAATCTGCCCGGCGCGAGGCTGACGGCGCGCACAGGGGACCAGACTGAGAGTGTTCAGTTGTCCCTAGACCTCGGACTCTCATCCGCGAAGCGCCTCGCAGCGTGACGCTCCCTGAGTCGGCGAGGCCGTCGACTCTCGGTACCCCGAGCGACGGAGGACACACTGTGGCCACTCTGACTTCTTCTTCTCTGGCGACTGCGACACGTTCGCCCCTGGTAGCGCCGCGGCCTTCAGCCGCGCGCACCGGCGTGGCGGCGAGAGCCACTCGCCGAACGCGAGCGCGCATCGCGCTCGCCATCATCACCTCGCTCACCGCCGTGGCGGCGACGAGCGGCGTCATCGTGATGATCACCATGCTTCCCGCGGATGACCTCGAAGTCATCACAGGGTTGATCGGCTTGATGAACTAGGGGGCCCTGCGGGCACGGCTCATGCGAGCTCGGCTCGTGAAGCTCGCTCAAGGCGAGCCGTCGTAGGCTGGCGGCACCATGTCTGACTCGCCCCTGGCCGCCAACCCCTACGAGGTGCTGGGGGTGTCGCCGACCGCGTCAGACGACGAGCTCAAGCGCGCGTACCGGGTCGCGCTGCGCAAGGCGCACCCCGACACGGGCGGGTCTGCCTCGCAATTCGACGCGGTGCAGCGGGCCTGGCAACGGGTCGGCTCGCCGTCGGCGCGCTACGCCTACGACTCGGGGGCGGATGCTGGCTCACCGTCGCGCGCCTGGTCGCAGTCGGGCGGCGGGGCCTCGGGGCCTCAGCGCTACGACTCTCGGCCGTCGGCCAAGTCGCACGGGCACCCCGGCGGCTGGTACCGCGAGCAGTACCTCGACCACATCCGCGAGTGGGTGGGTCGCGGAGCCGACCTGCCCGACCCCTTCGACGACGCGCTCGTGCGCTCGGCTCCTCGGCAGATCAGGCACCTGCTCGCCGCGGCGATCGCGGAGGAGCGCTCGGCCGCAGCGCTCGCGACCCTCGGCATGGGTTTCACGATCTGGCACGACGTGCTCGCCGGGCAGACGCGCGACGACAAGCTCGACCACGTCGTGCTCGGGCCGACGGGCTTGTGGGCGGTGCTCAGCGAAGACTGGGGCGCACCCGTCTCGGTCAAGCGCGGCGAGGTCATCGGCACAGGGCTCGCGCCCGGCGAGAAGCCTCTTGCACTGCTCGGCTCGCGGGCGCGCGTGCTGGCGCGGGCGGCGCGCGTCAAGTTCTCGGCGCTCGCGATCGTCGTCGAAGACGATCAGGCTGCGCAGTCGCTCACCGAGCTCGGCACCGTGCGCGGAGCCCAGGGCCTTCTCGTGCAGCGCTCGCGGTTGGTCAACGCCATCCGCACAGGGCTGCCCGGGGTCGGAGTCGGCGGCACCGACCTGTTCGAGGTGCGCACGCGGCTGCAGTCGGCCGTGCGGTTCGTGTGAGTGGTGCGGTGACGCGGGTCGCCGGGGTCGACCTGGCGGCGGAGGCGGCGGGCACGGCTCTTGCGGTGCTGAGCGCGGGCGGGGGAGCCGTCGCGCTCGAGTCGCTGAGCCTCGGCCTCGACGATGACGCCATCGTGCGGGCCACCCGCGAGGTCGAGCTGATCGGCATCGACTGCGCGTTCGGCTGGCCGCGCGACTTCGTCGACTTCGTGTCGCGGCACTCGAACGCGGCCGAGCGTGCGGCCGCGGTCGGCGGCGTGCAGCCCGCCGACCCCGCGCCTGCGCTCGAGGCCACGGGCGACCTGGCCTGGCGCCGCCGCCTCGCCTACCGCGAGACCGACCGCGTCGTCACCGAGCGGACGGGCGCGCGGCCCTTGAGCGTCGCGACCGACCGACTGGGTATGACCGCGCTGCGGTGCGCCGTGCTGCTGCAACGTCTCGCCGCTGATCTTGCCAGCGTCGGGCGCCACGTCGACCGCTCGGGCCAGAACGGCAGTGCCGTCGTCGAGGTCTACCCCGCGATGGCCCTGCGCGTGTGGGGGCTGGCGCGCCCGGGCTACAAGCAGTCGGCGGATGCTCGCCGCGCCCTCATCGTCGACCTCGAGCAGGCTGCCCCCTGGCTTGAGCTCGGCGAGCACCGTGCCCTCATGACGACCTCGGCCGATGCACTCGACGCGGTGCTGGCCGCGCTCGTCGCGCTGGCGCATCGGCGCGGTGCGAGCATCCCGCCCGAATCGCATCAGCAGCAGCTGGCCGAGGTGGAGGGCTGGATCGCGATCCCGACCGTCCCGCTCGACCAGCTGGGCGCGGTAGCCTAGAGGTTTGGGGGATACCCGCGTTCTGCGGCGCCCCTGTGAGGGAGTGCTGGGTGGCTGGGTCGTCGACGGAAGAGTGCATTCACGGTTTCGAGCCGGGAATGTGCGCCAGTTGTTTTCCGCCCGCTCCGCCCGCGGTGCCTTTGCCGGTGAAGCGAACACCTCGTACGGCGGCGCGTAGCCTGCGCACCCCGGCTCCGGGTGCCACGGGCAAGGCCGCCGAGGTGCGTCCGCCGGCGCTGCCGCACCGCATCTTCCACGTGACGCACATCTCCAACCTGCCGCTCATTCTCGAGTCGGGCGAGCTGCGCCCCTCGGCATCCGCTGAGCCCGCGCTGCGCCTCGCGAGCGACATCACGCACGAGCTGCGCGCGACCGCGCCCGTGGCCGACGGCGTGACGGTGCACGACTGCGTGGCGTTCTCGCTGAGCCCGCTCGCGACCTGGTGGGGCGAGGTGCAAGACGGCGCTGCGGGTCCGACCTGGAGCGATGAGGCGCGCGCCGCATCCACGGTCGACTTCGTCGTGCTCGGTGTCGACATCGAGGCGGTCGCGAACGAGCTGGTCGTGTCTGACGGTGATGCTGCGGCGAAGCTGACGAGGCTCGGTTCGGGCCCCGACGGCCGTGACCGGATGCTCGCTCGAGCCGCCGCGACCCCGTGGGCTCTGCAGGCCGCCGAGGCGCTGCTGCCCGGCTCGGTGCCGCTCGACCGCGTCGCGCTGGTGGCGGTCGCGAACGACCGCCGCCGCGACGAGGTGCGTGCGCTGCTCAAGTCGGCGGGTGTCATGGCCAAGGTCGCGGTGTATCCGCCGTGGTTCGTGCCGCACGTCGGCGACTAGTTCGGCCGCTTAGCCCGCGCTTTTCGCGCTGTCGAGCCGAGTGAGGCTGACGACTTCGTCTGCCGAATCAATGGCAAGCGCGCTTCTGGGAGGAATGTCGCGGCGCAGGAAACTCCGCTGAACCAATGTGACGCTCGTGGCACGTGCCGTCAGCGTCACATAGCTCTCGCAAATCTGACCGCCCAGCCCTTGTGGGTCGCACGCCCGTCTGCTCAGGGCGCAATCCCGCGTTCGGGGCACCCGCATCCACGCCGCAAGCGCGGGCCCGAAGTAGTCTCACCTCATGGCCCGCATGATCCCGCCGACGATCGGCGACGACGCCCCGCCGGGGGAGCACGCGGTGTTCGCGGCCCTGCAAGCCGCGCCCGACGACTGGGTCGTCTTCCACTCGCTCGAGATCGCGCAGCACGTCAGCCAGGTGCAGGGCGAGGCCGACTTCGCCGTCGTCGCGCCGGGGCACGGCGTGCTCGTCATCGAGGTGAAGTCGCACGAGAGCATTGAGGCCGACGGCGACGGACGCTGGCGCTACGGCAAGCGCGACTGGGTCACCCGCAGCCCCTTCGAGCAGGCGTCGGGGGCGCAGCACTCGATCATCGAGTTTCTCGAGTCGAGGGGCGCTGGCCCGAACGGGTATCCCATCTTTCACGCGGCGTGGCTCACGCAGTTGAGCAAGAGCAAGTTCAGCGCAGGAATCGGCTGGCACGAGTGGCAGCTACTCGACGCCGCCGATCTGGCGGGTGACAAGGCGCCCAGTGCGATCATCCGGACCCTGAACAAGGCCAGCGCGCACCTGGCCGAGACGATCAGCGGCTACCGCCGCGTCGAAGGCCAACCCGACCAAGCGCACACGCAAAGAATCCAAGAACTGCTGACCCCGCGCTTTCAGCTCGAGCTGAGCGCGAAAGAGCTGGCCCGCCGGCGCGAACACGAGCAGGCCACGTTCACGGCCGAGCAGGTCAAGATTCTCGACGTGGTCGGCAGCAATCCGCGGCTACTGGTCGAGGGTCCGGCGGGGTCGGGCAAGACGTGGGTGGCCGCCGAGGCCGCCCGACGCGCGGCCGAGCAGGGCAAGCGCACGCTCGTCGTCGTGTTCAACCGGCTCATCGAGGCGCGGCTGGCCGAACTGTGCGGTGAGGGCATCGAGGTGCGGCGCATCCACTCGCTGATGGCGCAGGTGGTCGACCGTCACGCCGGCAAGAACGAGGCGCAGCGCAAGCTGCAGAGCGGACGCGTCGAGCGCGACTGGTACGACGTCACCCTGCCCGAGCAGGCGCTCGAGGCGGCGCTCGAGCTGGGGCCGCAGTACGACTATCTCGTCGTCGACGAGGCGCAAGATGTGGCGCTCGAGCAGTACCTCGACGTGCTCGACGCGCTCATGGTCGGTGGGCTCGCGCAGGCGCCGGTCTTCATCACCGGAGACTTCGACCACCAGGTGATCTACCGCCGCCACGGTGCTGTCGAGAGCGCCGCTGACGGCGCGGGCACCGATGAGGCACCGGATGCTCCGCCCACCCCGCGCGCGACTATCCTGCGCCGTGTGCCCGGACTCATGCAGTTGCGCCTGACCTCGAACGTGCGCACAACCCCCGAGGTGGCGCGGTTCGTGGCCGAGCTCATCGGTGAGCCGACCCTCTACAGCGAGCACCGCCGCAGCGACGACGACCAGGTCTCGGTCGAGCGCCACACCTTCACCACCATGGATGAGCAGCTGCGCCTGCTCGCCGACGCCGTCGAGCGCATCCTGTCGGAGCCGTTCACGGTGCGCGAGCTGGTGATTCTGTCGCCCTACGCCCGTGAGCGGTCGGCTGCCGGCCAGGCTCTCGCTGACCCGACCGCGGATGCCCGCCTCACGTCACGGCTCGGCACGGGCATCGAAGACACGACGCGCATTCGGTGGGGGAGCATCCACGAGTTCAAGGGCCTCGAGGCGCCCGCAGTGATTCTGACCGACGTCGACCTGTCGAAGGGCTACCACCGCGACCTGCTCTACGTGGGGGCGTCGCGCGCAACCGATCGGCTTGTGGTGCTGGAGCAGAAGTAACTGTTGCGCTTACGTGGTTTCGAGAGCAGCCGCGGTGGCCGCTCCGAAGCGCTGCTGGGCTGCTTGCTTGCTGATGCCCAAGACGATGCCGATGTAGCCCCAGCTTCGACCGGATGCCCGCGAGGCTGCCACGGCGGCCCGAAGCTCGGCTTCCGCGTCACGCACTGCGCGCTTCGCCAATCCGATCCTTCTGAGGTCTGCCGGGTCTTCCACCTCCAATGTGCTGAGGTCAACAGTCTCGAGAAGCTCTTCGATGTCTCGTAGCGTTCTAGCGGGTTTCACGGCTTGTCCTTCCCCTCGAGGAATCGAACGAATCGGCGTCGCAAGGGCATCGCATGGATAACCCGAGCGTCGCCATCAGGGTCTGCAAGAACGACCTCCAGCAGTCCACCATGACGGTCGGGGCCGATCACCAAAACCTCCTGATCGTCGAGCGCATAGTTCCGCATCGGGAATTCCAGCGCGTGCCTGATGTCATCGTCTGCCGCTCCGTGCTTGTTCGCCGATGAGAGAATTCGTGGCTCCATTGTAGGCATCGACCCCCTGGAACGTCAACCCTTAGTTGACGATCGTCTCGTCGAGTCAGTGTGCTGGTCGGGGTCATAAGGAATGTCGATCGTGTGGCGATGTGTGAGGTCGATGCAACCTTCGGCGCCGGGGGAGGAGACGAACCCCCGCGACGTCACTCGGTCTCGTTGACCTCTTCAACAAGCGCGGTGATTGCGTCGATGATCGCCGGCACAGCGGCGGGGGCTGCCGAGGCATCGAAGAGCCGAGCCGAGATCGCCGAGTTCGGTACTCGCCCGAGAGGAATCGCCTCGACCGCGGCGAGGTAACGTTCGGCGGCTGCGGCCACGCTCGGAGTCCTGGCAAGAGACGTCCGGTCGATGCCCACGGCGAGGTACTTCAAACCCTGCCAGCTGACCCCATCAGGAAGACCCCACGCGATGGAGAGTGGAAGGTTCCGGTCGGGGGTCTGAATCCGGATCGAGAGTCCTTTCGACCCCCATTCGAGCGCAAGGCCGAGGGCGCTGCAGCCGGCCAGGAAGTCGCGAAACGCATCACGGTAGACGCCGTCTTCGAGCGACGCCAAGAACGCCACCTCATCGGTCTTTCCCTGCGACGCTCGCGTTGCGGTCGATCGTCGTGGGGGCGAGGCAACCACCTGCGCCGCGTGCGCAATAAGCTCGGCACCCGAAAGCTGCACGATCTCCACGAGAAAGAACCGCCCCACGCGCATCGTGCTGTTGAGGTACTCGAGGCTGCCGCGCATGGTCTCGGTGAACCGCTGGGCAGCGACCACAAAGTGGAAGTCGCCCGACTGCAGCACGTCGGCGAGGCGCTCGAGCAGAGCATCCGTCGCCTCGCTGTCGAGGGCCCACCCGGCGCGACGGATCGCGTCGCGCAGATCGTGGCAGCCGGCGAGGTGCTCGG
Organism: Actinomycetota bacterium; assembly: GCA_005778835.1. GTDB lineage: Bacteria > Actinomycetota > Actinomycetes > Actinomycetales > Microbacteriaceae > Microcella. The sequence goes on from SXMG01000049.1 coordinate 29,939, forward strand.
GCGCGTGCCCGCCGCGCAAGAAACGCTGCACAACCCCGCGGTCGAAGTCGTCGAGCGACATCTGCCACAGGTCTGAGCCGTAGTCGATCAGCTGCGCAAGCGCGTGCCTGAAGTCGGGGTTCTGCGGCCCGGTCTTGAACTCGACGAGCACCATGTCGCCCGACGAGGCGAGGCACAGCAGGTCAATGGATCCGGATGCCAGCGACGTCTCACGCCCAATGACGAGCAAGTCACCGTCGAGCCCGAGGTCGTCGGCGGGGATGAGCTGCGGGTTCATCTTCATGACCTCCTGCAGGTGGTGTTCGCTCGGCGCGGGCGACTCGACGAGATCGAAGTGCTCGCCCGCGCGCTCCACCAGAAAACGACGGGGCATGGATGCTCCTTCCGCGGTGCGTACGAGGCTACCGGGTTGCTCCGACGCTGTGACAAGGCGACGGATGCCCGCGCACCTCAGGCCTCGGCTTCGACATCCTCGACCCCACGCGCATGAGATTAGGGAGCATCTACGAGTTCAGGGGTATTGAGTCGCCCGGGGCCATCCCGACCGACGTCGACCTGTCGAAGGAGTACCACCGCGATCTGCTCTATGTGGGGCGTCGCGCGCGACCGATCGGCTTGTGGTGCTCGAATCTTCACCCTCAACCTTCTAGCCCAAAGCAGTCAGCGCCCTTCGCGGCGTCGAACTGAGGTTTGGCCAGGTCGCTCCGCAGACGACTCTAGGATGTGCGCATGTCGTCTGTGTGGGTCGTTCTGGACACGAAGTCCGAAGTCGGTGCGCGTCGGGTAGGTCGAGTCGCGGAGGACGATGCGATCGCTTCCCAGGCAACGGAGCTGACGGTTCAGTGGCCGGACGGAAACATCGAACGCCTGAAGATGTCGGCCTCGTACCGGAAACTCCGTCTCGACTCACTCAGCGCGATGGCGGAACTGATGCCAGATCAGCTGACTCGTGAGTTGGAGTCGTCGCCGCTCGTGTTCGCGCGCGCGTTGGTGGAGATGCCCAAGGCGCGCTTACGCGAGAAGGATCTGCTCGTGCTGGTTGCCACGCGCGGCAAGATCGAGAAGTCGGTAGTAGAAGCGGCGTGGAAGAAGCACCGAGCCGCGTTCGAGTCACTTCTTGAGGTGGATTTCGAGCAGACGGCTAGCGGGCCGAAGTACTACCTTCGCGCACCACTGGGCACCATTGATGTGCAAGGGGGGTCGACGGGGGAGGTACGCAAGGGAGAAGTATCTGCACCTGAACCCTCAGGGACAGCGAGAACTGAGGATCGGGATGTTTCGGGTGACGTGACCTCTCGCCTTGAAGAAAACCCCGTGCCCGCTTCAGGTGTCAGCAACCTTGCCGAGACTATGGACAATCGGCAAGACACCGCAGTAATCGTGGATGCACTATCGAGCAAGAGTCCCGTGCGCATAGACAAGCTGGACTTGGACGCTTGGTTCGCGTCGAAGGCACCGAGCAAGGCGATCGCAGAAGGTTCTGCTCGACTCGACGTTCTCCCTCATGATGACGAGGGTTTCGTCGAAGCTGCTGGAAGGTACTCAATTCTGGTTGGACGGATCCTAAAGAGAAACGACGTGACCGTTTCCCCCGAAATTCTAGCGGGAGCGTTCGTGTCATTGTGGCGTAGCGGTCAGGACTCTCTCCGTCAGCGAGGCATGGATGCTCTGGAGGCTGCGATTGCTCGCGTCGAAGAGCCGTCCGAGTTCTTTGCGAGGGTAGATCAAGTAGCTATCCAGGCGGCGCTAGCAGAACTGCCCATTCGCGAATCTGGTCTGCGGGGCCGCTTTTTGCTCGTGGTTGCGCGAGCAGGCAAGTCACGAATCGAGGATGCCGCATGGTGGAGAGGACTCTCATGGGAGGACGTTTTGGAGGGCTCTTCGGGCCGGTTGTCGACGGTCTTGACTACAAGTGATGTTCTCCTTCGGAGGGTCCGCGCCGTAGCTGACGAGCACGCGAGCCAGATTTCTACAAGACGTGGGCTGTTTTCGTTCTTGAGCGGCCCACGCTTCGCAATCGAGCACATACCTCCCACTCGCGTTCGTGAGCTGTTTGATCGCGTGGGCCAACAGGACTCACTACTCGCCGGTTGGCATTCGGAGCTGTCGGCAAGCGCAGAACGAGAGGACCTGAATGATCGCCTCCAGGCTGCTCAAGCAGAGCTTGATCGAGTCTTGAAGGACGAGACGAATGCCAGCGCAGAGCTCAGTGCGTTGAGCAAACAACTCGAGAGCACGCAGCTGCAGTTGGAAGCTGCCCGAGTGGAGCTAACTGGGTTATCGGTTCGAGAACGTCGGCAGTTGAATATTGAAGCCGCGAAGACAATCGCACAGATCGCTGCGACCGTCGATGCCGAAGCACGTGAAACGGACCATGATGCGCTCACGCAAAAAGTCAACCGACTTTCCGGGAAGTTCGGGCTTCGCCCATCGGCAATGCGGGGGGAGTCGGTTGTATTCGACCCGGCGCTACACAACGCGCCTGGTACACGTCCCGAAGTTGAGGAGCTCGTGAATGTCGCACGTGCCGGGTACATCTGGGAGGACGGGGACGAACAGGTAGTCGTGCTCCCCGCCTTGGTGACTCGAGCGGGGAAGAGTGAGGGAAACGCGTAGATGAAGGGTTTGGACTTCGGAACCACGACGTCGCTCATCAGCGAGTCAAGCCCGGCCCGAACCGCGGTTACGCCAATCGGGCGCACAGACAAGTGGTTGCCGTCGCTCCTTGCGCGATCGGGGTCACAGTGGAGCGCGGGGGACGACGCCCTGGTCTTCCCTGAGGAGCAGATCATCCGTTCAGCGAAACGGGCCATAACGCGTCGACGCCAGACGTTCTCAGTTTTCGATGGTTCGTCGCACGTTGAAGTAGATGCCGACGAAGTGATCAGGGAGATCCTTCGTGCGCTCGTCGTGGTCGCCGAGGACGCATTCGTATCGCTCAATGATGAATCCGAGGTGAGGCTGGGCTGCCCAGCCATGTGGGAGGGGGATCAGCGGCGTCGTCTCATTCGATTGGCTCAGGAAGCGGGCATCTCGGTGAGCGAGAACACGGTCATTGACGAGCCGATCGCGGCCGGCATCGCCTGGGTCAATCAACGCACGCGCGAAGGCAGTCAGGTGACGGGGAAGCTCTTGGTTTTCGACATGGGGGGCGGCACTCTCGACGTGGCGGTGCTCCACGTTGACGCCAGACCAACTGAGCTTGGCAAGAAGCGTGTTCCGCCGGTCGTATCTGTTCAATCTTCCATCGGTGTGGACGAGGCAGGGGACTCTCTAGACGATGCCATCGAGCGTGACTTCGTCGATCGCCTGAGCGAACGCGGATTCGACGTGGATGGCCATCCCGCGCATGCGGAGCTGACCGGATGGCTCCGACGAGCTGCTCGCGCAGCCAAAGTCGAGCTCTCGGCTACGAGAGAGACAACTGTGGTTGTTGGCCACCCGAACATCGATGTGCCGACGTTCTCATACAGTCGAGATGAGCTGGAAACCGCTTTTCGACCCCAACTCGATCGAGCTGTCGAAGTAGTGAGGCTTGCCCTGCGAGCAGCTCTAATGGCGCAAGTCAAGTCTCCAACCGATGAGCGGACGATGTCACCGGCGGCAGCGAGACAGTACTCCGACGACAAGCTTGCCGATGGGGTCCAGTACGTCGTGCTCGCCGGCGGGATGGCTCACATCCCTGCTGTGCGTGAGCGCCTGGGCGAGATCTTCGGTGGTGACCGCATCTGGGTCGGAGTCGACGAGAGTTCGGGACGCACCGGTATGGACAGCACCGAGATGATCGCTCTGGGGCTTTCGTACCATGAGGACAGTGACCGTATGAACCTTCACCGACCGGGCTTCGACTTCGTTCTGGAGTGGGACGACGGTGCAAGTGGTGCGCGGCGAGAAGTCATCGTGTACGAGGCCTACAGCCCTCTGTACACGCCGGAACAGGTTTTCAATACAAACAGCACCAAGTACACGTGGAAGCCTCGCGACGCTGACGGCGTTCCGCGCCGGGGGGAGGGGCTGCTCACCGTTCGCGCGCTGTCAGGCGAGCGTCTTGACTTCACCTACGAAGGAATCAGACTGCCGGGCATAAGGATGGACTTTGGCACTGGTGACTTCACGATAAGTCTCGAGCCAAACGGCAGGGTGTTCTGGCGTGATGGCGGGGGTCGAGTAGGCGCGGTACGGGTGGCCCAGTGGCCGGTGATCCGCGGCAACAAGCAGGAGACTATTGCCATCAAGGACATTGACGACGAACGGTCAGGCAGGTGGTCGGTTGATAGCCTTCCGTGGCACCTCAAGCCCTACGACTGACGCCCGCCTAGTCAGTCGGCGACGCAATGAGTAGAACCGCGACATTCTCCACGCTCATTGCCACGTCGCGCTTCGCGTCGTATCGATGCGAGATCTCCCCCATCCGAGTTTCGAGGTTCCTAATCTGACCGGTCATCATTCGCTCGATCTGAACCGCGGTACCGTTCGCCACTGCGGTGCGGAGGCGCAAGAGAGCCCTGTCCCGCTGAATCTTAAGTGACTTCGCTTCAGAAGCAACCCGCGATGCGATCAGAGCTTCGTTCTCCTGTCGACGCTCCGTACGTTCCTTCGCGCGGCGCGTAGACACCATACGGAGCAGTTCTGCTCGTCGCCTGATGACTCCATCTGATGCCGCTTCGATGATGGACGTTTGAAGCGTGCCTTCGGCAAGCGCCGTCATGAGTGCGTCGGACATGCCGTCCTCCGGCATGCCGGTTTCCAGGTCTACGGCGGTAACCCAGAGTTCCTGCTTGTCCCTGAGGCCGCCCGAGGTGCGAACTATGTCAACCGTTGCCACAAAAGCCTGGCCTGCCGGAAGGCCTTCGACCGTCACCCTGCCGTACCGAGCGAGTTGTTCGCTCTTCTCTGCCAAGAGATCCACGGCGAATCTGATCAGGGGGTGCCGAGCAGTCACGAGTTCGACGCGTGTAACCGTGGCGTGCTGTGGATTGAAGGTGATGGTGATGGGAGTGCCGTCGCGGATCATCCCGAGCAACTTCGCGACCCCGTGCATCGTCCCGCTCTTCGTGTGTCGGTACGCGTTGAGCGCGGCCGATAGGGCATGCGAGCCATGAATCGTCCAGAGTTCGGGGTCAGACGTGGCTTCAAGTCTCGAGTCCTTGGCGCTCAGGGCAGTCGTGAGTAGTGCGCGGAGCTCGGCAGCACCGACGTATCTTCCGTTAGTGGGGCCGGCGTCACTAAGTCCTTCGACATCGAGCAAAGCCAGTGAGGTCAGCATTCCGCTTTGCTCTTCGAGGTGTTTCGCGCGCTCGCGCTCTTGAGATACCGCGACGTTGAACTGATCTATCGCACGAATCTTCTGGTCTTCACTGAGGTGTGGGTTGAGAATCGTCTTGTTCAGTTCAGAGAAGCCGCCCCGCATGATCGGCTCGAGATCACCGATCGAGTTCTCGAATACTCCGATACGGGCGTAGAGACGTCCGAAGATCTTTGACTCGATCGTGTCAGGCGTGAACATGTTGAAGACGTGGATCTTGTCACTGAGCTGTCCGAACCGATCGAGTCGACCGATTCGTTGTTCGACCTGCATTGGGTTCCACGGGAGGTCATAGTTGATGAGGACATTGCAGAACTCGAAGTCGAGGCCTTCCGATCCCACTTGGTTCGCAATAAGTACGTCGATTTCGCCGGCGCGGAAACGATCGATGACGTGCTGCCGCTCATCCATCGGAATCCCACCATGTAACACAGCAGTGCGACACTCGGCACCGAGTGCATCGGCGAGATACTCAACGGTGCCGCGGAAGAAAGAGAAGATCAAGGCCTGAGGCATCTCGTTCTGCCGTGCGAGCCGGAGGCGTTGGGTTAAGGCCTGAAGCTTCGAATCGTGATCGAGCCGGGTCTGCAAGACCAGTTCGATGAGGTCATCGTCGACCTCGATGTCGGTGTCGAGCAGTGCCTCTTCCCCTAACTCAGTCTGGGCAGCCTGCTCGGTGATGGCCTCGTCTGAGTCGCTGAGGCTCCATCCGTTTCGGTCAGCGAGCCGTTGCTGTGCGACGACCAAGCTGCTGCAGGCCTGCCGCAGAGGCATCTGCATCGCGAACCCTAGGGGAGCATTTGCCGCACGGGCTCGCCGGAAAGCGTGTTCTTCGATGGCTGAGTAGAGGTCGCGTTCCGTCGAGGACCACGCCACGTTGACTTCTTCGACCTCTCGCATCGCCTTCTTGCCGGGCACATCGATCTTTCTGGTGCGGGTCACGATGGCGCCAAGAGTGTTGAGCTCGGAGGCGTATCGCTTCACCCTCGCAATGTCGTCAGTCGACGGCACCTCCTCATCGAGAAGGATCTGCTCGAGCTTCTCGAACGTCGGCCTACCGGCAAGTGCTCGACCGTGGTCGCTCTGCTTGACGGCGGCGAGTTCGGCGAGAGCATCTTGTTTCGAACGGTGCATGGGGTCGGCCATGATGCGCATGACGGCGTTCAAGTGCTTGTTGGGTTCGAGCTGACTCGAGAAGACTGCCGGATCAGCGAATGCTCCTGGCTCGAGCAAGTTCACGAGGGTGTAGAGATCGTGCGTGCCGAGGTTGAGCGGAGTCGCCGATAGGAAGACGACGTGATCGGCTAAAGCGCCGAGCACTGATCCGACGTCGTGTGACCGCCTGCCCGGGTTTCGCATCGAGTGCGCTTCGTCCACGATCACCAGATCAAGGTGAGGAGAGAGTTCAACGAACTGCTCTAGCAGGTCTTTCGCGCTACGCAACCTCTCGAGCGAAATCACCCCAACAATGTCTGCGTCTTTGCCGTCCCGAACCTCATCGAGGAATCGCGCGAGGTCTCCTGAAGACAACTCGGGGAGGGGGCGCATGAATCGACGATCCATCTCTTGGCGCCACTTCACTCGAAGTGATGCGGGCACGACAACGATTGCGCGATTGACGGGATTCCGTTGCTCGAGTTCGGTCCAGATGAGGCCCGCCTCGATGGTCTTGCCCAGACCGACCTCATCGGCGATGAGTAGCCTTCCCGACTCGCTGTTGAGCATCTTGAGAACCGGTATGAACTGATACGGCTTAAACGTCGTCTTAGTCGCGGCATACGAGTACAAGGTGTCGCTAAGCGGATACGCCAGCTTCACCCACGACAGAGTGCGCGCGATGTCCTCAGCCTCAGCTGGCCCTTGAGTGATCCAGAAATCCGGGTCTCGAATGTCGCCCTCGAGGAGGGTGAGGTCATCGACGTCGAAGTTTTCGATGACGCCGTTGACGTCGATGTCAGCGGTATGCCCGTCGGCGAGCCGACGAACACGCACGACTCGACCCCATCCCGTTCGGCTAGGGATGTCAACAAGATCCCCAGCATGGACGGGGCTGTCGCCAAGTAGGGGTTGTGCGTCATCCCAATCGTCTTCATGGGTGTAGACCGCCTCACCGAGATGATTGGAGTTGTACGCGAGGCGGTCATCTTGCGGTTCGGCGGGATCCTTTCCTCCGTTGACCCAGACGCTGTGCCACTCGCCACCACGCATGAATGCATAGATGCCGTTATGCAGTCGCTGCAATCGGCGCGTAGACCGACTCACTCTCGCGTCGTGTGCTCCCACAGCTGCAATCTGAGCAGCGATTTCATCAGTTTCGCGACCGATCAGCAACGACGTACTCGGTTTCAACGCTGCCACCCACCTTGTGTCAGCACTGAAGGGCCGGTACGCGCAGTCGGCCTCGGCGGGTAACGAAGAGCTGCTCATCGGTGGGCCCCCTCCACGATCTCGGGAATCATGTCGGCTGTCAGCTCGACGGGTCGTGATGCGTGGTCGAGCAGCTTCCAGCCGATCCCGAGCTGGTCACGCTGGAAGTCTCTGGCGATGGCGGGCAGCTTTCGACCATCACGCCACGCTTGAGCTATCGCCTTCGAGTCTGCACCGCTGTAGGTCTTTCCGTGCTTCGGCGCGGATGGGTCGTCGACTATCCCCTGGGGCGCGAGCAGTAGGGAAATCAGTCGCAGAGCGACCTGCTTCTGGTCCACTCGGAGTGTTTCCGCAGTGGCACTGAGATTTCTCGTCGTCAAGTAGGCGTTCAGCAGCGCGGCGTCTTCGGCGGCATTCCACTGTTTGTCTTCGTCGTCGAAGACGCCGACTCCACTGGTCTTCGTGGCGGTGGTGCGTGTGACGATCGGAGGCTTGGGTGCGGCCTTCGGCGTGGACTTCAGGGGGAGCTTAGGCGGAAGCTTCGACTCCAAGGGGCTCGCCTTCCACGAAAGCGGCGTGCCCTTGGACGTTGGTGCAGCTTTCGCCGCATCCTCCGCCGCTGGCTCCGTGGGCCGAGCGAGCAACGTGCTGATTTCTGCGCGCAGCTTGAGCATCTCGAGCTTCAAGTCGTCAACTTCACGAAGAGCCGCGTCACGCTCTGCCTGGGCGGCGAGGAGGCGAGCGGTCGCTCTGTCGACCCAATCCTCAGCTTCAGTGATATCCGCATCACGATTCGCGACGCCCTTGACCCCTTTGGCGAGCCTTGCCCTCAGGTCCGCGCACTCCTGATGCAAGGCGAGATTATGCAGCTCGACTCCGCGCAGCTTGTCTTGTAGCTCCGTGATCGCGGCGGCGCTCGACTGGTCGACACCCAATCGAACCTGTTCGCGCGTCACGCTGGCGGCCGCACTCGCGGATCTCTCGGCGGTCTCAACCCGCGTTTGGAGATCTTCGCGAGCAGCCTGCTCCTGCAAGAGGAGAGATTGCAGCGATGCGTTCTCCGTCTTGAGCCCCTCGACCATGGTGTTCATCGCCGACGCTGTCGCAGGGTCGACCCGTGCAGCGCTGGCTTGGGGGCGTCGAGCCAGGCCGTTGATTTTGGCCAGGACGACCACAGCCACTACGAAAACCACTGCGAGCAGCAAGAGAGTGATTGTCGCGATCAGAGCGATGAGCGGAAGCCACCCGTTTGTGATGGACGACAATTGACCTCCCTGATGGTCGAACTCTGCTCACCATAGTTGAGCAAGCAGACACGGCAACAGCGACGAGGCGGCGCCTGTCCGCCGCCGTTCGCCTACTCGACCGCTTCTCAGCAATAGGGTGGGCGCTATGACCTCCGAGCCCATCGTCGAGCTCCGCGGCCTCACTCTGAGCATTGACCCCGGTGAGCACACGATCGAGGGAGCGGGCTTGTCGGCCCGCGAAGAGGTCGTCGTCGAGGGGCGCGCCCGCGTCTCGACCGTGAAGACCGTAGACGGCTTTCACGCGACGATCGGCGTCTGCACCTGGCCGACCGGCGACGAAGGCTACGAACACGACATACGCCTGCTCGACTTCTGGACCGGCGCCGACGACTACCGCCGACTCGAACGCGCCGGCAAGATGTCGCTCGCGCAGTCCGGCGATCGCCGGGTAGGCATCCTGCGCGCCATGGCGTACGGCGAGCGCGAGTGGCCGACCCTGCAGACTGTCGGCTGGGAGTCCCTCGACCGTCTGGCGGGCACGGACGTGGCGCACCTGCTGCGTGATCACGGGGGTGTGCCCGGTTCGGTCATCGAGCTGAACCAGAACGCGAAGCGCTTCAAGGATGCGCCAGCCTTCTCCATCGGCGACGACCCGACGGCGGCCTTCGTCGCATTCGCCGTCACGCGCGTCATGCCGATCGCCCGAGGCTTCGGCAAGCCCGGCCTGGAGCCCCTGCACGCATGACGCAGATCACGGTCGAGATGCCGGAGCGCGACAGCTACGGCGAGATCATGAAGGGCTACTTCTCCCTGATGCGCGGGTTCGGTATCGAGCTGGGGATGCGCTGCGACGCCGTACTCTCAGAACTCGACGGCGTGAACTGGTGGGCAGAACTGGTGTCCCAACGCCGCGATGAGCAGGAGAACCGCTGGAAGGGCTCGGTCAACCGGTTCGACCCCGGCCTCATGCTGCCCGAGTACGTCTGGAGACTCGATTCGCCACTCGCCAAGGCCCTGTCATCGAAACCCGACTCACGCGCTATAGCCAAGAAGATCCAGATCGCCCGCAATAGCTGGGTGCACTTCACCACGGCGCCCGGCCCGCTCGAGCTTCAAGATGTGGCGACTCTGGTGAAGCAGTTCGCGAGCCTGAACGACTTGAAGATCAGCACTATGGCGACGCGCATGATCAACCGCCTGGAGCGCATCCGCAACGGGAGGTACCAGCCGTTCAACGATGTGATCGCCAGGTGGCGGATCGACAACCCGTCGACTCCGGCTCCTGCAGCGAGCCCCGCGGCTGACCAGACGATGCCGGGCGTCGAGCAGCCTCCCCAGCCGGACCCGGGCGTCGAGCAGCCTCCCCAGCCGGACCCGGCCGCCGAGACCATCGAGGTCGAGGCTCCCGCGATCGAACGCCGACCGCCGATCGGCGGCCGCTGGACGGGCGAGATCCCGGCCGGCCGCTTCATCCCAAGCGCGATCGGCGACCTGGTCGACCCGGGCAGGGGCGACGGCCTCCGTGCCCGTGTGGACGCCGACCTCTGGCCGCGCAAACGGCGTCTGTGGCTCGCGGCCCGCCCGCTCGGCGGCGTATGGGTCGACGAGCTCGACGGCGCAGTCGGCGGCTATGTCGACAACGTGCCGCGCCTTCTCGGCTACCTCGGTGACGAGCCCGACGACGGCCTCGCCCGCGGGTTCCTCACCCCGCGCTACTACGAGGTGTCGGCCGGCCGCATCGTTGACCTCGACTCCGGACTCGCACTCGAAGACGTCGTCTCTGCCGACGCTCGCGAGGCGGCACAAGACACCCAGAAGACCGTGGCCGACTCAACACCCCAGCGTGCGGGCCTTCGCCTCAGCACCTACGGTGACCTCGTCGCGATCACCGACGATGGTGTAATGCGCGTGGCCGTAGTTGAGCCCGCGCACTGGTTTCCGGGGCACCTCTAGAGACTTTGGCGTGCCGAGCTCGCTTGACCACAGCTTCTCCTGGTTTCTGAGCTTTGCTTGTGGGTCAGCCTGCGACCTGCTTTACTAAACGTACTTGCTTCCGGAAGGCGGCGAGGAGCACCACCCGTTGGCTCCTGAAAAGGGGCTGCTACACCAACACTGCAAGTCCGCAAGGGCTTCTGGAAACGCCAAGACGACAAGATTCGCTCGTCGTCGAAGACTCAGAAGCCGACCTAGGTCGGCTTTTTCGTTTTCTGGGCCAGGAGTTCTTCCTTCATCAGAGGAGAACACATTGACCATCACCAACGCTTCGGCACCCACAACCATCACGGTCAAGTTCGAACAGATCGCTTCACAGACTGCCGACGGCATTACCCGGATCTCAGGATTCGTTCGTGCCCGCCACTTTGTGGCCATCATCGACGCACTCGATCTCGAGGCGAACCCACGTGCAGCGCGCGTGGGCCGCGTCACCAACGCGATCATCGAATCGATCCAGACCACGCCCAAAGAGTTCCCCTTCAAGACGAAGGGCGTTCTGCTCGGCGCTACGAACTACGAACTTCTTGATCGCGGTCGAGTACGGGCTGTATTCGTTGAGCGCGACAACGAGGGAATCCTCGATGGCGGCCACAACACGATGGCGATCGGTCTCCACATTCTGCGTGTCGCGGGTGTGCCCGAAGCCAAGGTTCGAAAGGTCAAGGACTGGGCGTCTTTTCGCGCACTCTGGAACGCCGAGTCTGACACGGTCAAGCAGTTCCGCGGAGAGCTTGCGGACTTCGGCAAGGCTGAGCCAGCGCAAGACGACGAACTCGCCTTTCTTGTTCCGGTCGAGCTCATTGTCCCGAGTGACCCCGACGACGTCGTAATCGTCCATGACTTCCAGTCTTCGATCCTGGAGATCTGCGCCGCTCGCAACAACAACGCCGAACTCGTAGTCGCCGGCAAGTCGAACCAGGCGGGTTTCTACGAACACCTGAAAACTCTCCTGCCCCAGGAGATCAGCGAGCGAATCGAGTGGAAGACGGGCGAGGGAGGAGCGGTCAAGGTTTCGGACCTGATCGCACTCACCTGGATCCCGCTCAGTCTTCTCGAGCCGATGCCGACCGACGAGGGCGTGAAGCCAGTCGTCGCGCCCATCCCGCAGAACCTCTACCGCAATAAGGGAGAGTGCCTGACGAAGTTTGACGATCTCATGCGCCTCGACGCGGTCACCACCGAAAGCGGCGGTAAGTTCGAGCTTCACAACCAGCGTGTCTACAGCGCGCTCAAGATCGCCGCGAATATGCCGGAAGTGTTCGACCTCATCGAAGAGATCTTTCCCGACGCGTACAACAAGGCTGATGGCAGGTACGGCCGCATCGGGGCCGTCAAGAAGATGAACCAGAGCACGCGTTCGAAGACGTCGAACTTCGAAGGTCGGGCTATCCCCGTGGCAAGCCCTGACGGCTTTCTCTACCCGGTCGTCTATGGAGTTCGGGAACTCATGAAGCAGGCGAGTGACGGCAAGATCGAGTGGAAGGTCGAGCCCCTCCAATTCGTGCGTGACCACATCCTCGACATCGCCGAGGCATACAAGGCAGTGGTGTCGGCTCTGGACTGGGACCCCGTCCGTGTCGGCAAGGCTCCGCTGGCTTATCAGGTTGTCACCACCGCGTACCAGGCGGCGCTCGCGAAGTCAGCACGTTGAGCCGCCGCTCGCGTGCCCGGCGCAAAGTGTCCAATGTCGGTCGTCCCCGCAACCCTGAAGAACTGCTTTCTGGCCGGAGAGGAGCATGACCATGGGTGACGCGCTGCAGGTGAAGGGCACCACGAACGTGCCGTGGAACGACGTCAAGGTCGACGGGGCGACCGCCCAGTCGGTGCACTACGGACGCGACGAGTCGGGCGTCGGCGAAGTGCAGGTCGCCGTCGCGACGATCACCGGCAAGCCGACGAAGGCGCTCATGAACGAGCTCTGGAAGATCCGCGGGGTCAAGAGCGCCATGCCCGTGGTCGTCGCCGCGGTCGCCCCCGAGGGCGTCTACATCTACAGCGGCGGCACGGATGCCCTGCCGCTCGGCCCGCTGCCCCACGCGCAGGCTGCTCTGCGGCTGCAGGCGGTGCTCGACGAGCCCGATGGCCTCGCCGCTGCGAATCGACTGCGTGCGGTGGAGGATTCTTACCAGACCATCGGACTCGGCGGCTTCGCCAACCACTACCTGTTCGCGAGCTACCACCTGAAGCGCGACGTGCCTCGGCGCGCCGACTGGGATGCCGCGGGGGAGCGCGCCGAGCCGATGCTCTCCCGCCGCGGCGCCGAGCTCATCTCGTCGCTGGGCTTCACGAGCGAGCCGGCCCCAGGTGGTGCCCTCGTGCTCCGAGGCACCACCGGCCAGCGCCGGGCCATCGCTGTGCTGCTCGACGAGTCGGAGAACTTCGATCAGAAGAGCGCCCGTCACCAGCTGTCGCCGGTCGCCCACGGCCTCGAGCTCGCCCGTCGCGAGGAGGTCGCGTGGGTCGTGCTGCTGCGCCAGAGCACCCTGCGGCTCTACCCCGGCCGCGACGGCGTCGGCGTCGGACAGCGCGGGCAGTCTGAGACCTACTTCGAGCTCGACCTCGCGATGGTCGATCCCGATTTCGCGGCCCTCCTGCCGCTGATCTTCTCGGCCGAAGCGCTCGAGCCGGGCGGCTCTGCCGACGAGATCCTCGCCGGGTCGGGCCGCTACGCCGCCGACCTCGGCTCGCGTCTGCGCGACCGCGTCTACCTCGGTGTCGTGCCGCGGCTCTCGATCGCCGTCGCCGAACGCCTCCCGCAGCTGGGCGTGACGGTCGACGCCGAGGGCCTGCAGGTCGCCTACAAGCTGAGCATGCGCATCCTGTTCCGACTGCTCTTCCAGGCCTACGGCGAGGCGACCGAGCTGTTGCCGGCGGGCCGCAACGAGCACTACGACGCCAACAGTCTGCGGGCCTTCGTCGAGCGCGAACTGTCGACCGACCCGGCTGACTTCGCCGCCGAGGCGTCGTCGATCTGGCGCGATCTGGTGCAGGTGTGGGATGCGATCGCCCACGGCAACCCGCGCTGGGAGGTTCCCGCCTACGGCGGCAGTCTCTTCGACCCCACGACCGACGAGGGCCAGCTGCTTGAGCGCTTGCAACTGCCCGACAACGTGCTCGGCCCAGCCCTGCAGGCCATGCTCATCGAGCGGACGGAAGATGACTCGCTCGGTGCGGTCGATTTCCGCTCTCTGCAGGTGCGTGAGTTCGGCACCATCTACGAGGGCCTCCTCGAGTCGTCGCTCTCGCTCGCCGAGACCGACCTGACCACTGACAAGAACGGCGTCTACATCCCGGCGCCTGAGGGTGCCGAGCCGGAGGTGCGCGCGGGCGAGCCCTACTTCCACTCCGCTTCCGGTGAGCGCAAGGCGACAGGCTCGTACTACACGCCGAAGATCGTCGTCGACCACCTTATTGAGCGCTCGGTCGAGCCTGCGCTCGACGCGCACCTCGCACGCGTGAAGGCGCTCATGGACGAGGGCCGTGAGCGAGAGGCCGGGGACCTGTTCTTCGACTTCCGCGTCGCCGATCTCGCGATGGGCTCCGCGCACTTCCTGGTCGCAGCGGTCGACAAGATCGAGCGCGGCATGCGCGACTTCCTCACCGCTACGCCGGTGCCCTCGGTGCGCGCCGAGCTGCAGCGCCTTGCCGAGAAGGCGCGCGAGGCGCTCGGTGCCGACGCCCAGGCGGCCGAGGCGATCACCGAGGCGCAGCTGCTGCGGCGCCAGGTGGCGCGCCGCTGCATCTACGGTCTCGACATCAATCCGCTCGCGGTCGAGTTGTCGCGCCTCGCCCTCTGGATCCACACCTTCGTGCCCGGCCTGCCGATGTCGAGCCTCGACCACGGACTCGTGCTCGCGAACTCGCTCACGGGCATCGGCACGGTCGACGAGGCGATGGATGCTCTAAACGCGAAGGCGCTGTTCGAAGACCTCATCCGCGAGCCGCTGGCGGCAGCGCACGAGCTCCTCAAGGACTACGCCCGCGCCTCCGAGGCAGACAAGTCGGAGGTCGCGCGTGGCTCCGAAGTGCTCGCGAAGGCAGTTGAGGCTGCAGCACCCGCACGGGCAATCTTCGACGTCGCCCTCGCCAAGCGGCTCGGCCTGCCCGTCGGCGAGGCCTGGGACGCTCAGCAGTTCATCGAGCTCGCCGCCGACCCCCGCATCCGCGAGGCGGTCGACTCACTGAGCCCGGCGCACCTGCCGTACCTGTTCCCCGAGGTGTTCCTCCGCGACAACCCTGGCTTCGACGCCCTTGTCGGCAACCCGCCGTGGGAGAAGGTCAAGCTCGAGGAGCACCAGTGGTGGGGCCTGCGCATCCCGAAGCTCCGCAGCATGCCGCAAAAGGAGAAGAACGCAGCGCTCGAGGCGTTCCGAGCCGCGCGCCCTGATCTCGTGGCTCAGTACGAGCGGGAGCGTGCCGCGACGGATGCGTTCCGCTCGATCCTCTTGCGAGGCCCTTATCCCGGTCTTGGTTCAGGAGACCCAGACCTGTACCAGGCTTTCGCGTGGCGGTTCTGGCGTTTGGCTCGTAGTCACGGACGCACGGCGGTAGTGATGCCTCGAGGTGCTTTGTCCGGATCTGCTTTGCAGTCGTGGCGTCGCGATGTGCTGGAGCACGGTGCCTTCTCCGACGTCTGCTTCTTGCTCAACAACCAGAACTGGGTTTTTCCGAACGTCCATCCTCAGTACACCGTTGCGCTGATCGTGATGGAACGGGCGGAAGAGTCAGTCGTTCGGGTGTGCGGCCCGTTCGCGAGCGCTGATGAGTTCCACGCCAACGCTCGAAACCTTGCCGTGGTTGACGGTGAGCAGTTTCTTTCATGGTCTTCTACGGCGGCTTTCCCACTAATTCCAGATCCGACCTCAGCGCAAGTGTTTCTGCAGATGAAGAAATCACCGCGCTTCGATAAAGCCCGAACCGATTGGGAGTTCCGGCCTTTCAGAGAATTCGACGCGACCAACGACAAGGACAAGTTCGAGTTCGACATCGAAGAGCCGAGAGCGCGAATCCCCGTGCTCGCTGGCGCCTCTTTCCACTTGTGGGACCCCAACTTCGGCACCCCTTACGCCTACGCGCGCCCGGAGGTGCTTCGTCCAGCGCTTGCCACGAAGCTCGCCCGAGCAGTAACGACACCTCGATCGGTTTACTCCGGCCTGAGCTTCGCCAATGATGAGCTGCCGATGGATCGGGCCCGGATCGCTTTTCGTGACATCAGTCGCTCGACCGACTCTCGGACGACATTGCCATGCTTGCTCCCGCCCGGGAGCGTCGCCGTGCATAACGCGCCTCTGCTCGTCACCCGCAAGGGCGATGAGAAGGCTGAGGCTTTCCTCCTCGGCGTCATGAGCTCGATCCCGTTCGACTGGGGCTCGCGGCGGTGGGTCGAGCTTCACCTCACCTTCGAAGTGCTCAACGCATTGCCAGTTCCGCAATACGTACCTGGTACCGCGATCGCAGACCGAATCGTGCACATCGCCGGACAACTCGCCGCCGTCGACGAGAGGTACACCGACTGGGCAACGGCGGTAGGCGTTAAGGCGGGGTCGGTGACCGATCCGTTTGAGAAGCAAACTCTCATCGCTGAGCTCGACGCGCTCGTCGCGCACTCCTACGACCTCACTCGCGCGCAGGTCGAGCATGTATTCGCCACGTTCCACCGCGGGTGGAACCACGAAGACCGCCTAGCGGCCGTTCTCGAGCACTACGACACCTGGAAGGACGCCGCGTGACCGAACAGCTGCCCGTCTTCGCGACCAACCGGCTCGCGCCTCCAATGACGGTAGGGGAGGAGATCGCGCGGCTGTTCCGGGTGAACAGGGAGGCGCTCGCATCCGCCCCCAGCGCCGCCATCGCGACCGCCTACGTCAACCCGGCCGGCTTCCTGTTGATCGCCGATGAGCTCGAAAAGCTGCCTCGCATTCGCGTGCTGCTCGGGGCGGAGCCCCTGCCCGACCCGGTGCTCACCGAGCGCGCGGATGAAGCCCTTCGCGCACGCCTGCGCGAGGCGCTCAACGACCACGATGCCTGGTTGCGGGCCGAGCGCGACGCTCTCGGCTTCGCGCCGGAGGCCACGCTGTCGGCGAAGCGGCTCGTTGCCTGGCTGCGCGCCGCTGACGAGCGAGGTGAGCCCGTCGTCGAGATCCGCCGCTACACCGGTGGATTCCTGCACGGCAAGGCGTACATCAGCCACCACCCGACGCACCCGGCCTACCTCGCTGGGTCGAGCAACCTCACCCTGGCCGGGCTCACGCGCAACGCCGAGCTCAACGTCGGCGCATCTGGGCAGCACGGCTCGACCGGCCAGGTCGTCGACTGGTTCGAGGAGTGCTGGACCGACAGCGAGACCTATGACCTTGCCGCGCTCTACGAGCCCCTCTGGGGCGAGCACAGCCCATGGACGGTCTACCTGCGCATGCTGCTCGAGCGCTACGGGTCGCACCTCGACGAGGAGAAGTCGGAGTCGCTGCGGTTCGAGCTCACACGGTTCCAGGTCGACGGGGTGCGGCGCATGCGCCGCCTGCTCGACGAGATCGGCGGCGTTCTCGTCGCCGACGAGGTGGGTCTCGGCAAGACCTACCTCGCCCTCGAGGTCATCGCTGCCGCAAGCGAAGAGCTGCGGCAACGGGTCATCGTAGCCGCGCCGGCTGCCCTGAAAGCGGGGGTGTGGGATCCCATCTTGAAGCGCTACGGGATGAGCAGACGGGTCACCGCATACTCGTATGAGGAGATCCGCAATCGGATGGACCCGGAGAAGGAGCCGGACCACGACTTCCTCAACGAGGTGGAAGACGCAGCCCTTGTCATCGTCGACGAGGCGCACAACCTGCGTAACGCCTCCGCGGCTCGCTCGGGGGCGCTCGACCGAGTCATCCTCTCGGGTAAGCACCCGAAGAAGGTCGTCCTTCTTACGGCCACACCCGTCAACAACTCGCTCATAGACCTGGAGACGCTGCTGAAGTACTTCGTGCGCGATGACGCACGGTTCGCCTCGCGGGGCATCCCGTCGATTCGCGGCTACATCCGCGACGCCCAGAAGCTCGACCCGGAGGCTTTGACCCCGGCACACCTGTTCGACCTCATGGACGAGGTCGCCGTGCGCCGTACTCGAAGCTTCGTCAAGCAGAACTACCGTGGCGAGACAGTGCCCGGCCCCAACGGTACGAAGATCGTGGTCGAGTTTCCCGACCCCGATGTCTACCGGGTCGACTACACGCTCGATGAGGCCGGCGAGGCGCTCGTCGACGCGGTCACCTACGCGCTCGACATCCCCGAAAGCGAGAAGCACGTCGCCTCGTTCGAGGTGCGACGCAACGACCCACGACGACTCTTGCTCTCGCGCTACGCACCGAGCGCCTATCTGAAGAGCGAGAAGCTCGACGGTAGCCAGGTGTCGAACATGGGCCTGCTGCGGTCGGCGCTGCTCAAGCGGCTCGAGTCGTCGCCGCAAGCGCTCGCCAGCACGCTGCAGGTGCTCATCACCGCCCATGAGGGATTCCTCGCCGCGCTCGACAAGGGCATGGTGCTCATCGGTGGAGCCCTGCGCGACTACATCAGTTCGGAGTCGGAGGACCTCGACGAGATCGTCGCCGGCCTCGACGTGGATAACGCGCACCAGGCGACGCCGGCCGCCGACTACCACGCCGACGTGCTTGCGTCAGATGTCGTGCTCGACCTCGAGCTTCTGCGCAGCATCCGTCAGCTCGCCGTCGATGCCGCCGCCGGGGACGAGCCCAAGGCGCAGCGTCTTGTCGACGAACTCGGGGCCATCGCCGCGGACTCGCGCACGACGAGCGCAAAGGGCATCAGCTCGAGCGACCGGCGCAAGCTCATCGTGTTCTCGACCTACGCCGACACGATCCGAGACCTGCACGAGCGCATCGACAAGGCGCTCGATGAGGCACCCGAGGGCAGCCTGCTCGCCGACTACCGGGGTCGCCTGGCTCCGGCCATCATCGGCGAGTACGCATCGGGCAAGACCGGTGGCATCAACCAGGTCAGCCGTGCGAAGGCGATCGCGGGCTTCGCGCCGCGCACGGCGGGGCAGCTCGACAACGAGGGCATTCCCGTCCACTCGGACGACTACGACATCCTGCTCACGACCGACGTTCTCGCGGAGGGCGTCAACCTGCAGCAGGCTGGACGCATCGTCAACTACGACCTGCCGTGGAACCCCATGCGCATTGTGCAGCGCCACGGCCGCGTCGACCGCATCGGCAGCGAGCATGACAAGATCCATCTCGGCGTCTTCTTCCCGACCGAGCACCTCGATGAGTTCCTCAACCTCGAGAACACGCTCATCCGCAAGCTGAAGCAGGCCGATGCCGCCATCGGCACCGGCAAGGTGCTACCCGGCGTGAACCCCTACCCGCCGAAAGACCACTACGACGCCGACGACATCGTCGACGAGATCGAGCAGCTCGTCGAGACCAGTGGCGGATCCGCCGCCGGCTCGGGGGAGGAGTACCGTCGCCGCCTCGCGAACGCGCTGGATGCCGAGCCGGGGCTGCGCGAGCACCTCGAGGCCCTGCCGCACGGGATCGGCAGCGGCTTCCGCTCGACGGTGATCGAGGGCAACCACTACGTCTTCTGCATGCGCATGGGGCCCGACGACAGCGAACATGTGTGGTTCCGCAACGTGCCGGTGGACGAAGACTGGGCTCCGGTTACCGATGAGCACGGTGTGACGACGGTTGAAGACGACACCCTCAAGTCGCTCGTGACCGCCGACCCGGGCAGCGTCACGATGCCGCGTGAGCTGAGTGACGCCGCCTTCCGCGGCGCCTACGACGCCTGGAATCTCGCCCGCGAGCACGCACATACCGAATGGATGCGCGGCACCGACCCCGCGAACCTCACCCCAGAGCTCCCCAAGGTGTTCCGCGAGGCTGCCGAGATCGTGCTCGCCCACGGAGCCGGGCTCGCCGTCGGCAAGCAGGGTGAGCTCATGAAGCGGCTCAAAGCCGTGCCCAGCGTGAAGGCGCGGAACGCCATGCGACGGGCCATCCGCGGCCACAAGGCCGGGCCGGAGCTGATCCCGGCCATCGAGGCAGTGCTCGACGAGTTCGGCATCCGTCCCGCAGAGAAGGTCGTACCACTCACGCCGATCGACCGTGAAGACGTGAGACTTGTGGCGTGGATGGCCGTGCAGGGTACGAATTCCTAGGTTGGTCGACGACCTCGGGGGAACAGGGCCCGTAGTGAGTCCCAACTTCGGTTTAACTTTCGCTATGAAGCAGATCAGAAAGTCCGACGAATTGGGGGTGGAATGCAGACAAAGTGGACCCGGCTCGTCGTAGAGACGCAATTGGCTGTCGATCTTGTAACGACTGGCATTCGTCGCATTAGTTTCATGCCGATGAGCGGCAAGAGCGACCAGCGACTTCCGTATGACCAGGTTTACCCGCTGTACGCGGGTCTACACACCTACACGACAGGTCTCGAGCGCCTTGTGAAGCTATCTATAGCTTGCCATGGCTTCTTGGAGCACGGTGTCTTTCCCGAGGTTCGCAGTTTCAGTCACAAGATCGGGTCCTTGCTTGACGCACTCGAGGATCTGGAATTTCCAGACCACGATCGGGAATCTTGGAATTACTTCGAGCGCCCTTCCGATGCGGATAGTCGAAACCTTATCGATTGGCTAGAGCGCTTCGCGGCCGGTGGCGGTAGATATGAGATTCTGGACTCTCTTTCTGCGAAGGAATCCGATATCCTCACATGGACCAATTGGCAAGAATTCTGCGCAGGAGCAACAGTCTCTGATCGTGTCAAGTGGATAATCTCGATGCACAATGCCATCGGCGATGCTATACGCGACGTGACTTCAGATGCTGACTTGGAAGCTGTAACAGCACCTCATCTCCATGAATTCGACGGGGGTCTACACGAATCGTCTGCCGCGGTTGCTTTGTCGATGTATCGCTTGGCTAGATGGCCGGCTTCGCTTCTTGACAGGGTTAGTCACTACACCCATCAAGACCTTCCGATTCTTGGTGAAGCCCTTGTCGGTCTAGAGCAGAGTTCCGAAGACTTCTTTGCGTGTGAGGTTGCTCGTATATCGGACCCCGATGTGGCCGAGGAAGAACTGCTTGCACACAGAGAAAACTTCGTCAGCAGCCAGCTAGGCGAAGGCGACGAGGATGACTTTCTTGACTGACCGCTCGTTGACGAGGAGAAAAGTGTCGAACCCATGATGAGTGAAGATTTCGTCGTCGATGCGGTAGAGGTCTTCGTGGTCAACGCTGGCTGGGTCGTCACGAGCAAGGCCCATGCGCATCAGCAGGGTGATGATCTTGTGGCCATTAGTTCAACCTTGAGACTGCGTGTAGAGGCAAAGGGCAGCGGAAGCTCCAAGCCGGGCACCCGACGCTTTGGCCAGAGCTTCACAGGAGGTCAGGTCAAGACCCATGTTGCTGTAGCAGTTCTTCGAGCGATGAGTTGGTATCACGAGGCGAACCAGCCCACCCTGATGGCCCTCGCTCTCCCGCGGGACGATGCCCACCGGCTACAGATCGCGAAAGTGAAGCCAGCGCTAGATCGGCTGAGAATCGGCGTGTTCTGGGTTTCCAAAGATGGCAGTGTCGACGTTGACGCGCCTTGGAGCCTCTATAGATGCTCGCCCGACCACTCGAGTCTCGACTCTACGGACGCGTTGATGCCTGAGGCCTAGAACCCGCTCCCGATCTCCCTCAGCCGCTCCACCCGCTCCGCCACCGGTGGATGCGAGCCGAGCCACTGCGCGAGCAGCCCCTCGCCAATCGTGTTGACAAAGAACAGCCCGCGCACCTCGAACGACGCGGCCTGCACCGTTGTCGGGTGCGCCTGAATCTTTTCCAGCGCCCGCACGAGCCCCTCCGGAAAGCGCGTGAGCTCGACGCCGCTCGCGTCGGCGAGAAACTCGCGGCGGCGTGAGACCGCCGAGCTGATGAGGGGGCCGAGAACGAAGGCCACGAGCGCGAAGGCGGCTCCGAGCACGATCATCAAGAGCCCGAGCATCCCGAGAATGAGGCCCAGGCCGAGTTTGAACTCGGGAATCACAGACCGCACCATCGCCCAGCCCAGCACCAGCAGCACGCCGGCGAGCGAGGCGATCGAGCCGACGAGGGCGAAGGTCGTGAGGGTGACGCGTCCGTCTTGGTTGACGATGTGCGCCACCTCGTGCGCGACGACCGCCTCGAGCTCGCTGTCGTCGAGCAGGTCGAGGGCTCCGGTGGTGACGCCGATGACCGCGTTCTTGGGGCTCAGCGACGCGGCGAACGCGTTGGGAGCGGGGTCGTCGATGACGCCGACGCGCGGCATCGGGATGCCCGCCCGAATCGCCGTCGTCTCGACCACCTTGTGCAGCCGGGGTTGCTGCTCGGCGTCCGCGGCCGCCCACCCGGCGGTCTTCGCCGCGGACGTCGTGGCCGAGCTGAGCGCCCACGACACGTAGAGGGGGCAGAAGATCAGCAGCAGCCAGAACGGCCACACGTCGCCGACCACCCATGCGCTGAACACCCCGAGCCCGACCACGGCGACGCAGAACAGCGTGATGAGCAGGATGCTCCACCGCTTGTTGCGCGCGATCTGCCGGTACATGACGCGAATCTACCGGGCACTGCCGACTATGGCTCATCATCGGTACAGTCGTCATACCCCGACGAAAGCGAGAGCCTTTTGGTCTCCCTGCGCACCCTCCTCATCGCCTGCGTCATCACCGCGCTGGCTGCCACCGGCGGCGGGATGCTGGGGGCCAGCATCCTGCTCGCACCGAGCACCCCGGCCTCGGTCGTCGAGGGCCTCGGCGAGCCGGGCCCTCCCGGCGCGGATGGCCGTGATGGGGTCGACGGGCGGGACGGGGTCGACGGGCGGGACGGGGTCGACGGGCGGGACGGGGTCGACGGGAGTGACGGGGCTCCGGGGCCTGCAGGCACGGCGGGTGCTCTGGGGGCGGACGGCCCGGCAGGGCCGATGGGGCCGTTCGGGCCGCAGGGGCCGCAGGGCTCTGCGGGGGAGCAGGGTCCGGAGGGCCCGGAAGGGCCGGTGGGTCCCCGGGGCGTTCCCGGGCTACTCGACTACGCATATTTCACCGCCGAGACGGCGTTTACGGCTACGGAGAGCGATGACTTCTCTCTTCCTCTCACCTGGGCCGCGGGATCAGAGGACTCTTCGATCGGGTCCGTGGATGGGGGCGGCACCATCACGCTGCAGCCCGGCCTGTACCGGTTGACGACCATGCTGAGCTTCGAATCCCTGGTCTATGGCCGTTACGCAACGCTGATGATCACCACGACCTACCCCGACCGTGGCTACGGGCCGTACAACCCGTCACGGGTTCCCTTCGAGACCGAGATCGGCACCCAGAGCTTCTCGACGGAGGCGACGCTCGTGCTGGACTACGCCACCGAGGTGACGGTCGAGGTCGATGTTCTGACGGCGGACGGGGCTCTCATGAGAGACGTCGGCGGGTGGCTGATGATCGAGAGCTTCGGGTCAACGTTCCGCTGAACCACCGGACGGGGCGCGACGCGGCGTCGTCGGCGCCGGCTCGCAGCGGCTCCTCCACCGCGTGGTTGCACACGCCTCCCTGCCCCGAGTGGCTGAGCGGCGGGCCACGGGAGACGCGCGCCGGGCATCCTGCCCCGCATGACCGGCGCCTTTCGCACCTATCAGCCCACCGTCACCCGCCCGATCACTGACGACGATTTGCAGACCCCCGAGGCGCAGCTCGCGTATGCGCTCGGGCCGGCGATTCGCTGGCAGCTGTGGCTGTTCTTTCCGGCGAACGACGACGGGTTCGGCGGGCTCGCGATGCCGTGCGACGACCTGCCGCGCCGCGCGCCCGTCGACGCTGCCGAGACCCTGTTCACGGTGATCAACCGGGTCGGGCGTCACGCCGGGGCGAGCGAACTGATCGTCGGTCTCGAACGCCGCGGCGGCCCTGACCCCGGCCGCCTCGATCGAGAGTGGATGTTCGCCGCATCCACCGCCGCCGACCGAGCCGGCGTGCGCCTGCGGGCCGTGCTGATCAGCCACACCCGCGGAGTGCGCGAGCACGCGCCGCCCGCCCCGACCCTCGAGATCGGAGAATGATGACGTCACAGGTTATACCGGGTTATACTCGGGCCATGAAGACAGCTATCTCGGTGCCGGACGACCTGTTCGAGCGAGTGGAACAAAGGCTTGATGAGCTCGGCATGAACAGATCAGAGTTCTATGCGACCGCTGCTCGCGCGTTTCTCGACAGTCTCGAAGCCGAGAGCCTCACGGCCGAGATCGACGCGGCACTCTCGGTTGTCCGTGCGGATCCGGAGACTCGTGCCGAGATGGATCGCGAGCGGGCCGAGTTGAACGCTTATGCTCTGCGTCGACTCGAGCAACTCACAGACGGAGATGAGTGGTGATATCGAGAGGCGATATCTGCTGGGCCGACTTCGGCCCCATCGTCGACAGAAGCCCTGCGAAGCGACGCCCTGTCGTCGTCGTGCAAGCAGACAAGTACACGCAATCCCTGTTGGGCACGATCGTCGTCGCGACCCTGTCTAGTGCGACGAGTCGCTCCACGATTCCGGGCAACGTGTTCATACCGGCAACCGCGAGCGGACTACCGAAGAACTCGGTGGTCATCGCGACCGAGTTGCAGACTGTGGATCGCGATGCCCTCAGCGAGCCGGTCGGGTCGGTGCCTCCGATCATCATGCGCGACATTGACGCCGGGCTGCGGCGCGTGCTGAACCTGTAGGCGGCTCAGCGCGCGCCGAGCATCCGGAACCTGTTCAATCAGTCGTCGAGCACGAAGGTGACCTCCATGGTCACCTGGTAAGCCCCGACCTTGCCGTCGACGATGTGCAGCTTCTGCTCTTTGATCCACGCGCCGCTGACGCCGCGAAGGGTGCTGTTGGCACGGTCGACACCGACGCGAACGGCGTCTTCGAAGCTCTTCTCCGACCGGGCGGTGATGGTGGTGATGCGGGCGACGCTAGACATGGGGATCTCCACTTCGTTGTGACCACTTGAGGGGCCCAGTCAACTCCTGCGGGTGGCGCGCGTCTAGGGGTTGACCTGCGCTGCAGGCCCCTAGGGCAGATTGATGATGAAATGCGCGGATACGCGCTAATCTGCTATCGTGGAATAGCGCACTACCGCGACAATCGAACCAGGCGTCGCCAGGGTGCAGACGGGCGGCATCTGACCCAATGTCACCCGTCGCCCCTACCCTGAGCAGACCCCTGGCCGGAGGAGAACCCCTGTGTACCTGACCACGAACGAGAACGGCGAGCGACTGCTCGTCACCTCGGCGAGCGACCTCACGCGCGCCGCCGAGTGTGAGTTCCGGGTCGCGCGCGACCTCGATGCGAAGTTGGGTCGGCTCGAGCCGGTGAAAGACGAGCCGGATGCGATGCTCGCGCGCACCGCGACGATGGGCGACGCGCATGAGGCCGCCATCATCGCCGACTACCGCGCCAAGGCCGCGCACCCCGACGACGTGCTCGAGATCGATCGCGCCCACGGCGGCGGCCTCGAGGCCGACGAGCCGTTCGCCGCGCAGACCCTCGAGGCAATGCGGGCCGGAACTCCCGTCATCGTGCAGGCCACCTTCGTCGACCGGCAGCACAATCCCGGCGGGCCGGACGAGTTGCCGATCGCGTTCGTCGGCTTCGCCGACTTCCTCGTCCGTAACCCCGACGGCGCGTACCGGGTGCAAGACAGCAAGCTCGCGCGCCGCGCGAAGGTCACGGCACTGTTGCAGCTCGCCGCCTACGCCGAGCAGCTCGAGCGGCTCGGCATCGCGGTCGACCCCGAGGTCGACCTGATTCTGGGCAATCGCGAGGTGAGCATCCACCGACTCGACGACATCGCGCCGGTATTGCGAGCCCGCCGTGCACGACTGCACCGTCTGTTGCGTGAGCGCGCGGCGGCCGAGGGCCCGATCGCGTGGCGCGACCCGAGCGTCACCTACTGCCGCTCGTGCGCGTGGTGCGAGTCAAAGATCGCGGTGCACGACGACGTGAGCCAGGTCGCCGGACTCACCGGCGCGCAGTGGACCAAGCTCGGCGCCGCCGGCATCGAGACCCTCGCGCAGCTCGCCATCAGCACGGGCACGGTCGCCGGCATCGCCGCGAGCACGCTCGACACGCTGCGCCTGCAGGCTGCCCTGCAGCACGAGGCCGTGGGAGCGACCCCGGGAACACTGCCGCCCGTCAAGGTGCGCGACGCGGCTCCGCTGCACGCGCTGCCGCCGGCGAGCCCGGGCGACCTGTTCTTCGACTTCGAGGGCGACCCGCTCTACACCGAGAGCGACCCCGCACGCTGGGGCCTCGACTACCTGTTCGGCATGGTCGACGCCGAGGCGGAGTTCACGGCGTACTGGGCGCACAGCTTCGCCGAGGAGCGGGATGCACTCATCGCCTTCCTCGCCGACGTCGAGACCCGCCGACGCGCGCATCCCGACCTGCACGTCTACCACTACGCCGCCTACGAGCGCACCCACCTGAGGTCGCTGAGCGCTCGACACGGGGTCGGCGAAGACATCATCGACGAGTGGCTGCGCAGCGGAGTGCTCGTCGACCTGTATCCCGTCGTCACGCGCGCCCTGCGCCTCGGCACGCCGAACTATTCGATCAAGTCGCTCGAGAAGATCTACTGGCCTGACGCGCGCGCGGGCGCAGACCTGGCCCGCGGCGACGACTCGGTCGCGATGTACGTCGACGCCCGCACGGCGCGCGAGAACGGCAAGAGCGCCGAGGCCGACGCGCTGCTGGCGACCATCGCCGACTACAACCGCGTCGACTGCGTCAGCACCCTGCGGCTCGCCGCGTGGTTGCGGGGGCTCGCGGCACAGCATCCCGCACCCGCCCCGACGCTCACCGACGACGACGCAGCCGACGATGACACGGAGGACGACCGGGGGCCCCAGCTCGACGACTCTCCGCTGCGCACCGCGCTGCTCGAGCTCGCGGCGAACGACGACGGTACGCCGTCGACCGAGCCCGACCGCACCGCCGAGCAGCGCGCCTACGCCTACGCCGCCGCGGCGATCGACTACCACCGCCGCGAGCACAAGACCTTCTGGTGGGAGCACTTCGACCGCCTCGTCGCCCCGCCCGAAGACTGGGCTGACGTGCGCGACGTCTTCACCGTCGATGTGGATGCTCCGCACGAGCAGACCCCCTGGGGCAAGTCGGGCAGGCAGCGGTCGCTGCGCCGCACGCTCACCCTCCGCGGAACCTGGGCTCCCGGCTCGCGCCCAACCGTCAGCGGCCGTAGCGGCCCGTTCGCCGTCTACAACCAGCCCGCCCCGATGCCCTCCAACAACCGCGATCGCCTCGCACGGTCGGCGCGTGCCGTCGCGTTAGATCGCATCGGGGAGGGGTTCGTCGTCGTCACCGAGACGCTCGCCGACGGGGTTGACGAGTACACCGACCTGCCGGTTGCGCTGACTCCCGCGAGCCCGCCCGACCCCGGACAGCAAAAGCCCGCCATCGAAGAGTGGGGCGCGCGACTCGTCGACGCACACCCGGAATGGCCCGCCGAACCCGTCGGCGACTTGCTGCGGCGCGTGCCGCCTCGTACCCGAAGCGGGGCGGCACTCGCGCAAGTCGCCGACGACCACGCTGTGGAGGGAGGCGACGGCGTGGCCGTCGCGGGCGAGCCCGATCGGGTCAGCGCCGTTGTCGCGAGCCTGCTCGACCTCGACCGCTCGTACCTCGCCGTGCAGGGCCCTCCCGGCACGGGCAAGACCTACCTCGGCTCGCACGTCATCGCCCGACTCGTGAGCAAGCACGGGTGGAAGGTCGGAGTCGTCGCGCAGAGTCACACCACGGTCGAGCACGTGCTCGAAGAGATCGTGCGGACCGGGCTCGATGCCCGCCTCGTCGGCAAAGCACCCAAGTCGAGCGCTGACCCCGCCGACTATGCGACCGCCCGCTACACGGTGCTGGGCAAGGCCGATGATGTCGCCGCGTTCGCCGCCGAGCGTGCTGCTGACGGCAACGGCGGCTACGTGATCGGCGGCACCGCGTGGGATTTCGCGAGCCCCAAGCGCGTCGGCCGCCGCGCCCTCGACCTGCTCGTGATCGACGAAGCCGGGCAGTTCTCGCTAGCCGCCACGATCGCCGCGAGCATGGCCGCGAAGAACCTGCTGCTGCTCGGCGACCCGCAACAGCTGCCGCAGGTGAGCCAGGGCACCCACCCCGAGCCGATCGACGGCAGCGCGCTCGGCTACCTCAGTGCCGGGCACGACGTGCTTCCGGCCGAGCTCGGCTACTTCCTCGCCGAGACCCGCCGGCTGCACCCCGCCCTCGCCGAGCCCGTCTCGCGGCTCAGCTACGAGGGCCGCCTGCACGCGCACCCGAGCAGCTCGCTGCGCGAGCTCAAGGGGGTAGCGCCCGGGCTGCACCCCGTGCCCGTCGAACACAACGGCAACGCGACCGAGTCGGGGGAGGAGGCAGACGAGGTCGTCGCGATCATCCAGCGCCTCATCGGCTCGGCCTGGAACCCGGGGCCGGATGCTGCGCCTCGGCCGCTCGCCGCCGACGACGTCATCGTCGTCACGCCCTACAACGCGCAGCAGCAGACGATTCGCGAGCGGCTCGACGCCGCAGGCCTGCGCGGCACGCGCGTCGGCACGGTCGACAAGTTTCAGGGGCAAGAGGCCGCGGTGGCGATCGTCTCGCTCGCCGCCTCGAGCTCGCGCGACGCCCCGCGCGGCATGGAGTTTCTGCTCAACCGCAACCGCCTCAACGTCGCCATCTCGCGCGCCCAGTGGGCCGCCTATCTCGTGCACTCGCCCGGGCTGCTCGACTCGCTGCCGCACACCCCCGGGGGCGTGGCCGAGCTCAGCGCCTTCATCCGCCTCACTGAACAGGAGCCCCCGTCATGACCAATCCCGACTACACCGCCCTGCTGCTCATCGTCGACCGCAGCGGCTCGATGCAGACCATCCGCGACGACATGGTCGGCGGGCTCACGAGCCTGCTCGCCGCCCAGGCAGAGTTGCCCGGCATTCTCACCGTTGACATCGTCACGTTCGATGACGAGATCGAGCACCAGGCCGTCTTCGCCGACCCCGCCACCGTTGAGGTACGACTCGAACCACGCGGCATGACCGCGCTGCTGGATGCTCTCGGCGAGTCGCTCGAAGGCTTCCGCTCGGCGCTGCAGGCCCTGCCGTCGCACGCCCGCCCCGACACCGTGCAGGTGGTCGTCGTGACCGACGGGCACGAGAACGCGAGCAGGCGCTACACGCGCGAGCACGTCAAGCGCATCATCGCCGACCTCACGCTCGAGGCGAAGTGGGACTTCGTCTACCTCGGCGCGAACCAAGACGCCATCACGGTCGGCGTCGACCTCGGCTTCGACGCGGGAAGCTCGATGACCTACGCGGCCGACTCGATCTCGGTGGGCGCGAGCAGCGACGTGCTCAACCGCTACATGACCGACGTGCGCGGCAAGTCGAAGAAGGAGTTCGCGCCCGCCGAGCGCGCCCGCGTCAACCCCGACGCGGAGTAGTCACGTCGCTCAGCCGAAGTCGCGCCGAGACAGCTCAGCCCGGCGAGGCCCGACGAGTCGCACTGAGCGCAGTGACGCGTCGGCGCCGATGCGGTTCTCCGCGCGCTCGAAGGTCGTGACGAGCCCGCGGTAGGCCCAGAGCGCAGCCTGCTCGTCGGCGAAGGCGCGCGCGACGATGCCGCCCGGGCCGCGGTCGAGCTCGATCGTGAACGGCGTGCCGGTCGGCAGCTCGTCCACTGGCAGCCAGGCGTCGAGCTGGCGCGCGCGGCTCGAGAGCGTCACGAGGCGATCGGCCGGCACGTCGTCGATGCGCGAGCGCGACGTGCGGCGCGAGCCACTCCACACCGCGCGCACCTTCTCGGCCTGGCGCGCCTGCACCTCGTCGGCGGTCGGCTTGCGAAAGAGTCGCGATGGCTTGCCGACCGAGCCGGAAGTCATGTCGCCCGTCTCGATGAGCAGGGGCTCCATCATGCGCCGGAAGGTGTCGCGCTGCGGTGTCGTCGGGTCGACCGCACTGTGCAGCACGAGCAGCTCGCGCAGCGTGAACGGATGCTGCAGCAGCCCCCACGGGTCGGGCTGCGTCGCGTAGTCGCCGCGGATCCGTTCGACCGAGACGGCGAGGATGCGCGCGTGGTCGAAGTCGAGCGGGTCGGCGCGGTCGATCGGCACGGCGATGCCCGCAGGGACGACCTCGCTCGGCAGCGCCATCGCGTGCGCGACCGAGAGCACCCAGCCGCGCTCATCGCGGTCGGGCTCGTCGAAGACCACGAGCTGCCGCGGGTCGCCGCCCTCGATGCCGGCCTTTTCACGCAGCGAGCGGCGCACGGCGACCTCGAGGGTCTCGCCCTCATGCAGAAAGGTGCCCGGCAACCGGCGTCCGCCCTCCGGGCCCTCGACGAGCACGACGCAGAGCTCGTCGGCGATGACGGTGAAGACCGCGGTGTCGACGGCGACCGACGGGCGCGGGTAGTCGAGCAGTGAGCGTTCGTGCGGGCTGGTGCGGTCATCCATGGTCGTATTCTCGCACGATTGCGCTAATACGATGCTGCGGCGCGGGGTTCGCGCCTGAACCCGCTACGACCCGGCGCTGCTCGATTCGACCTCGTAGGTGAACGAGCCGGGCACGCCGCCGTAGGTGACGCGCAGCAGCGAGACCGGCCCGATCTCGTCGTAGGCGGTGCAGACGAAGGTGCTGCCGACCGCTAGCGTCGCTTCTGTCGGGCAGAGCACGCTCACCTCGAGGCCCTGCTGCTGCAGGTCGGTCGCGATCTGCGACTCGACCTGGCGCAGCTCGGTGAGGCTCGCATCGCGCGGCAGCGCAAGGCTCGCGGCGCCGAGCGCGGCACCGACGATGATGCTGAGCGCGAGGTAGACCCAGGTCGGGGCGACGCCCTTGCCGGTCGTGCGCAGCACGTGGATCGCCCGGGCGATGAGGTACATGAACGGTCCGACCAGAATCCACAGCACCGACGGGCGGTACTCGTGGCCGAGCGCGCCGAGGCGCCGGAAGTCGGTGATCGCGCCGATGACCACCCAGGCGAGCAGGGCGAAACCCAGAGCGGCACCGATGATGGTCGTCGAACTGCTCGTGCCGCCGTCGGTCAGCACCCAGCCGAGGGCGAGCAGGCCGAGCTGCAGCAGGGGCGAGAGGGCGAGCATCCACGCTCCGCCGGTGGTGACGCCCGTGACGGTGCGTGTCGACGAGCCCCCGCGGGCGCTGCCCCAGGTGCGCGTCATGGGCTCGTAATCGACACTCGCGAGGTCGACCGAGCCGGTGGGCTGGGCGAAGCTCGACGACGAGGTCCACGGGGTGCCCGCCGACGCCGGGGCCGGCGGAACCGTGGCGAGCGGGGTGACCGCGAACGAGCCGGAGTCGGTCGGTCGGGGCGGGTCGGCGCTCGGGGCGGGGGCCTCGCCCGACCAGCTCGGCGCGGGTGGTTGGGCGCCCGCCCAGCCCGAGGGCTCGACCGCGGGCGACGTCGGAGGCACCAGGCGCACGGGTTCAGAGATCGGGAACGAGGTCGACGTCGGCGGCACGAGCTTGACCGGAGCCGAGACCGGAATCGACGGGGAGCCCGACGCGCGCACGTCGCGGCGGCTCGGCACGGCGTCGGCCGCGGGCGGCACGTCGAGGTCGGTGGCGGCCGGGTCGGCGACGGGCGGGGGCACGGGCGCGGACGGCGCCGGCATCGGGATCGATGATGCGGCCGTCGGCTCGGCGGTGGCGGCTGCCGAGACGGGCGGCGGGTACGCCGACGCA
Source organism: Actinomycetota bacterium (assembly GCA_005778835.1). Taxonomy (GTDB): domain Bacteria; phylum Actinomycetota; class Actinomycetes; order Actinomycetales; family Microbacteriaceae; genus Microcella. Next base: position 61,599 of record SXMG01000049.1, read on the forward strand.
TCGGGCGCGGGTGCGGCGGGGTTGGGCTGCGTGTGGTCTGTCCAGCCCTCGCCGTCCCACCAGCGGATCAGCGCAGCATTCTCGGCATCGGTGTACCACCCGGGTGCTACCGAACTCATCTCGCCCCCTTTGCGCGACGACGGTCTCGCCGTGAATGGGGCCAGTCTAGGGCTGAGTCTCGCTCAGTGCTATTCGACTCTGCAGCCCGTTATGGGGGCTACGACGCCTCGGGCTGAATCGGTGCAGCGCCCGCGTCGGTGCGCTCATCGGCGGCGTGCTCGCGCTCGTCTGACGTCGACTCGTCGTGGTCGTCACCGACCTCGTCCTGATGCGGGCTGACCTTGCCTTCGTCGAGCACTTGCTCGCCGGCGACGATGTCGCCCGTGTCGGCGTTGCGCTCGTCGATATCGTCGGCGACGGGGTCAGAGCCGTGCTGGTTCGTGTCAGTCATGTCACTGCCTGCTCTCGTTCGATCGTGCGGTGCCCGTGGGCGGGCGCCCGTCCCTCTCCAGAGGTCCAGGCGCCCTGAACCGAGCACGGCCGCTTCACGCCGCCCTCGGCCTGCTGGGTCAGATGCCGGAGTCGCTCTCGACATCGTCGGCACTGGGGTCTTGTTCGCGACGCGGCTGCTCGTCACCCTCGACGACGCCGTCGCCGACGAGGACGGGGTCGCTCGGGCCGGGCTCGCCCTGGCCGGCGCCGATATCGCCCTGGGCGCCCGGGTTCTCGCCCTGGGTGAGGTCGTCGTCGTCGTGGGTGCCGCTGGTGTGGTCGTTCATGCTCATGATCGAGCCCCCTTGCTCTTCGTAGCGCCGGGCTGGTCGCCGCGGCGTGCCCCCACTCAACTCGCGAACGGCTCGCACCGACAGGGGTTGCCAGGGGCGGGCGCCCGGGCTATGGTTCGCCGCGATGAGACGCGCAGCAGGCATCGCCGCCGACTACCTCTATGTGCTGCGCTCGCGGCTGCGGTTCTACCGCTACGGGTCGCGTCCGCCGGCTCCGATCGAGGCGGGGGCGGATGCTCCGCCTCCCGTTCTGCTGATACCCGGCGTCTTCGAGACCTGGCACTACCTGAAGCCGCTGCGCGATCGGCTCGAGGGGCTCGGCCACCCCGTGCACAGTGTGCCCGAGCTCGGCTTCAACCGTCACCCGATCCCGGAGATGGCAGCCCTGCTCGCCGCCTACGTCGAGCATCGCGACTTGCGCGACGTGCGAATCGTCGCCCACAGCAAGGGCGGTCTCATCGGCAAGCTCCTGCTCGTCGGCGACACCGATGGCAGGTTCGACCGCCTCATCTCGATCAACACGCCCTACCTCGGCAGCCCGCTCGCGCGCTTCGGCCTCGGGCCGTGGCGCGAGTTCTCGCCGACCCGCCCGGTCATCGTCGAGCTCGGCGAAGCGCTCGACGTCAACGCACGCATCACCTCGCTCTACAGCGAGTTCGACCAGTACGTGCCGGCGGGCAACTCAGTGCTGCCGGGCGCCGAGAACGTGGTGCTGCCGCACATCGGGCACTTCCGCGTGCTCGCGGTGCCCGCCGTCATCGACGACGTGGTCGACCGCCTCAGCTCGTGACGGCGCTCGCCTCGTCGACGACCTCCATCGGCACCGTGTCACCGAGGTCGTGGTGCACGGTCGAATCCCAGTGGGCGTAGACCTTGTGGTCGAGGTCGTCGCTGGGCGCAGCATCCGTCATCGAGAGGCGATCGTCATCGTTCGTCAGTGAGCTCATGGTGCTCAGTGAAGCCTGTTCGGGTGATGCGGCATAGGGCTTGACTTGCGTCGGCACAGGGGCATTCAGGGCGGCACCTGACAGAATCGCCCCATGCCTGCCGCTGACGCCACGCCCGTGACAGATGATCGCCGAACGCTCACCCTGAAGCTGCTGCCCACCGCCATCGTGGTGACGAGCGCCATACCGCTGTTCGGCTTCGAGAACCGGCTCGTCGGCTACCCGTGGCTCGTGATCGGCCTCATCATCGCCTACTTCGTCGACCGCGAGTTGATGAAAGATCTCGGCATCATCGCTGCGGGCCTCATCGTCGTCAGCACGGTGAGCGTCAAGGCCGACATCTCGTGGCCCAACTTTTTCTTGCTCGGCTTCGTGCTGAGTCTCGCTGTGCTCGTGCCGTTCGTGCTTGACCGATTCGTGTTCCAGCGGAAGGTCATCCGTTTTCCCTGGCGCAGCGGGCAGAAGTGGCAGCCGTGGGAGAAGTCGTACCTGTTCGCCGTGCCGTTCCTCGGCTGGCTCATTCTGCCGTTCTACTTCATCACCTCGGGCGCGTACCAGAACTGGCCGGCCGTCTCCGAATCCTCCGAAGTCGCCCGTCTCTTCGTGGGCGTCAACGCCGTCGGAATCTGGGACGAGCTGTTCTTCATCTGCACCTGCTACGTGCTGCTGCTGCGCCACTTCCCGGTGCTGACCGCCAACATTCTGCAGTCGATCATCTTCGTGAGCTTCCTGTGGGAGCTCGGCTACCAGGCCTGGGGCCCGCTCATGACGATCCCGTTCGCGATGCTGCAGGGCTGGATCTTCCACCGCACCAAGTCGCTCACCTACGTGATCATCGTGCACCTGCTCTTCGACCTCGTGGTCTTCCTCGCGATCGTGCACGCCCACAACCCCGGCGTCTTCCCGTTCTTCCTCGTCGAGAGCCCGGGGTCGTAGGTAACAACTGCTCATGGTGCGGGGGCTGAGTCGCCCGCAGTCTGGGTGCATGACCTCACGTGCCTTCCGCGCCCTGGCCGTCGCCGGCGCCCTCGCGTTCGCCCTGACCGGATGCTCGACCGCCGCCCCCGTCAGCACCGACGACCTCATTCCCGATGTCGCCGAGCGCGGCGACCCGGGTGGCAGCACCGACAGCAACGCCGGCGAGGTGGGCGACGGCGAGGTCACCGTGATCGGCGCCGACCTGACCTCCGGCTCGGCGGCCCTCATCGCCGAGATCTACGCCGAGGGGCGCGACCCGATCCCGACCGTCGAGTTCCTCGACGCCACGACCGTGCGCTTCACCTGGCCGGAAGGCTCGCTGACCGAAGAGCAGGCGCTCAGCAACTGTCAGATCGCTTACGGCTCGATGAGCGGCGAGGGCGTGCGCGTGCTCTTCGCCATCGGTGACGCCGAGGCTGACTGCACCGCCGAGATCGAGGGCTGAGTCCCGCGTCTCCACAATTCAGGAGATCGGGATGCTCGCGCCTGGTCGACACGCCGTGCGAGCATCCCGCACCGGCGTTTCTGGGCCGCAGTTCCTGAATTGTGGAGATGCCACCCCGCGCGTGGCTCCTGAATTGTGGAGACGGCGCAGTGGGGCAGACTCGGGGGGGTGACCCTGCTTGACGCGATGCCCCGCCCGTACGAGGCCGGTGCGGCGTACGACGCGATCGAGAACTGGGCGGTCGGGCAGGGGCTGAACCTGTATCCGGCGCAAGAAGAGGCGATCTTCGAGCTCGTCGCGGGCGCGCACGTCGTGCTCGCCACGCCCACCGGCAGCGGCAAGAGCCTCGTCGCGGTCGCGGCCCACGCCATCGCCCTCGCTCAGGGGCAGCGCACGTACTACACGGCTCCGATCAAGGCACTCGTGAGCGAGAAGTTCTTCCAGCTCGTGGAGATCTTCGGCGCTGAGAACGTCGGCATGGTGACGGGCGACTCGGCCGTCAACGGCGAGGCGCCGATCATCTGCTGCACCGCGGAGATTCTCGCCAACCAGGCGCTGCGCGAGGGCGCCGACCTCGAGGCCGGCATCGTCGTGATGGACGAGTTCCACTACTACGCCGACGTCGACCGCGGGTGGGCCTGGCAGGTGCCGTTGCTGACTCTCACCAACGCGCGGTTCCTGCTTATGAGCGCGACGCTCGGCGACGTCACGCCCATCGCCGCCGACCTCGAGCGCCGCACCGGCCATCCGGTGAGCGAAGTCACGCACACCGAGCGGCCGATCCCGCTGACGTTCGAGTACGTGCGCACGCCCGTGCACGAGACCGTGGAGACCCTGCTCGAGAACAAGCAGGCGCCGATCTACATCGTGCACTTCAGCCAGGCTGCGGCGATGGAGCGCGCGCAAGCGCTCTCGAGCATCCGCGTGGTGACGCGCGAGCAGCGCGACGAGATCGCGGCCGCGATCGGCGACTTCCGCTTCGCGACGGGCTTCGGCACGACGCTCAGCCGGCTCGTGCGCGCGGGCATCGGCGTGCACCACGCCGGCCTGCTGCCGA
>SXMG01000050.1 GCA_005778835.1 Actinomycetota bacterium
CCATGTCCAGGTGCTGGGCGAAGGTGGGCGTGTGCTTGCCGCGCAGCAGGGCGGCGGCGTGGCTGGCGAGACGGCCCAGCACGACATCGTTGGCATCGATGACGAGCCAGTCGTGCTGAACGTCAGCGGGCGTGGGGCTGAAAGTGCGCGTCACAATCACGGCTTTCGTGTCGAGTAGTTCGTGAATCCCGCTCCGGGAGGAGTTCTCGCACGGATCGTGCGGAACGCCATGGTGGAGGGCTCAACCGGATGGCCGTCGGCGACGGACACCAAGGGTCGAGACTAGTGCACGTGAGGCCGGTCGGTCAATCTGAGGGCTCGGCCGAGCGCCCCGCGCGCTCGCGGCGAGCACGCGTGAGCTCGGCTCGGGCCGCGAGCTCGTCGTCGGGCGGGTATCCGACCTCCATGAGGGTGAGGCCTCGCGCCGCGACCACCGAGAAGTCGTTCTCGCGCCTGGCTCCCTCGAGCACCGCGTGCAGCTGGTCGAGCCCGAGCTCGTGCTTGCCCACTTCGATGGCTGAGCCGACGAGCGCACGCACCATCGAGTGGCAGAAGGCGTCGGGCCGCACGTCGGCGATGAGCACCCCGTCAACGTCTCGTGACCAGCGGTAGTCTAGCAGCGTGCGGACCGTCGTGGCGCCCTCGCGCGGGCGGCAGAACGCGGCGAAGTCGTGCAGGCCCGTGAGGCTGCGGCTCGCGGCATCCATCGCCTCGACGTCGAGGTCGGCAGAGTGCCAGAGGGTGTGCCCGCGGCGACGGGGGTCACGACGGCTGCGGGCATCGGCGACACGGTACTGATAGCGGCGCCAGAGCGCCGAGAAGCGCGCGTCGAAACCATCGGGCGCGATGGCGACGCCGCTCACCACGACATCGGCCCCCTGCCTGCTGATGAGGCCGTTGAGCCGGCGGGTGAGCGACTCTTCGACCGAGCCGGCCCGGCGCGAGGCGGCGAGCGCCCGCCACTGTTCAGCGCTGAGGTCGATGTGCGCGACTTGTCCGATCGCGTGCACGCCTGCGTCGGTGCGCCCGGCCACGACGAGACGCACCTCGTGCTCGGGGTGACGCAGCAGTGTGGCGACCGCCTGCTCGAGTTCGCCCTGCACGGTGCGCAGTCGCGGCTGCCGCCCCCAGCCCGAGAAGGCCGCGCCGTCGTACGCGACATCGAGTCGCAGGCGCACCGTCTCCACAACCGATCATCCTAGAGCGGCGCATCCTCACCTCGGCGCGAACGCGAGAGACTGTTCTCACGATGTCTGCGATCAGCACGAGCCCTGCCAACGGCACCCGGCTGCCGGGTCTCGACGGCCTGCGGGCGCTCGCGATCACGCTCGTGCTGGCGTACCACCTCTTCCCGGGCCTCGCTCCGGGAGGGTTTCTCGGCGTCGACATCTTCCTCGTGGTGAGCGGGTACCTCATCACCGCGCTGCTCATCGCCGAGCATCGTCTGGAGGGTCGCGTCCGGCTGCGCCGGTTCTGGGCCAGACGCGCTCGGCGACTGCTGCCAGCCCTCGTCGTCGTCGTCGGGCTCTCGGCGACCGTGGCGGCGCTGATCGGGGGCGACATCCTCGTCGGCATCGGCTGGCAGCTCGCCGGCGCACTCACCTTCAGCAGCAACTGGTGGTCGATCGCGAACGGCTCGACCTACCTCGACCAGACCAGCCCCGAGCTCTTCCGGCACTTCTGGTCACTCGCCGTCGAAGAGCAGTTCTACCTGCTCTGGCCGCTCGCCGTCATCGTGCTGCTCGCCCTGCCCCTGCGGCACCTGCCGATCGCGCTGCCGATCGCGCTGGCCGTCGCGTCTGCCGCAGCGATGGCGCTGCTCGCGGGCGACCCTGCGATCGATCCGGCCCCCGCTTCAGCGGCGTACTACTCGACCCTCACGCACGGCTTCGGGCTGCTGCTCGGTGCCGGCCTGGCGCTGGCTCGCGAGCCGATCGCGAGGCGGGCATCCGTCTCTCGCATTCCCGCGCGCGCCGCCGATGCCGCCGCCCTGCTGGCCGCTGCGGGCCTTGTCGCCCTGACGCTCGTTCTCGCCATCGACTCGGCGGCCACGTACCGCGGCGGGCTCGTGGCCGCCGTGCTGCTCACCGGCGTGCTGATCGTGAGCGCCGAGCACCCCAGCGGCTCGGCGGCGACGGTGCTGGATGCTCCGCTCCCCCGCTGGCTCGGCGAGCGCTCGTACGGGCTCTACCTGTGGCACTGGCCCGTGCTCATGCTGCTCGGAGCGGCCCTGCCCTTCGTCGATCGAGGGGGGCCGCAGGCTTGGTTGCTGGGGCTCGCCGCTCTCGTCATCTCGGTCGTGCTCGCCGCTCTGAGCTATCGACTGCTCGAGCAGCCCGTGCGGCAGCGCCGCCTGCGCGCGCTCCTCGCGGCCTGGCCGAGGCCCCGTCGCGTGGTCATGGTCGTGGCGAGCGGGCTCGCCCTCGCCGGGCTGGTCGCCGGCACAGCGGCCGCGGTCGTGCGCGCACCTGCGCAGTCGGAGGCTGCCGCCTTCATCGCGGCCGGGCAGGCCGCACTCGATGCCGCCGCGGCGCAGCCTCTGCGCATCCCGCTGTCAGAGCGAGTGCCGGTCGACGGCACGGCGGCGAAGCTGGCGACCGGTGATCAGATCGTCGCGATCGGCGACTCGGTCATGCTCGCGGCGGCCCCCCAGCTGCAGGCACGGTGGCCGGGCATCGCCATCGACGCCGTCGTCTCCCGGCAGATGCGGCAGGCCCCCGATATCGTGCGGTCGCTCGCGGCACGCGACGCGCTGCGCCCGATCGTCATCCTGCACCTCGGCACCAATGGGTCGATCGATCCGTCGACTCTTGCCGAGGTGCGCTCGATCATCGGCCCTGAGCGGCAGCTCGTGCTCGTCAGCGCCCAGGCTCCGCGCGACTGGATTCCGGGGGTCAACCGGCACCTGTTCGCCTTCGCGGCCGACTACCGCGACGTCGTCGTCGCCGACTGGCGTCGCGCGATCGCCCCGCAGCTGAACCTGCTGGCACGCGACCAGGTGCACCCCGGATCAGCCGGTGGCCGCGTCTACGCCAACGCCGTCGAGACCGCACTGCTCTACCTGGCCTCGTTGCCCGAACTGGTCGACTACGACGAGAATCCCGAGCTGTGGCGCCCGCGCTGACGCGACGAGGTCAGTACACGACCCGATAGGCGACGTCTCGGGCCGTGGGCGCGAATCCGAGCCGGGTGTAGACGCCGAGTGCCCCCGTGGGGTTCTCGGTGTCGACGTCGAGCACGGCCAGTTCGAGATCGGCCGCACGGTAGGCCGCGAGCACGTCGGCGAGCAGAGCGCTGGCCAGGCCCCGACCGCGCCACTCGCGCACGGTGCCGACGAGTCCGATATAGGCGCTGCGGGCACCCTGACGCTCCCAGTCGTCTTCGTTGATCTCGGTGATGACGAAGCCGACTACGTCGTCGCCGACCCGGGCGATGCGGCACAGCTCGGGCCTGAAGCTCGGCAGCGTCTGCATCGACTCCCAGCCCTCTCGGCTTGCCGGCTGACTGCCCCAGTGGTCGGCGAACGAGGCGTTCTTGGCCGCGCGCACGGCTTCGCTCCGCTCTGCGGAGAACGGCTCGACGACCACCCCCTCCGGCAGCACCACCGTCGGCGGATCCTGGGTCAGCGGGCACTCGAGCGTCGTGAAGTACCGCGCGGGCTCGAAGCCGACGTGCTGCAGCAGTCGGCCGTGCTCGGGAGCCAGATCGGCCGCGTAGCTCATGACCCAGGCGGGCAGCGCCAGCTCGCTGTCGGCGAGCATCTGCTGTGCGCGTGCGTGCTGCCACGCGAGCAGACTGCGGCCGATGCCGTGACCGCGGTGTGCCGGGTCGACCCCTCCGAAGAGCATGACGCGCACGAGCGACTCCGGCTCGGGCGGTGCGACGACCAGGCCCCAGGCGACCGCGACTCCTGCGGAGTCGACCGCGACAGCACCGTCGCGAGCAGGGTCGACCCACGAGTGCTCGAGCTCTTCGCGCAGCTCGTCGAGCGACTCGCTCCACGTCGGGTGGTCGCGAGCGCCGATGCGCTCTTCGAGCTCGGTGATCACAGCCGCGTCCTCGAGCTTGAGCGCACGCCAGCGGATGCCCTCCGGGCCATCGGGCAGCGGCAGGTCGTCGGGCGCGCGCACGCGGTCGCGCAGCGCCAGCAGCTCGTCGGTCACGCAGAAAAGCGTACGGCCCCCGCTCTCTCGAGCGGGGGCCGTGACGCGATCGTGATTCGAGCCTGCTACTTGGCCTCGGCCTCGTCGGCGGGCGCCTCGTCGGCGGCGTCAGCGGCAGGTGCCTCGTCGACCGTCTCCTCTGCGCCGGTCTCAGGAGCGCTGGTCTCCTGAGCGCTGGCCTCGTCGGTCGCGGCCTCGTCGACAACGACCTCGTCAGCGGTCGCATCGTCAGCAGCGACGTCCTCGACCACAGGCTTCTCGGCCGGGGTCGACGCCGCGGCCGCAGCCGCGGTCTTCTTCGCGCTCTTCGGCTTGGGGTTCACGGGCTCGAGAACGAGCTCGATCACGGCCCTGGGGGCGTTGTCGCCCTTGCGGTAGCCGACCTTCGTGATGCGGGTGTAGCCGCCCTCGCGCTCGGCCATGAGCGGCGCGATCTCAGTGAAGAGCTCGTGCACGGCGCTCTTGTCGCGAATGGTCGTCATGACCCGGCGGCGAGCGTGCAGGTCGCCGCGCTTGGCGAAGGTGATGAGGCGCTCAGCGAGCGGGCGCAGGCGCTTGGCCTTCGTCTCGGTCGTGGTGATGCGCTTGTGCGTGAAGAGGGCCGTCGCGAGGTTCGCGAGAAGCAGGCGCTCGTGGGCAGGGCCGCCGCCGAGGCGGGGTCCCTTCGTGGGCTGAGGCATGGTGTGTGTTCTTTCGTATCAGTGACGGGAAGGAGCGAGAACGAAGCGCCGCAGCGCCTAGTTGCTCTCCTCGTCGTCGTAGCCGCCGTAGAAGTGAGCGCCGTCGAATCCGGGGACCGCGTCCTTGAGCGAGAGGCCCATTTCAACGAGCTTGTCCTTGACCTCGTCGACCGACTTCTGGCCGAAGTTGCGGATGTTCATCAGCTGGGTCTCCGAGAGCGCGACGAGCTCGCTCACGGTGTTGATGCCCACGCGCTTGAGGCAGTTGTAGCTGCGCACCGAGAGGTCGAGGTCTTCGATCGGCATCGAGAGCTCCGTCGAGAGCACGGCGTCGACCGGCGCGGGGCCGATCTCGATGCCCTCGGCCTGCGTGTTGAGCTCGCGGGCGAGGCCGAACAGCTCGACGAGCGTGCGACCGGCCGACGCGATCGCGTCGCGGGGCGTGATGGCGGGCTTCGACTCGACGTCGACCACGAGACGGTCGAAGTCGGTGCGCTCACCGGCACGAGTCGCCTCGACGCGGTAGGTCACCTTGAGCACGGGCGAGTAGATCGAGTCGACCGGAACCTGGCCGGCCTCGCTGAACTCGCTGCGGTTCTGGGTGGCGCTGACGTAGCCGCGACCGCGCTCGATCGTGAGCTCGAGCTCGAACTTCGCGCTGTCGTTGAGCGTCGCGATGACGAGTTCGGGGTTGTGGATCTCGACACCGGCGGGCGCCGAGATGTCGGCCGCGGTGACCTCACCCGCGCCCTGCTTGCGCAGGTAGGCGGTGATCGGCTCGTCGTGCTCGCTCGAGACGACGAGGTTCTTGATGTTCAAGATGATCTCGGTGACGTCTTCTTTCACACCGGGAATGGTGCTGAACTCGTGCAGCACACCATCGATGCGGATGCTCGTCACGGCCGCGCCGGGAATCGACGAGAGCAGGGTGCGGCGCAGCGAGTTGCCGAGCGTGTAGCCGCAGCCGGGCTCCAGCGGCTCGATGATGAAGCGGGACCGGAACTCGGAGACGCTCTCCTCGGTCAGAGTGGGACGTTGTGCGATGAGCACTGTTGATTCCTTTCGGCAAAGTGTCCGCCATATGACACTTGTGGCGCGACGAGTGGCTGGCTCGTCGAGTGTGTTGAGTTATTCAGATCGCGCGGTGGAGCTGGAAGCGATGCATCGCATCGCCGCGACCCCAGCGCCGACCCGAGCTGCGCTCGGGGCGGAACACTGAGGTCGAGAAACTAGACCCGGCGACGCTTCGGCGGGCGGCAGCCGTTGTGCGCCTGCGGCGTCACGTCGCTGATCGAGCCGACCTCGAGGCCGGCCGCCTGCAACGAGCGGATCGCCGTCTCGCGTCCGGAGCCGGGGCCCGTGACGAAGACGTCGACCTTCTTCATGCCGTGCTCCTGCGCCTGACGCGCTGCCGACTCGGCGGCGAGCTGGGCGGCGAAGGGCGTC